>DATFHM010000057.1:0-9946 GCA_035248385.1 Nocardioides sp. | reverse complement strand
TGCCGCCGGAGAGCTGGCCGGGGAGCCGGTCGGCGAACCGGGTCAGGCCGACCCGGTCCAGCCACTCCGCGGCCCGGCGCCGGCGCTCCGCGCGCGGCACGCCCTGCACCGCGAGCGCGAGCTCGACGTTGCGGCGGGCGCTGCGCCAGGGGAGCAGCGCGTCCTCCTGGAAGACCAGCGTCCGATCGGCGCCGGGCCCGGTGATGCGGTCGGGCCCGGCCGCGAGGGTGCCGTCGAGGGGCGGCACGAGGCCGCAGATCGCCCGCAGCAGGGTGGACTTGCCGCAGCCCGAGTGGCCCAGCACGACGAGGATCTCGCCGGCCCGGACGCTCAGGTCGAGGCCGGAGACGATCCGCTCGCCGGCGTACCCCAGGGAGACGGAGTCGGCGGTGACGGAGGCGGCGGTGCTCATCGGATGCTCCTCTGCTCGGACGAGAGCCAGCGGGTCAGCCGCCGGCCGATCAGCTCGACGCAGCCGGAGGTGACCCAGCCGATGGCGCCGATGGACAACATGCCGACCAGGACGTGCGGGTAGTCGACGATCGTGTAGGCCTGCCAGGTGCGGTAGCCCAGGCCGAAGTCGCCGGAGATCATCTCCGCGGAGATCACGCAGATCCACGCGACGCCCATGCCGACCGACAGGCCGCTGAAGATGCCGGGCACGATCCCGGGCAGGACCACCGACCACAGCACCCGCAGCCGCGAGGCACCCATGGTCAGCAGGGCCTCCTCCCACACCACGGGCAGGGCGCGGACGGCGTGCCGGGTGCTCACCAGGATCGGGAAGAACGCGGCCGTGGCCGTGATGAAGACGATGCCCTGCTCGCTGGTGGGGAACAGCAGGATCGCCACCGGCACCAGGGCGATCGCCGGGATCGGGCGGGCGATCTCCAGCAGCGGCTGGAGGATGTCGCTGGCCCACTGCGAGCGGGCCAGCACGATGCCGAGCGCGACACCGAGGACCGACGCGATCGCGAAGCCGGACAGGATCCGGACCAGGCTCTGCACCACGTCCTCGTAGTAGAGGCTGGTGCCCAGCTGGACCCGGAACGCGTCGAGCACGTCGACCGGACCCGGGAGCCGGTTGAAGCGCAGCCAGAGGACGACGTCGTTCGCGGTGAGCAGCTGCCAGATCCCGATCGCCGTGGCGACCGAGGCGAGCCGGACCGCCCAGCGCCGCAGGTGCGGGCGGCGCCGCCGCGCGGGAGCCTTCGGTACGTCGGCGGCCAGGTCGACCGCGACCTCCGGGGCGTCGAGGAGGGCACTCATCAGGAGGCCTTCACCGCGTCGGCGTACGTGATCGGGGTGGTGCCGGGGTGCGCCTTGGCGTAGGTGCCGGCCGACTCCTGGGTGGCGAACGGCAGGAAGTGCGTGCCGGACATCAGCCACACCATGTGGTCGGCGAACCACCGGGTGCCGGTCAGCGTGTCGTTGACATACGACGCCCGCACGGTCCCGCCGTGCGCCTGGACCTGCGCGATGGTCCGCAGCAGGCAGTCGGCGTCGGCGACCGGGCGCGGCTCGGCCTCGTCCTGCACCCACACCTCGCCGGCCTTCGCCTGGTCGGCGGGAGTGGCCGTGATCCTCGTGTGGCAGACGTGGTCGGTGCCGGTGATCGCGGCCGGGTTGCCGGCCTGCCCCACCTCCTTGGCGTACGCCGATCCGAGGGCCTTCTTGATGAAGGACGGGTTCACGAAGGCGTCCACGTCGACGGGGTCGGTGAGCACGCCGATCGACTTCAGGAAGGGCACGTCGTGCTTCAGGGCGGCGATCTGCGCGGGCTTGATCGTCGGGTCGAAGGTGGAGATGCCGTCGCGGCCGTTGTAGAGGTAGACGACCTCCGGCGGCAGGCCGGTGGCGGCGGCGACCTTCTCGGCGGCCTCGACCGGGTGCTGGTGCAAGTAGGCCGTGGCCTGGATCTGCGCCTGCAGGAAGGCGTTGACGACGTCGGGGTGGTCCTTCGCGTACTCGTTGCGGACCACCGTGCCGTGCAGCGTGGGCAGGCCGAGTTCGCCACCGTCGTACACGAGGCGCGCGTCGTCGCGGAACGCCAGCACACCCGGCCAGGCCACGAACTGGGAGACGGCGTCGACCGAGCCGGCCTGGAGGGCGGACGCGCCCACCGGCGGGTCCTGGTTCTCGACGGTGACGCCGCTGGTGGGGTCGATGCCGAGCTTGGTGAGGGCCTGGATCAGGGTGCCGTGGCCGGCCGAGCCGACGCTGGCGGAGATCTTCTTGCCCTTGAGGTCGGCGAGCGTCCGCGCGGGGGAGTCCGCGCCGACGACGACGCCGTTGAGCGCGCCCTTGGCGTTGTAGCCGGTCACCGAGAGCAGCGAGTCGCCGTCGTCGCCCGTGCCGGCCCGCGACCCGTTGATGAGCAGCGGGTAGTCGCCCATCGAGCCGATGTCGATCTTGCCCGCGAGCATCTGCGCCGTGATCGGGGCGCCGGTGTCGTAGTCCTGCCACTCCACCTTGATGTTCGGGTCCACCTTCTTCAGGTCGGCCTCGAAGTAGCCGAGGTCGCGCAGCAGGGTGCCCGCGGTGACGGTGTTGATCGTCTTGGACTGGTAGCCGATCACGACGACGTCAGCATCCGACGCGCCGGCCACGGAACAAGCGCTCAGGGCGGTGGTCAGCAGGCCGGCGGCGAGCAGGGGGACGGTGCGCTTCAGGCGGGTGCGCTTCACGGTGGTTCTCCTCAGGAGGTCGGGGCGCGTCAGCGCAGGAGGTAGGGGATGTTGACGGTCACGGCCCCGGTGGGGCACCGGTCGGCGCAGGGGCCGCAGTACCAGCACTCGTCGACGTGCATGTAGGCCTTGTTGGTCTCCGGGTCGATAGCCAGCGCGTCGAGCGGGCAGACCTGGACGCAGAGGTTGCAGCCCTCGATGCACAGCGACTGGTCGACCGAGACCGGCACCTGGGCGCGGAAGTCGACGAGGGGGATGTGGGCGCTGCCGTCGGAGCAGCTGGACTTGGTCATCGGGTCTCCCGAGGTTGGCGGCTCGTCGAGCCGTGCAGGGTGAGCCGGTCGCCGCGGAACCGGATGAACTCGAAGTCGACGGGGCGGCCGTCCTCCAGGTGCGTGAGCCGCTCGACCATGAGCAGCGCGGCATGACGGGGTACGTCGAGGACGGCCGCGCTGTGCGGGTCCGCGGACACGGCCTCGACCACGAGGTCGGCGTGGCCGAGCCGCTGCCCGGACACCTCCTCGAGCAGCGCGAAGACGTCGTTGTTGGCCAGGTCGCGGCCGAGCAGCTGGTGGCCGAGGTCGGGGGCGAGGTAGGTCAGGTCCAGGCTCAGCGGTATGCCGTCGAGCCGGCGCAGCCGCTCGATGAAGACGACCTCGTCGTCGGCGCCCAGGTGCAGGTGGTCGCGGACGGCGGCCGGGGGCCGGACCACGCTGAGCGCGCGGACCTCGTTGTGGATCGTGCCGCGGCCGTGGAAGACCTCGCCGAGCCCCTGCAGCCGCTCCAGCCCGTGGCTGTGCTTGTGGGCCACGACCGTGGTGCCGACGCCGGGGCAGCGCTCGACGAGCCCCTCGGCCCGGAGCAGGGCCAGCGCCTCGCGGACGGTGTTGCGGGTGGCGCCGTACTCCTCGACGAGCTCGGCCTCGGAGGGGAGGGCGGTCTCGAAGTGACCGGCGAGCACCTGCCGCCGGAGCACGTCGGCGACCTGGCGGGCGCGGTCGGCGCGGGGTCGAACGGGGTCCATGCCAATAACGCTACTAAGTCAATAGACATTAGTGAAAGTGCTCCCGATTGCGCCACCGGAATTTCTTCTCAGTGGCCCCTGACCTGCGCAGATGCGTCCGTCCGGGGTAGTTCCGCCACCCCGCGCGTCCGCCTTTCGAGATCAGATGCGCGGCAGGTCCCGCGCCAGCAGTCGGGTGCCGGCCACGTAGTAGTCGACGATCCGGGCGCGGGGGACCTGCCGGTTGCGCATCCACCAGCGACCGAGCTCCTCGCCGGCCCCGGACACCATGTGGGCCACCGCCGTGACCTGCTCCTCGGGAAGATCGGGACGCAGCGCGGCGGCCAGCGCGGCGATGCCGCGGATCGTCTCCAGCCGCATGTCGTAGAGGGTCTCGGCCATCGGCCCGGCGAAGCCCGAGGTGGACCCGAAGACGAACAGCCAGCGCCGGGGGTCGGCCTCGAGCATGCCGAAGTAGACGTCGGCGACCTCGCGGATGATCTCGTCGATCTCGGTGCCGGCGAGGGCCGCGCGCAGGGCCTCGTCGAACTCGTCGCGCACCCGCTGCTGGCAGGCCAGGTAGACGCCCTCCTTCGACCCGAAGTGCTCGTAGACCACCGGGCGGCTCACCCCGGCGGCGCGGCACAGGTCCTCGATGGAGAACCCGTCGAACCCCTCGGCCAGGAACAGCCTCTCGGCGTGGTCGAGCAGCTGGCGCACCCGCACCTCGCGCGGGACGCGCCCCTTCTTGAAGCCCTCGACGGAGGCGACCGCGTCGCTCATCGGATCGTCACCGCCGCGGCGTTGGTGTTGCCATAGCGGTCGCGCGCCGCGCCGGCGGGGATCGACACGTGGGTGCCCGCGGGGACGGCGAACCCGGTCGTCGCCGAGCTGACGACCACGCTGCGGCCGTCGACGAGGAAGCGGATCCGGCCGCCGCCGGCGAAGGCGGCACGGGGTGTCCAGTCGGCGCGCTCGCCCGCCGCGGGCAGCGCGAGCCGGACGACGCCGCCCGTGGTCACCGGGGTGAGGATCGCGCCTGTCGTCACGGTGAACGGGTGCGAGGCGAGCCGGTAGCGCTTCGCGGTGACGAGGAACCGGTAGCGGCCGGTGCGGGCCGAGGCCGGCACCTCCCACTGCGCGGTGTACGCGCCCTTGCTGTCCACGCCCCACAGCATCTGGAGGCCGAGGTCGTCCGCGACGCCCGTCCAATGTCCCGACGTCCAGCGCTGCACGGTCACGAACGCGCGGTCGACCGGGCGGTCCGCGCCGTCGCCCCCGCCGGTCCAGGCGAAGGCGGGGTGGCCGAGTCGCGCGGTCGTCGCGGGCTGGCTGGTCGGTACGCCGGCGGCCGCCCCGGCGGCGTACGCGGCCGTGGTGAGGTGCAGCCCCTGGTTCGGGTCGGAGGCGTACGCCGCCGGGGCGGGCCTCCGCGCGACCAGCGACCGCGCCAGGCCGACCAGCCCGTCGCGCAGGACCAGCGAGGAGTACTGGCCGAACACCGTGGAGCCACCCTCGTAGTGCTGCTGCGCGTACTCGGCCGGGGTGGTCCAGTAGTCGGAGTACTCGTTGGCGTAGCCGACGAACACGACGTCCTTCATGCCGGCGCTGCGAGCGATCGGCAGCACCGCCTGGCGGACCATCGCGCCGACGCCGATCGTCGCCTCGCCGGGCCAGGTGACGAGCATCCGGTCGTCGACCTGCAGCACGCTCAGCGGCAGCGCGCCGGGGATCTCGCCGGACTCGTTGAGCAGCTGCACCTTGTCGCCCTGGACGCCCGTGGACAGCGGGAGGTGGTCGCCCTCGTGGGCCAGGCCCAGCTGGAAGAGGATCGTGCGGCCCTCCTCCGACCCGGCGGCCTGGCCGAGCCCGAGGATCGGGCTCTTGTCGGTCGGGTGGCCGTCGACGGTCTGGCCGCACATGCAGACGCGGGTCCACCGCACGGCCAGCTTCGGCATGGTCGTCATCGAGCGACCGGCCGCCCGCCACGCCCGGAACATGGCGCGGGCCTCGGCGGCACCGATCACGTCGGCGTACGCCGGGCCGCGGTGCACCAGCCCCGAGCTCATGTCGCCGGCGTCGGAGTTGGCGAAGGCGGTCACGACCGTCTGCGACGCGGGGGCGTGGCCGGCGCGCCGGATCCGCGCCGACAGGATCCGCTCGGCGGCGCCCTGGTGGTCGGCGGAGAAGTAGTCGAAGTCCGGCTGGACGATCGTGCCGTGGTTGGCGAACGTCGTGAACACGCCGACCGGCACCGAGCGGCCGCCGCGGCGCTGGTCGACGCGCAGCACGTCGACGGCCGGGTCGACGGTGCCGTCGTACCCGTGCGGGTCCTGGCTGACGTTGCCGGTGCCGGGCGCCTCGATGATCCCGTAGTCCGCGAGGTGTGCCTCGAGGCTGCGGTTGTGGGTCACGCCGTAGAGCGTGGTGTGGCCCCAGCCGATGCTGCCGGGCCGCCGGTCGTCGTCGGCACGGCGGATCGCGGTCGCGAGCTGGCGGGTCATCAGGTTGTACATGAGCTGGTCGGCGGGGGTCGACGGCAGCGCGAGGTCGGCGAGGTTGTCGACGCTGGGCAGCACGGTGTTGTACGCGCCGTAGTTCATGAAGCCCATCTGCGAGCCGTGCGTGTGCGTCGCCGACACGATGATGTTGCGGTCGGTGAAACCGCGGTTCGCGAGCAGCTTCGCCGCGTCGCGCAGCATGCCGTTGCCGAAGAAGGAGAGGTCGGCGCTGACGAGCGCGACCTTCTGCGTGCCGCGCTGCAGGACGACGGCGTGGGCGTAGAGCCGCGTCTGCTGGCCGAGCGCCTTCGCGCACGAGCACGCCCAGCCGCCCTTGAAACCGCCGGTGTACGGCGTGATGTCGGCCTGGCCGACCCCGACCTCGACGGTCACCGGGGCCACGCGTGGGGTGGGCGCCGCGTGCGCCCCCGACACGAGGCCGAGACCGGCGGCGGCGAGTGCCAGGGCGAGGATCGCGATCAGGCGGCGGGTCATCGGGATGCTCCTCGGGTGGGGCTGGAGGCGGCGAACGCGTCGACCGACGCGAGGTCGTAGCTGCCCGCGTCGGTGGCGAGGCCCTGCGCGACCTGGGCCGCGGTGGCGTTGCCGAGCCGGGCGGCGTCCTCGTGGCCGCGGCCCAGCGCACGGCCGAGCAGGAAGCCGGCCGAGAACGCGTCGCCGCAGCCGGTGGTGTCCACCAGGTCGATCTCGTACGCCGGCACCCAACTGCCGCCCTCGGTGGTGGCGACGAACGCGCCACGGCTCCCCGCGGTCACCGCGACGCAGCCCACGCCGCGCTCCAGCAGCACGGCGGCGGCGTCCTCGAGGGTGGCGGCGCCGGTGAGCCCGAGCAGCTGCTCGTCGTTGGGAAGGAACTGGTCGACGTGCGGCAGCAGCGGCGCGATGACGTCGAGCCACATCGGCTCGCCGGGGGCGAGCATGTCGACCGACGTGGTGGCACCGGCGTCGTGCGCGGCCTGGAGCAGGGCGAGTGCGGTGTCGCCGAGGAACTCGGGCCCGCCGAGGTGCACGTGGTCGGCGCCGTCGATGGACGTGGGGTCGATCGTCGCGGCCCCGTTCGCGCCGATGCAGTGCCAGGCGGGCCGCTCGCCGTCGCCGTTGACCGGCAGCACCGAGGCCGAGGTCTGCACCCCGGCCACGCGGGCCAGGCCGCTGGTGTCGACACCGGTGTCGGCGAGCAGGCCGAGCAGGGTCGTGCCCATCGGGTCGTCGCCGACCGCGCCGATGCTGCGGGCCACCGCCCCCAGCTTGGCCAGGACGACGGCGGTGCCGCCGGCCGTGCCGGCCGGCGACATCCGGATCTCGTCGACGAGCGCCCCCGAGGAGCCCTCCGGGATCGCGTCGACGGTGCGGACGTGGATGTCGAGGACGTGCACCCCGACGCAGGCGACGGTCTTCATCTCAACCCTTCGTAGGAGCGGGCGATCGCGGCGAGGACGACGTCCTCCTGCTGCTGGGCGGTGAGGACGCGCGGCGTCCCGAAGATCAGGGCGTCGCGGTAGACACCGCACAGCCACTCGAGGAGCAGAGCGTTCTCGACGGCCTGGTCCAGCGTCGCGCCCAGCGTGACCGAGCCGTGGTTCGCCATCAGGGCGGCGCTGCGGCCCTCGAGCGCGGCGCGCACGTGCTCGGCGAGCTCCGGCGTCCCGAAGGTGGCGTACGGCGCCACCCGGATCGCGCCGCCGAGCAGGAGCTGCTGGTAGTGGATGCACGGCAGCTCGTCGATCACCAGCGACGCCGCCGTGCTGACGGGAGCGTGGGTGTGCACGACCGCGCCAGCGTCGTACGTCTGGTGGATGCCGAGGTGCAGCGCGACTTCCGAGGTGGCCCGCTCGTCGGTGGCCTCGACGACGTCGTCCTCGGTCAGGTCGGCGAGGACCGCTCCGCTCGCCGTCACCCACACCCGGTCGCCGTCGCGGACGCTCACGTTGCCGGCCGTGCCGATCAGCAGGCCCTCCGCAGCGAGCCGGTGGCAGGCCTCGACGATCGCCGCCCTCACAGCAGCGCTGCGACTTCGCGTGCGGCGCGCTCGCCGGCCCGGACGGCACCGTCCATGTAGCCCGACCAGTACGTCGAGGTCTCGGTGCCGGCCCAGTGGACCCGGCGGAAGGGCGTACGGATGCTGTCGCCCCAGGTGCTCACCGCGCCGAGCGTGGGCAGCGCGACGGGGCCGCCGCCGGTCCACCGCTCCAGCGTCCAGTCGTGCTCGGTGTACTCGATCGGGTGCAGCGCCTGGTCGCCGAACATCTGGGCGAAGCCTTGCAGCATCGCCGTGCGCCGCTCGGCGAGAGGGAGCCGGCCGTACGCCGCCCACGTCGACCCACCCACGAACGCGAGCAGCACGCCGTAGCTGCCATCGGCGGGGGAGTTGTCGAAGACCGCGCGGGTGGGGCCGGCGTCGGCGAGGCCCGACCCGGACAGCCCCTGCGCGCGCCAGAACGGCGTCTCGTAGACGGCGTCGCACTTCATCAGGTGGCCCATGGGCATGTGCTGGAGCAGGTTGCGCCGGCGGGCCGGGAGGATCGGGTGCCAGTCGATGCCGAGGACCAGGTGCGGCGGAGCCGCCACGATGACCCGCTTCGCCCGCACCGTGCCGCGCGGGGTGGTGACGTCGACGTGGCCGTCGCGCTGCACGATCCGGCGAACCGGCGCGTTGAGCGCGACCCGGTCGCCGAGACCGGCGGCCAGTCGCAGCGGGACATCCTGCGACCCCATCACGAAGCGCGAGTCCTGCGCGGCGTCCGGCGTACCGGAGGAGCGCTCGAAGGTGCCGACGTTCTTCTCGTCGCCGGCCGTGGCGATGTACCAGAGGAAGAACAGCATCGAGATGTTGTGGCCGTCGGAGCCGAAGCAGGGCTGCAGGTAGCAGAGCAGCAGGTTGCGCACGTCGGGCAGCAGGGTGTTCTGCTTGACCCAGTCCGCGACGCTGATCGCGTCGAGCTGGGCGGCCTGGGGGTGCTTCCAGGGCGCGTTCACGTCGACCTGCTGGGCCACGTCGTCGATCCGGCTCTGCAGCAGCAGGGCATCGGGGAGCACGAGCAGGTCGGTCGGCACGGTGCCCGTGTACGTCGAGCGCTGGCCGCCCTTGATGTAGACGTTGTCGCCGGCGACGTACTCCTTGAACGTCGCGACGCCGAGCTCCTTGGCCAGGGCGAGGATGTGGTCCTGGGTCGGGCCGACGAATGCGCCGCCGGCCTCGAGGACGTGGTGGCGGTCGATGTGGTGGTTGAGCAGCCGGCCACCGACCCGGTCGCGCGCCTCGAGCACGAGCACCGAGTGCCCGGCCCGGCGCAGCCGGCGGGCGGCGGTCAGGCCGGAGAGCCCTCCGCCGACGACGACCGCGTCGACCTTGCGGGGGAGCGGGCCGCGCGTGGTCGCGGCCTCGGCGAGGTCGCCCACGTCGAGCAGGGTCGACGCGGCGAGGCCGCCGGCCACGCCTCCGACGACGGTACGACGGCTCAGGAGCTGTCCGACGGTGTGCTGCATCGGGAGGCCTCTCGACGTTGGTTACACGGTGTAGGTCTGAGGGGAGGCTAGGTGGGTTACATCGTGTAGGTCAAGGGTCTCGGACCGGTGGCCGCCGCCGGTGCCGTGCTGCCTAGGATTGGCGCCATGCCCGAACTCTCCCGCGACGAGGTGCGCCACCTGGCCGACCTCGCCCGGATCGACCTGTCCGATGCCGAGCTGGACCACCTCGCGCCCCAGCTCAACGTGATCCTGGAGTCGGTCGCGTC
>DATFHM010000056.1:0-17389 GCA_035248385.1 Nocardioides sp. | reverse complement strand
GCCTCGATCGGCATGCCCCGGTCCGGGTCGTCCGGCAGCACCGAGGTGTACGGCGTGCAGGTGAGCTCGGCGTACCGCACCGACTGGGTCTCGGCGAGCTCGCGGCCGATCTCGTAGGTGAGGAAGCGGATGTCGTCCGGCGTCCGCACCAGGTCGACGACGGCGAGGTAGACCTCGATGAAGTGGGCGAAGTCGCGGAACTCGAAGAAGCGCCTCAACGCGTCGGGGTCGCTGGGGACGGTCCCCGGGTGGCGCGAGGCCAGCTCGCTCACCATCCGCGGCGACGCGGAGCCGACGTGGTGGACGTGCAGCTCGGCCTTGGGCAGCCCGGCGACGAAGCCGGCGAGGTCGCTCACGAGACGGCCGCGAGGAGCGCGGAGGCGGTCGTGCCGTCGATCTTCGAGCCGTCGACGATGATCGTCGGCGTGCCGTTCAGGCCGGTGGCCGCCGCGGCCTTGCTGGCCGCCTCCACCCACGGGAGCCCGGCGTTGCTCTCGATCTGGCTCTTGACCGCCGACTCCTTCGCGCCGGCCTCGACGGCGTACTTCACGAGGTCCGTCGTGGACAGGAAGGGACCCGTCTCCTGCGGCTGGTTCTGGTACAGCAGGTTGTGGAACTTGAGCGCGACCTCGCTGCCGGCTGCCTTGAGCACGATGGAGAACGCACCGGCCGCCTCGACCGAGTAGGAGTCCGTGGTCCGGCCGAGCAGGTTGAACGGCCGGTACTCCACCTGCACCTTGCCCTCGTTCGCCAGCGTCGCGAGCTGCGCCTCGGAGCCGCGCTCGAGCTCGCCGCAGAACGGGCAGAGGAAGTCCTCGTAGATGATCACCTTGTGGGTCGCGCTGTCCGGACCCATCACGACGCCGTAGGTGCCCGCCGCCGTGGCGCCCGCGGCCGCGCCGATCTTGTCGTTGTTCTTGTTGTTGCTGACGATCGAGTACACGATCGCCCCGCCCACGATCAGGATCATCACCAGCGCCACGCCGCCGATGGTCAGCAGCCGACGCTGTGACTCGCGCCGGGCCTGCGCGGCGCGCATCGCCGCGGCGGTCGCGGCGCGGTCGGCGGCCTTCTTGTCGGACGAGGACATGTCAGTCTCCTTCAACAGGGCTGGGTCCGACGCCGCTGGGGCGGGTCGGGAAGAGCAGGGAGTCGAGGGCCAGCGGCGTACGTCGCAGCCACACGAGGAGCAGTGATCCGAGGAGAAGCGCGGCGTCACGCGCGATCTCCCAGGGGTACGTCGACGCCGGATCGGACACCGTGCCGGAGCCACCGAAGCAGCCACAGCTGATGTTCATGCCTCGCGCCCACACCGACGCGATCGCTCCGATGTAGGCGAGCAGCAGGACCGCGGACAGCACCGCCGCCCCGCGGACGAACACCCCGGCAACGAGGGCGAGCCCGACGACGAGCTCGATCGCGGGCATGCTCACGCCGACCCACTCGGCCGCCGACGACGACAGGATCCGGTAGGCCTGGACCGCGTTGATGCTCTCGCCCGGCGTGGCCACCTTGAGGGCTCCGGCGACGAGCCAGACGCCGCCCACCACCAGGCGGGCCAGCACGCCCGCCCAGGGCAGTCCACGTTCCACGAGACCGGAGGTTATCCGGTACGGCTGAGCCCTTGCTGAGACGACGTACGGCGTAGGGTGCTCAACCGTGAACGAACGACTCGTCTGGATCGACTGCGAGATGACCGGCCTCGACCTCGGCGCGGACGCGCTCATCGAGGTGGCGGCGCTGGTCACCGACTTCGACCTGAACGTCCTCGGCGAGGGCGTCGACGTCATCATCAAGCCGCCTGCCGAGGCGCTGGACCAGATGATCGAGTTCGTCCGCAACATGCACGCCACCTCGGGTCTGCTCGACGAGCTCGCGAACGGAGTGACGCTGCAGGAGGCCGAGGAGCAGGTCATGGCCTACATCCGCGAGCACTGCCCGCCGGACTCGCGGCCGCCGCTCGCCGGCAACACGGTCGCCACCGACCGCGGCTTCCTGGCCCGCGACATGCCGGCCCTCGACGAGTTCCTGCACTACCGGATCGTCGACGTCTCCTCGATCAAGGAGCTGGCCAAGCGCTGGTTCCCGCGCGCCTACTTCGCGGCGCCGGTCAAGCGCGGCAACCACCGGGCGCTCGCCGACATCCAGGAGAGCATCGAGGAGCTGCGCTACTACCGCGACACCGTCTTCGTGCCGCTCCCCGGCCCGGACACCGACGCCTCGAAGGAGGCGGCGGCCCGGCACGGCGGGTCGATCACGGGCCTCGGCCCGTCCTGACCCGACCATGACCCGGGCGTCGGGCCATACCGATTGAACGAACCGGGCCCGGTCCCACTACACTCGTCCACGCTCCTCACGGAGTGCATCACATGGTGGGCGTAGCTCAGCTGGTAGAGCATCGCGTTGTGGTCGCGAGGGTCGCGGGTTCGAGCCCCGTCGCTCACCCCATGTCCCGCAGCCGGATCCCTCGGATCCGGCTGCGGTCGTTTCACCGTCCCGCGCGTACCGAGACCATCGCCACAGCATCCGGGGATTCCCAGATGAGCTGAGGGATGCCTAACCTATGTTCCTGTGACCTTCGAGAAGACCTTGATCCTCAGCGTGATCGCGGGCGGCACCATCTTCCTCGGCCTGCCGATCGCCCGGCTGCCCAAGCCGGCGCCGGTGCTGCGCAACCTGCTGAACGCGATCGCGGTCGGCATCCTGGTCTTCCTCGTCTGGGACGTGCTCTCCGCCGCCTGGGAGCCCGCCGACGCCGCGCTCTCCGCCGACGGCGGCGTCCAGTGGGGCACCGCGATCGGGTACGGCGCCCTCATGTTCGGCGGCATCGCGGTCGGGCTCCTCGGGCTGGTCGGCTACGAGCGGCGCATGGCGCACGACCTCGATCCGGCGAAGCTCTCGATGCTGATCGCCATCGGCATCGGCCTGCACAACTTCGCGGAGGGCCTGGCGATCGGCCAGTCCGCCGCGTCCGGCGCCATCGCGCTGGCCGTGCTGCTGGTCATCGGCTTCGGCCTGCACAACGCCACCGAGGGCTTCGGCATCACCGCTCCCCTGGCCGGCGAGCAGAACCGGCCCACGTGGGGCCGGCTGCTGCTGCTCGGCCTGATCGGCGGCGGCCCGACCTTCGTCGGCACCCTGGTCGGCTACAAGGTCACCAGCGACCCGCTCGCGGTCGTCTTCCTCGCGCTGGCCGCCGGCTCGATCCTCTACGTCGTGATCCAGCTGATCAGCGTGGCCGCCCGCGCCCGGCGTACCGACCTGCTGGCCGTCGGCCTGGTCGTCGGCCTGCTGGCCGGCTTCCTCACCGACGCCATCGTGACCGCGGGCGGCGTCTGACTCAGATCCCTGCGGGGATGTGGCCGAACCGGCCCTTCTGGAAGTCCTCGTACGCCGCCAGGACCTCGGCCTTGGTGTTCATGACGAACGGGCCTGCCCACGCGATGGGCTCGTTGATCGGCTTGCCGCCGACGACGATCACGTCGAGCTTCGGGCTCCGGCTCTCCTGGGTCCCGTCCGCGGTGATCGTCAGGTAGTCGCCGGCACCCATCACGGCGGTCTGCCCGGTGTGCAGCGGGCTCGGCTCCGTCGTACCGACCGATCCCGAGCCGTTGAGCACGTAGACCAGGGCGTTGTGCTCGACCTGCCACGGCAGCTCGAGGCGGGCGCCGGGCTCGATGGTGGCGTGCACCAGCGTCATCGGGCTGTACGTCGATCCCGGGCCGGCCTGGCCCGCGACCTCACCCGCGATGACCCGGACCAGCGCACCCGCGTCGGCGCTCGTCAGCAGCGCGACCTCGCCGGAGCGGATGTCCTGGTAGCGCGGCTGGTTCATCTTGTCGGCCTTCGGCAGGTTCACCCACAGCTGGATGCCGTGGAAGAGACCGCCCTGCTGGACCAGCCACTCCGGCGGGGTCTCGATGTGCAGCAGGCCGCTGCCCGCGGTCATCCACTGGGTGTCGCCGTTGGTGATCGAGCCGCCACCGCCGTGGCTGTCCTGGTGGTCGAAGACGCCGTCGATGATGTAGGTGACGGTCTCGAAGCCGCGGTGCGGGTGCCACGGCGTGCCCTTCGGCTCTCCCGGCGCGTACTCCACCTCGCCCATCTGGTCCATCATGATGAACGGGTCGAGGTGGCGCATGTCGATGCCGGCGAACGCCCGGCGGACCGGGAAGCCCTCGCCCTCGTAGCCCTGCGGAGCCGTCGTCACGCTCCAGACCGGGCGCGGCTGGTCCCCCAGGCCGGGCTCCTTGATCCGGGGCAGGACGGTCAGGTCGTCGACAGTGATCGCGGGCATCGCACTCATCTCCTGAAGTAGGTGGTTGCCATGTCAACTATAAGCGCTCGGATGTTGTTCCCGCTAGGTTGCACGAATGGATTCCTACGACGTCGTCGTCGTCGGGGCCGGCCACAACGGACTCACCGCGGCCGCGTACCTCGCTCGGGCAGGACTCTCGGTGCTCGTCCTCGAACGGCTCGACCACGTCGGGGGTGCGGCCGTGTCGGAGCAGGCGTTCGCCGGGCTGCCGACCCGGCTGTCGCGCTACTCCTACCTGGTCTCGTTGCTGCCGGACACGGTCGTCCGCGACCTCGGGCTCGACATCAGCCTGACCAGCCGTGAGACCGCGTCGTACACGCCCTTCGTGCGCGACGGCGTCGCCGACGGGCTGCTGGTCGAGCGCCGCGAGGGACAGGACACCCGCGAGAGCTTCCGGAGGCTGACCGGTGGTGACGAGCAGTACGCCGCCTGGCGGGCCTTCTACGCCGACGTCGAGCGCGTCGCCCAGGTTGTCGCCCCGACGCTCACCGAGCCCCTCCTCCGCGACAAGGAGATCGCCGCCCAGGTCGCCCCGGCGATCTGGGAGCAGCTCGTCGAGCGACCGCTCGGCGAGGCGATCGAGCGCCGCTTCAAGGACGACCTGGTGCGCGGCGTGGTCGCCACCGACGCGCTGATCGGGACCTTCGCGTCGCTGCACTCGCCGTCGCTGGTGCAGAACCGCTGCTTCCTCTACCACCTGATCGGCAACGGGACCGGCGAGTGGCGGGTGCCGGTGGGCGGCATGGGCGCGGTCACCACGGCTCTCGCGAAGGCCGCCTCCGATGCGGGGGCCCAGCTCGTGACCGGCGCCGGCGTCAGCGCGATCACCGACGACGGCACGGTGCGCTGGCACGACGGGACCTTCGAGCACGCCGTCTCCGCCCGCTTCGTCCTCGCGAACGTCGCGCCCTGGGTCCTGCAGATCCTGCGCGGCGGGCCCGCGGATCCCGAGACCAAGCCCGAGGGCGCCCAGCTGAAGATCAACCTGCTCCTGTCCCGGCTCCCGCGGCTGCGCTCGGGCATCGACCCCGCCGTCGCCTTCGCCGGCACGCTGCACCTCGCCGAGGGGTACGACGAGCTCGAGACGGCGTACGCCGAAGCCGCGGCCGGCCGCCTGCCCACCCGGCTGCCCGGCGAGGTCTACTGCCACTCGCTCACCGATCCGTCGATCCTCGGCGACGTGCCGACCGGGACCCACACGCTCACCTACTTCGGCCTGCACACGCCGGCCCGGCTGTTCGACGCCGACCCGGCCGCCGCGAAGCGGGAGGCGGTCGCGCGGGCGATCGCGTCCCTGGACGAGGTGCTCGCCGAGCCGCTGATGTCCTGCGTCGCCCACGACTCCGCGGGCGAGCCCTGCATCGAGGCGAAGATCCCGCAGGACGTCGAGACCGAGGTCGCGATGCCGGGCGGCCACATCTTCCACGGCGACCTCGAGTGGCCGTGGGCGTCCGCCCGCGTGGCCCTCGACACACCCGCCGCGCGGTGGGGCGTCGAGACCGACCACCCCGCGGTCCTGCTGTGCGGTTCGGGCGCCCGCCGGGGCGGCGCGGTGTCCGGCCTGGGCGGCCACAACGCGGCCCAGGCCGTGCTCGAATCCCTGTGACGGACCGGGCATCCGAAGGGCCACCCGGATTTGGGCCGAGGGTCGCCGAGGTGTAATGTTCTCGGAGTCGAAAGACATGCGCCATTAGCTCAATTGGCAGAGCAGCTGACTCTTAATCAGCGGGTTCGCGGTTCGAGTCCGTGATGGCGTACAGATCCTGAGGCCCGGTCGAGAGACCGGGCCTCAGGGCGTTTTCGGGGTCACTTCGATGACTCGCCTGCCCTGGCGCGAGCCGTGCGGCACGCCTACGAAGGGTGAGTCGGTCGGTCACCGAAGCGAACGGGTGTCAGGCGTTTTTCGGACCCCATTTTCTTTCCCGAACGAACGTTCGTCCGCCTGAGACGGGTCTGCGCGCGCCGACGGCCACCGGACGAACGTTCGTTCGGGAAAGAAAATGGGGTCCGAAAAACGCCTGACGCCCGTTCGGCCCAGACGAACAGGATGATCGCGACCAGGATCAGCGACCGAACGCCCCGCGTGCCACCCGCACCAAGTCGTCGACCCGTGGATGCTCGACAATCTGTTCATGTCGTCCATCGGAACCGTCCTCTCGTGGAACCTCGAAGACGGCTGGGGTGTGATCGAGTCGGCCGACACCCCGGGCGGGTGCTGGTTCCACGTCAGCGCCTGGCTGGCGCGCGGTGCGGAGCCGCAGGTCGGTACGCCTGTCGCCTTCGACCCCGAAGCCGGGCGCCAGGACGGCTACGACTTCCGCGCGCTCGGGGTATGGCCTGCGGACTCCAGTCCCGTATCGCGCGAGGTCAACGAGGGCTCGACGGCGTACGCCTCATTCGGCTGGGTCACGATCACCGGTCCTGACGGCGAGGAGATCGTCGAGCCGCTCTGAGGTCGAGCGCCCGAACCATCAGGCGGTTTGACGAACCGTCGCCAAGGCAAGGGCGACGAGGTCGTCGGCCCGAAGCCCGGGCCAGCCGTGCAGCAGGTCCAGCCACTGCGCCGGGATCGCGGCCGCGCCCCAGCGCGCGCCCAGGAGGGCTCCGGCGATCGCGGCCACGGTGTCGGTGTCGTCGCCGATGAGGATCGCCGTCGTGAGGGAGTTCTCGAGCCCCGAACCGGGCGTGTGGTGGATGGCCGACCAGGCGGCCTGGAGCGCGGTCACGACGTAGCCGTTGGGCTGGAAGGTCGTGGGCAGGTCGGTCTGCGCCCCGAGCAGGCGCAGCGCCCAGAAGTCGCGGGAGTCCGCCGGCAGCGCCTCCAGGCCCGCCCACAGGTCGAAGGTGCCGGTCAGCACGGCGTGCCGGATCGCCAGGCACCACAGCGCGCAGGCCTCCCCGGCCTGCGGGTCGTGGTGGGTCAGGGCGCTGACCGCCATCGCGGCCTCGACCAACGCGACCGGGTCGTCGAGGTACGCGAGCGCGACGGGCGCGGTCCGCATCAGCGACCCGTTGCCCCCGCTCTGGCGGCACTTCTCGTGGATCGCCGTCGCCGCGGCCGCGAGACCGGCGCCCGACGGCGCCGGGCCGGCCGCGTGCAGCACCTGCCGGGTCTGGATGCCGATGTCGGCCGGGCCGCCGTCGTACCACCGCCGGAACGCCGCGGCGATCGCGTCCAGCGCCTCCGGCGAGCGGAGGTCGGCCCCGGTCGCTGCCACCTCCGCGATCGCGACCGCCATCGAGGTGTCGTCGGTCCACTCCCCCGGCGCGAAGCCGCCGAGCCCGCCGCCGATCATCCGCGGGCCCTCGGGACCGGGCGTGGCGACCCCGAACTCGTAGCCCGCGCCGAGCGCGTCACCGCAGGCGGATCCCAGCAGCACGCCGACCGCACGATCGACCTGTTCCGAGCTCAACCCCATGCCGTCATCCCACCACGCACCCCCGACACCACCCCGCGCAGGAGCACGCTGTCGGCACGACCCGGCAGACTGGCGCCATGACCTCGGACCCCGACAAGACCGCGGTGTACGCCGCGGAGGACCAGCTCGCGACCTGGTTGGACCGGGTCACGCCCGAGCGGCCCACGGTCACGGTCGACGGCGAGGTCCACGAGCCCGAGGTCGAGCCGCGGTTCACCGATCCCCAGGCCGTGCAGCGGTACGTCGACCAGGTGCTCACCCACCTGCGCGACCGGGGCGCCGACTACGCCGGCTGCGAGCAGGCAACCGTCACCGTTCGCCCTCGCCACGGTCACCGGATGGCCGTCTACCTCGCCGAGACCGCCACCATCGCGGTGCCGACCTTCGAGGTCGGTGGCCGCTGGGCCCTGCGCGGGCTCGTGGTGCTGCACGAGCTGGCCCACCACCTGGCCGAGGAGCTCGACCACGGCGCCGGCTTCCGGTCGACGTACCTGCGGCTCCTCGAGGACATCGGCAGCCCCGTCATCGCCCACCTCCTCCAGGTCGCGTACGCCGCCGAGGGGCTCGAGCAGGTCACCCACTCCCTCGACGACGGCATGCTCGCGCGGATCGCCAAGCTGCTGCGCCAGGCCGAGGGCACCCGCAACGACCACGAGCGCGACGCATTCCTCAGCAAGGCGCAGGCCCTGGCCACCCGACACTCCATCGCGCTGGCTGTGGCCCGCGCCCACACCGCCCGCCAGGAGCAGCGCGAGCAGCCGGGGTCGGAGCACTACCGGATCGGCGAGCCCGGCCGCCGCGGCCTCGCGCGCTACGTGCGGCTGCTGCTCAACATCGCCCACGCCAACGACCTGCGCTGCACGATCAACAGCGACTCCACGGGCGTGACCATGTACGGCTTCCCGGCCGACATCGCCGTCACCAAGGCGCTCTACGAGTCGCTGCTGGTGCAGATGGTCGCCGACTGCGAGCGCTACCTGAAGGCCGGCGACCGCGACGTGGCGACGGTGTGGAACCCCCGCAAGCGGAGGTACGACGCCAAGCCGGTCGCCACCATCACCGCGCGCCTGGCCTTCTACGAGGCGTACGCCGCGCGCATCGGCCGCCGGCTGCAGGAGTCCCGCGAGGCGACCCTCGCCGAGGCCGTCGCCGACGAGCCGAGCAGCAGCGAGACCGCGCTCGCGCTGCGCCAGAAGGAGCTCGACGTGCACGACCACTTCGCCGAGGCGCTGCGCCGCAACAAGATCCGCGGCACCTGGTCGGCCGACCGGCGCTCCTCGGCGCACAGCGCGCCCTCGGCCGCCCACGAGGGCGACCGGGCCGCTTGCCGGGCGCGGCTCAGCGACGAGAAGTCGCTGGACGCGGCCGGCTAGGTGACCGCCGAGCGGGACGAGCTGACCCGCTCGTAGAGCTTCTCCTCGACGATCCGGCGGATCGAGTCGATCCCGTCCCACACGTCCACGAAGCGCGTCGTGAGCGGCGAGAAGCCCAGCCGCAGCCCGTCCGGCTCGCGGAAGTCGGGCACGGTGTCCTCGAGCTCGATGAGCGCCTTGCAGATCCGGTAGGCCTCCGGGTGGGAGACCGACACGTGCCCACCGCGGGCGGCGGCGTCGCGCGGCGTGACGAGGGTGAAGCCCAGGGCGGCCAGGTGCTCGTCGTACAGGGAGACGGCGAGCGAGGTGAGGTCGACGCTCTTGGCGCGGATCCGGTCGATGCCGGCCTCGGCGAAGAGCTCGATGCCGGCCTCGACCGCGGAGCCGGCCAGGATGCTCGGCGTACCACTGAGGAACCGGCGGATCCCCGCGACGGGGGTGAAGGAGGGCCCCATCGCGAACTGGTCGGCCTGCCCGAACCAGCCCCAGATCGGCGGCGTGAGCTCGTCCTGGAGACGGGAGGCGACGTACAGGAACGCGGGTGCGCCGGGACCTCCGTTGAGGTACTTGTACGTGCAGCCGACGGCGAGGTCGACGCCCGCCGCGTCGAGGTCGATCGGCACGGCGCCGGCGCTGTGGCAGAGGTCCCAGAGCACGAGAGCGCCGGCGGCGTGGGCGATGCGGGTGATCTCGTGCAGGTCGGCGAGCGCGCCGGAGCGGTAGTCGACCTGGGACAGCGTCACCACAGCGGTGTCGGGGCCGACCACGGCCTCGACGTCCGCCGGCGTCACGCCCAGGACGGGGTCGGCGGCGAGCGGCAGCACGGTCAGGTCGCGCGAGCGGGCGATGCCCTCGACGACATACCGGTCGGTGGGGAAGTTGAGCGGGTCGGACACGATGACCGACCGGCCGGGTCGCGCGTCGAGCGCGGCCCCGAGCAGCTTGTAGAAGTTGACGGTGGTCGAGTCCGCGAGGGCCACCTGGCCGGCGCCGGCGCCGAGCACGTAGCGGCCGATCAGGTCCCCGACCCGCACAGGGAGCTCGTGCCAGCCCTCGTTCCACGACCGGATCAGCCGCTCGCCCCACTCGCGCTGCACCACCTGGGCGAGCCACTCCGACGTCGCCCGCGGCAGCGCGCCGAGCGAGTTGCCGTCGAGGTAGTTGAGGTCGTCGGGCAGCGCGAACCGGTCGCGGTACGACGCCAGCGGGTCGGCCGCGTCGAGCGCGATCGCGTCCTCGCGGGTGGTCACGACGGGTCTACCGAGTGGTGCATGAACAGCTCCTCTGCCAGGACGGCTGCGGCGGTGTCGAGCTCGGGCGGTTCGACGACGAAGGCATCCGGCCCCGCCGCCAGCATCAGCATGCCGACCCGCTGCTCGAGCGGCGGCAGCAGCTCCACGTCGACCACGACCGACTCCTCGTCGTCGTGGACGAAGCTCACCTGCTCGGCGTACATGTCGGCGGCCCAGCGGCCCGACTGCGGCAGGCACAGCCGCACCTTCGTGGTGGCGCGCTGCGTGGTCAGCAGGTCCAGCGCCTCGGAGGTCGGCGTGAAGGACTCGTCGAGCAGCTCCGCCTCGCGGATGTTGGACAGGAGGTAGGTGCGCAGCGCGCCGTTGGCGCGGATCGGCCCGGCGTCGACCTCCCACCCGCGCCGGGTCTGCACCAGTCGCAGCGGCTCGATGACGAGCTCGCCCACGCCGTGCTCCCAGGATCGCGAGTAGACGATGCGCACCCCGCGGTGCTCCTCCTGCGCCTGCTGCAGGGTCTGCAGCGGCCGGTTCCAGCGCGCCGCGGCCGGAGGGGGTACGGCGGCGTCGTCGCCGAACAGGGTCTCGGTCAGCACGTCGATCGCGCCGAGCAGGTCCTCGTCGTCCGGGTCGATGTCGGCCTGGGCCCGCGCCGCGCTGTAGACGAGGGCGAGCTCGGCGGCGTCGACGTACTCGACCCCGAGCTCGTCGGCCGGCTGGATGATCCGCACGACCTGGGCGTCCTCGGGCAGCGCGTCGTCGCCGTCGGGGCCGAGGAACTCCAGCACGTCGGGGCGGTAGAGCCCGAGCATGATGCCGAGGTCGGCGGCGAAGAAGGCCGCGAGGTCCTCGCGCAGCTCGGCCACCTCGACGCCGAGGTCCTCGGCGAGGACATTGAGCGGCAGGCCGTCAGGGTGCTCGGCGAGGCGGGCGAACACCTCGGGCAGGCGGGCGATGCGGGCGACGTACTTCGGGACGCTCATCGGTCCTCCCCCAGACCGGCGAAGCCCGCGAGCTCCTCGACCAGGTCGGCCCGGACGCTCTCCGGCCCGACCAGGCGCACCCGGGTGCCGAGCTCGAAGAGGCGGGCGTGCAGAGCGCCCCGGTTCGTCACGCGGTAGGTCATCGTCACGCGTCCGTCCGGCTCGACCCGCGAGGAGGACGGGCTGCCCAGCCAGCGGCGTACGTCGGGCTCGTAGTCGGTCGTCGTGATGAGGGTGACGTCGACCGGCTCGTCGATCTCCCAGGTCATCGGGTGCAGGCCGGCGTGCCGGGCGGCGGTGACGGTCCGGGCGCTGCCCGGCGGGTCGATCTCGACGTCGTTCATCCGGGCGACCACGAAGGTCTTCACCAGGCCCGACTCCAGGTCCGCGTCCTCGACGCCGCGAAGGTACCAGCGGGCGTTCTGGATCCGCACCGACTCGGGGTGGACGACGCGCGGCGTGCCCTTGTAGCCGAAGTGCATCAGGCACCGGCCACGGACGGCCCGCACCGACGCGGACAGCGCGGCGGACCCCTCGCCCTCGGCGGCGTCGGGCGCCATCGCCGCGGAAACCGTCGAGGGCTGCGCGTCCTCCGGCAGCCCGAGCCGCTGGGCCAGGTCGGCGCGGTCGGAGAGCAGCACGGCGCGGCGCAGGGCCGTCTGCTGCTCCGGGGTGAGCCGCAGCCGGAGCCGGTTGTCGATCGCGGTCATGCGCCACACGGCCGGTGCGCCGGGCGGGGAGATGTTCTCGATCTGCCACCCCTGCTTGTTCAGGTTGCGGATCTCGCGGGTCAGCTGGCTCCCGGGGTCCCCCTGGCCGGTGAACCCCGCGACGGCGATCAGCTTCTCGGCGGGCACGCCCTGCTGCGGATGTGCGCGCAGGACCGCCGCGATGCGGACCAACCTCTCCATCGGCTCGCGCTGGTCACGTCCCGGCCCCGCCATGGCCCCTCCCGAAGCTTCGTGTCGATCAGTCGAACGAGCCGTGCCGGCCCGCCCCGCCCGCGAACCTGCTCGCTCCCGCGACCGTATCGGCTGCGAGCGAGACCTCGCCGTGTTTCCACTCGTTGGCGATCGCCTCGTCCAGGCCCAGGCTCTCCTGCTCGTACGCCGACAACCTGTCCTGCCGCATCGTCGTCTGCGGGAAGCCGGCGAGCTGCTGGGCCAGCGCCACGGCCTCCTCGAGCACCTGTCCGGGTGCGCTGACGCGGTTGGCGAGACCCATCCGCTGCGCCTCCTCGGCACCGACCTCGCGGCCGGTGAGGATCAGGTCCATCGCGTGCGAGTGGCCGACCAGCCGCGGCAGCCGGACGGTGCCGCCGTCGATCAGCGGCACGCCCCAGCGGCGGCAGAAGACCCCGAACGCCGCCTGCGGGTCGACCACCCGGAGGTCGCACCAGACGGCGAGCTCGAGCCCGCCGGCCACGGCGTACCCCTCGACGGCGGCGATGACCGGCTTGGACAGCAGCATCCGGGTCGGCCCCATGCCGGCGGGTCCGATCCCCGGCGGGCCGACCTCGACGTCGCCGCGGGTGACCGCCTTCAGGTCGGCGCCGGCGCAGAAGACCCCTCCGGCGCCGTACAGGACCGCGACGGAGGCGCCCTCGTCGGCGTCGAACTCCTCGAACGCCGCGGTGAGGGCGCGGGCGTGCTCGGCGTCGACCGCGTTGCGGACGTCCGGGCGGTTCAGCGTGACGATCGTGACCGGACCGCGACGCTCGACCTCGACCACCATGACGCTCCTCCTACAGGTAGAGGCCGGCGGCCTCGTCGGCCAGCCGGTCGGCGGCGACCGCGTGGATGTCGCGCTCGCGCATGACCACGTAGACCTCGCCGTGGACCTCGACCTCGGCCTTGTCCTCGGGGTCGTAGAGCACGCGGTCGCCCTTCTCCACGGCGCGCGCGTGCGGGCCGACCGCGACCACGCGCGACCAGGCCAGGCGCTTGGCGCCCATCGCGGCCGTCGCCGGGATCACGATCCCGCCGGCGGACCGGCGCTCGCCCGCCTCGCTGTCGACCTCGCACAGGATGCGGTCGTGCAGCATCTTGATGGGGGTCTTGTCCGTGCCTCCCGGGATGGCGTCGGCCACCTCGAAGGAGCTCACCTGGCGATCTTGCGGATCACCACGAACACGGCGATCACGCCGACCACTCCGCCGACGGTCTTCAGGATGTTGTCGGTGCGCGGCTGGCCGTTGGCGTCGACGTAGTGCGCCTTGACGGCCGCGACCTCACGCCCGATGACGGTCTTGGGGCTCGATCGGTACACCAGCTGGTCGATGGTGTTGGCGAGGCGGTCGCGTGCCTCTTCGATCTCGCGCTCGATCTCCGATGGGTTGGTCACGCAAGCAGGCTACCAATGGGATGCTGTGAGCATGAGCGCACGCCTCGGCACCGGCGACCCGGCCCCCGACTTCACCCTGACCGACGACACCGGCGCGGAGGTCTCCCTCGCGGCGGCCCGCGCGGACGGGAAGGTGATCGTCTACTTCTACCCCGCCGCGATGACGCCGGGCTGCACCAAGCAGGCCTGCGACTTCACCGACTCCCTGGACTCGCTCAAGGCGGCCGGCTACACGGTGCTCGGCATCTCCAAGGACAGCCCCGCCAAGCTCGCCAAGTTCCGTGAGCGCGACGGCCTGACGATCACCCTGCTCTCCGACCCGGACCTCGCGGTGCACCAGGCCTACGGCGCCTACGGCGAGAAGAAGCTGTACGGCAAGACCGTCGAGGGCGTCATCCGCTCGACCTTCGTGGTCGACGCGGACGGCAAGATCGAGCTCGCGCAGTACAACGTCAAGGCCACCGGCCACGTCGCCAAGCTCCGCCGCGACCTCGGCATCTGATCCGATGCAGCTCGCCGCCGCCCTCGCGGACCTGGCCCGCGACCGCGGGACCGCACTCTTCCGCGACCCCGCCGCGTTCCGCGCGGCCCTCGACCACCTGGACGAGGGTACGGCGAGCTCGGGCACCATCGACCTGCTCACCGACGCCGTTCGGCTGGGTGCCGTCGACGGCATGCTCACCATGCTCGACAGTGGAGCCCCGGTGCAGGCGGCCGTCGAGTCCTCGGGGCAGCGGCTGGCGCACGACCGCGGCAGCAGTGACACCCACGGCTGCCAGTGGGCGTGCGCGGTGCTGGGCTTCGCGCTCGGCCGGGTGCCCGCCCCGCTCGTCCAGAGCCTCGACCCGGCCTCGGGGTCGGCTCCGCCCGCTCCCCCCGCCCCGCCCGTGATGAGCCCGCCGCCCCCGCCGGTGACGAGCCCGCCGGCGTACGGGCAGCCCACGTGGCAGGCCGCGCCGCCGTACGGCTCCTGGCCGACGCCGCCCCCACCCCGGAAGAGCAACACCGGCCTGGTGATCGCGCTCGTCGTCGGAGCCCTGGTGCTGGTCGGCGCGGGTGTCGTCGGCGCGGCGCTGCTGATCGCCAACAGCGGTGGGGACAAGGCAGGCCCGACGCACGCGACCACCGCGACCACGGCGACCACCGACACCTCGGCGCCGGCCTCCGGCGGCCAGACCCTGAACGGCAACGGCTACACGGTCGCCATGCCGGACGGCTGGACCGACCAGACCGCCAACGATCCGTCGATCTCGGCGAGCCTCGACAAGATCGCGGTCAACGCCGACTCCATCCCCTCCTCCACCGCCAACGTCGCGATCGCGATCTCCAAGTCCTTCGGCGTCACCGACCCCGAGGACGTCCGCACGAGCTGGGAGCGGGGCCTGCGCAACTCGGACGCAACCGCCAAGCTCACCGAGATCGCCGACAAGCAGATCGACGGCGAGAAGGCGATCGGGGCCTCGGTCACGCGGTCCAGCAGCAACGGGACCCTGCAGCAGACGGCGTACCTGGTGGTCCACGACGACACCGGCTACACGATCGTGTTCACCTACCTGGACGGCGACACCGGCCAGAGCGCGGTCTTCGACTCGTTCCTCGCGGGCTGGTCCTGGAGCTGATCCGGCGGACCTGTGGAACGACATTCGACGAACTGTCCGAGGTTGCCTAGCGTCGCAGCATGAACGGAACTCGGGCTCGCCGGAAGTACACCCCAGAACTTCTCGCGCCGCTGGTCGCGCAATCAACCTCGGTCGCCGGAGTCCTCCGTCTTCTGGGACTGCGACAGAACGGTGGAGCGCACGCGCACATCAGTCGCACGATCAAGAGATTCGAGCTCGACACGTCTCACTTCAAGATCTACAACCCGACGTCCCACGACGGGCGCCGGAAGACGGCAAGTGAGATCCTGATCAGGCGGCCCGCGACTTCTCCACGCGAGAAGCCGCCGCGCTTGAAGCGCGCCCTGATCGAGTCGGGCATTCCTTATCAGTGCGCGCTCTGCGGCAACGACGGCACCTGGCAAGGACTGCCACTCACCCTCGAGGTCGACCACATCGACGGCGACTTCCTCAACAACGAAGCAGACAATCTGCGCTTCCTCTGTCCGAACTGCCACAGCCAGACGCCCAACTTCGCGGGCCGGAGCAGCGGGAAGTTCACCGCCCCCAAAGACTCGGTTCGACCGACTGCATAAACTCTCGCCTGCGCGCCCGTAGCCCAACTGGCAGGAGGCAACACGTTTAGGTCGTGTGCAGTGTGAGTTCGAATCTCACCGGGCGCACCGCCATAGATCAGTCCTCGAGCTCCTCGCGCAGGCGCGGCTCGGTCCGGTTCTCGGGCTTGAAGCCGTGCTTGTCGGCGTAGAAGGCCCGCACCAGGTCCATGTCGGCGACCAGGTCGCCGGACGGAGTGAACGTCGGGCCCATCCCCATCGTCCGGGTCGGACCGTCGACGAAGCCGAGGGAGACCGGCAGGCCGGTCTGCTCGGAGATCCGCAGGAAGCCGGACTTCCAGTACTCCCCCTTCGACCGGGTGCCCTCCGCCGCAAGGCAGAGCAGGAACGAGTCGTCGGCTGTCTCGAGCATCGCGCGGATGGTGGGGCCGGGGTCGGACCGGTTGAGCGGGACGCCGCCGAGGGCGCGCAGCAGCGGCCCGAGCGGGCCCTTGAAGAACGACTCCTTGATGAGCACCTGCGGCTGGACGCCGCTGCTCCAGGCGATGGCCAGCATCGCGATGAAGTCCCAGTTCGACGTGTGCGGGGCGCCGACGAGGATGCCGCGCTGCGGCACGACGCCGACGAGCTTCCAGCGGGTCAGCTTCAGCAGGGTCCGGGCGATGAGCGGGCGGATGCGCATGTCGCTCACGCCCCGCCCAGCAGCGCGGCGACCTGCGGCGCGATCTCGCGCAGCGCCCGGCCACGGTGGGAGATAGCGTCCTTGTCGTCCTTCGACAGCTCGGCCGTCGTGACGCCCGGGTGGTCGTCGGCCTCGAACAGCACGTCGTAGCCGAAGCCACCCGCCCCGCGGACCTCGCGGATCACGCGGCCGTCCATCCGGCCCTCGACCACGAGCTCGCGGCCGTCGGGGAGCACGAAGGCGACGGCACAGGTGAAGTGCGCCGTACGCCGCTCGTCCGGTACGTCGAGCAGTTGGTCCAGCAGCAGCTCGTTGTTGCGCTGGTCCGACTTGGGCCGGCCGCTCCAGCGCGCCGAGAGCACACCCGGCATCCCGTTGAGGGCGTCGACGCACAGCCCGCTGTCGTCGGCGATGGTGGCGAGACCCGTCGCCGCGACCCCCGCCCGCGCCTTGAGCAGAGCGTTGCCAGCGAAGGTGGGCTCGTCCTCGACCGGCTCGTCGTACGCCGCCACGTCACCGAGCCCCAGCACCTCGACGTCGTCGAGGTGCGAGGCCAGGATCCGCTGCATCTCCTCGACCTTCTTGGCGTTGCCGGACGCGACCAGGACCCTCACGAGGAGAGCGCCTCCTGCTGCAGCCGGGTGAGGTCCGCGCAGCCCTTCTCGCCGAGCGCCAGCAGGGCGTCCAGCTCGGAGCGGTCGAACGCAGCGCCCTCGGCGGTGCCCTGCACCTCGACGAACTTGCCGTCGCCGGTCATCACGATGTTCATGTCGGTCTCGGCGCGCACGTCCTCGACGTACGGCAGGTCCAGCCGCGGGACGCCGTCGATGATCCCCACCGAGACGGCA
>DATFHM010000055.1:0-18318 GCA_035248385.1 Nocardioides sp. | reverse complement strand
CCGACCACCACCCTGCGGCTCTCGCGTGCCGCTCGCGAGCTGCTCGACGAGGACCTCGTCTACGTCGACGGCCCCCGCTCCGACGCGCTCGCCCGCCGGCTGCTCGACACCAACATGGCCGAGCCGGTCCTCGCCGCCCTGCCCCTCGCCGAGCCGCTGACCGTCGTGGTCCCCGTGCGCGACCGGACCGAGCAGCTCGACCGGTGCCTGGCCGCGCTGCACCCGTTGCCCGTGGTGGTCGTGGACGACGCGTCCGAGGACCCGAGCGCGGTCGCCGACGTCGTACGACGGCACGGCGCGACGCTCGTCCCGCTGCCGGTCAACCGCGGGCCGGCCGGCGCCCGCAACGCGGGCCTGGCCGTCGTCGACACCCCGCTGGTCGCCTTCGTCGACTCCGACGTCGTGGTCGACGCCGACACCCTGCTCGGCCTCGCGCGCCACTGCGCGGATCCCCGGGTCGCCCTCGTCGGGCCGACGGTCACGGGACGGCCGCGGTCGGAGCGCCCCCGCTGGTTCGAGCGGTACGACGCCGCGGCCTCCTCCCTCGACCTCGGCTCCCGCCCGTGCTCGGTCCGCCCCGGCGCCGCGGTCGGCTGGCTGCCGTCGGCCTGCCTGGTCGGCCGGGTCGCCCTGCTGGGCGCGGGCTTCGGCGAGGGCTGGCGGGTCGCGGAGGACGTCGACCTCGTCTGGCGGCTCGTCGAGGCCGGCCACGTCGTGCGCTACGACCCGTCCTTCGTGGCCTGGCACGACACCCGCACCACGGTCCGGGAGTGGCTCGGCCGCAAGTTCCTCTACGGCACCGGCGGTGCCGTGCTGGCCGCCGGTCATGGCGACAAGGTGGCTCCCGCCGTCCTGTCGGTGCCGATGGCGATCAGCGCTGCCGCGGTCCTGCAGCGGCGCTGGTGGTCGGTCCCCGTCGCGGCGCTCGGCATCGCGTCGACCGCCCGCCGGCTGGCCACGGTCGTCCCCGTCGACGACGGGTCGTCCGTGATCGCCGCGCGTCTCTCCGCGCGCGGCCTGGGCTGGGCTGTCCGGCAGGAGGCCGGCCTGCTGCTGCGGCACTGGTGGCCGGTCGGCCTCCTCGGCGCCGTGGTCAGCCGCCGCGCCCGCCGGGCACTCGTGTCGGCGCTCGTCCTGGACCTCGCCCTGTTCCTGCGCGAGCGCACCGGCGTGCACCCGCTGGTCGCGCTCGTCGCCCGCCGCCTCGACGACCTCGCCTACGGCTCCGGCCTGTGGTGGGGCGCGATCCGCGCGCGTGACCTCGGCTGCCTGCGCGTGCGGCGGCTCCGCGGCGAGCGGCGCGACCGCGCCCGGTGATCGTCGCGAAAGCGCGTCACGACGCGTCGTGGTCGGCGCCGTCCACCGGCGCGGCCCAGCGCTGCTCGATCCGGCCGAACCGCCAGATGCCCGCGGCGAGGCCCCACACCCCGAGGAAGACCAGGACCACGACGTACCCGGCGGTCTGCAGGTCCACGCTGTTGGCCAACCGCCAGACGCCGCCTTCGAGACCGAGCGTCCGGCCCAGCAGCTGCAGCACGATCTGCAGGCCGATGAACAGCGCGAGGAAGACCGACAGCGCCGTCATGGTGAGGTTGTAGTAGACCTTGCGCACCGGCCGGACGAACGCCCACGCGTAGGCGCGACACATCAGCACCCCGTCGACGGTGTCGAGCAGCACCATGCCGGCGGCGAAGAGGAGGGGGAGGGAGAGCATGGCCCACATCGGCAGGGAGGCGGCTCCGGCCGTCAGGGCCAGCACGAGCAGCCCGATCTCCGTCGCGGTGTCGAAGCCGAGACCGAACAGCAGCCCGAGGGGGTAGAGCTTCCAGGGGCGGTCGACCCGGCGCAGGGCACCGCCGAGCAGCCGGCTGAACAGGCCGCGTGCCGTGAGCAGCTGCTCGAAGCCGTCCTCGTCGTACCGGCCGTGCCGCAGGTCGCGGAAGACCCGTGCGACGTTGACGAGCACGCCGACGTTGACCGCGCCGATGAGCAGCAGGAAGGAGCCGGAGACCCCGGCTCCGATCAGGCCGGTCCAGCGGTGCAGCGTCGAGCCCGGATCGCGCAGCGGCCCGGCGAACACCCGGACGCTCGTGCACAGCAGGACGGTCATCGCGAAGACCACGCTGGAGTGACCCAGGGCGAAGAAGAAGCCGGTCGAGTACGGCGTCCGCCCCCGCCGCAGCATCGCGCGCGTGGAGTTGTCGATCGCGGCGATGTGGTCGACGTCGAAGGCGTGCCGCAGCCCCAGGGAGTAGGCCAGGGCGCCGGTGCTGATGCCGATGGCCGAGCCGCCCGCCGCGTCGTGCCGGGAGGAGCAGGCGAGCAGCAGGCCGATCCCGGCGACGTGCAGCCCGACGACGACCGCGGCCATCGCCGCGACGCGCGGGTCTAGCCGCAGGCGTACGGCGCGGATGCTGCTCGGGACGGCAGTCGACATTGGTCCACCTCCTGGTCGGGATCTCGACGCTATTGCGACCTCTTCGCAGCTGGACCGTCCGGCGCGGCTGCCTTCCCCACCTGATCGGACAGGTCCAGGAGCCCACCGGTCGCAGGGTGTGGTGGCCCGACGGCGTCGGCAGAGTGACGCGAAACACGCCTCAGGAGGTGCTTCACCATGTCCCACGCAGAACAAGCAGCCGTCGTCCCCGACGGCAACCCGGCCGTCGTCGGCGTACCGACCTTCCTCGTCGGCTCGGTCGCGCTCGGCCTCGTGCTGGTCGGCTTCGTGCCGGCCCCGGCCGCCGCGGCCTCGATCCCCATCATCGCCACCGCGACCGCGTTCGGTCAGATCCTCTCGGCCATCTGGGCCTCCCGGCTCGGGCAGAACGCCGTCGCCTGCATCTTCGGCGTCTTCTCCGGCTTCTGGAGCAGCTACGCGGCTCTCGTGCTCGGCCTCACCCACGGGTGGTTCGCGATCCCGGCGGAATCTGCGCTGCGCGTCCAGGAGCTGTTCCTCGGCTCGTGGCTGGCGGTGATCGTGCTCCTGACGCTGGCCTCGCTCCGGCTTCCGCTGGCCTTCACCGTCCTGTTCGCCCTGATCGACTGCGCGCTGCTGCTGGTGCTCCTCGGCACCTCGCAGGGCAGCACCACGCTCACCCACCTCGGTGGCTGGTTCGTGTTCTCGTTCGTGGTCGTCGGGGCCTACCTGTTCGTCGACGCGATGGCGCAGGCGACCGGCGGCCGGCCGCTCCCGATGGGGACGCCCGTCCTGCGGTGACGAGGTCGTCCCTCGTCCTTCGGGACGGCGAAGGGGCCGTGCAGCGGAGAGGTCCGCGGCACGGCCCCTTTTCGTCATTTCCGGGCGGTGTCGGGACCACCTGCCCGACCGGACGGGACGGCCCCGATCCGTCCGGTCAGCACGGCCTCCTCACGCCGGATGGTTTGCATTTCCCGTCCTCCCCACGGCCGTGTGACCGGCCTTACGTTCCGTGACGTCACCCCGTCCCAACAGGAGGTTTCCCATGCAGGTTGACGAACTGCTCAAGCCGTTCCCGATCAAGGAGTTCCACCCGTTCCCGCGGGCGCTCCTCGGTCCCGGGGCGCACGAGATGATCGGCCCCGAGGCGATCAAGCTGGGCTTCCAGAAGCCCCTGGTCATGACGTCCGGCCTGCGGGGCACCGACGTGGTCCAGAAGATCGTGGACTCGCTGAAGTACCACGGGCTCGAGGCCGTCGTCTACGACAAGGTCGAGTCCAACCCGAAGGACTACAACGTCATGGACGCGGTGGCCCTGTACCAGCAGAACAAGTGCGACTCGTTCATCTCCATCGGCGGCGGCTCGTCGCACGACGCCTGCAAGGGCGCGCGGATCTCGGTGGCGCACGACGGCCGCAACGTTAACGAGTTCGAGGGCTTCAACAAGTCCGAGAACCCGAAGAACCCGCCGCACATCGCCGTGTCCACCACGGCAGGCACCGGCTCGGAGACCTCGTGGGCCTACGTCATCACCGACACCACCACTGACCCCGACAACCCGCACAAGTACGTCGCCTTCGACGACGCGTCGGTCGCGACGCTCGCCATCGACGACCCGGTGCTCTACTACGACTGCCCGATCGACTACACCGCGCAGTGCGGCTTCGACGTGCTCGCGCACGCCTCCGAGCCGTACGTCTCCCGGCTCAACTTCGAGCCCTCGCTCGGCAACGCGATCCGGGCGATCAAGCTGACCGCGGAGAACCTGCGCGAGGCGGTCTGGAACGGCCAGGACCTCAAGGGCCGCGAGGGCATGATGTACGCCCAGTACATCGCCGCCCAGGCGTTCAACTCCGGTGGCCTCGGGATCATCCACTCGATCTCGCACGCGGTCAGCGCGTTCTACGACACCCACCACGGCCTCAACAACGCGATCGCGCTGCCGCGCGTGTGGGCGTTCAACATGCCGGCGGCGTACGCGCGCTTCGCCGACATCGCGGAGGCCATGGGCATCGACACCCACGGCATGACCAAGCCGCAGGCCGCCGACGCCGCCCTGGCGGCCGCGATCCGGCTGCTGCGCGACGTGGGCATCCCGGAGCGGTTCGTCGACGTCACCCAGGACAGCTACTCGAAGAACCGGCTCGGCCAGGGGCCGACGAAGTACTACGAGAACGCCAAGGTGATCAAGGGCGACGCGGAGGACGTCGACCGGATCACGAACCACGTCCTCGGTGACGCGTGCACCCCCGGCAACGCCAAGGAGTGCACCTTCGAGACGGTCCGCCCCGTCGTCGAGCACTGCATGACCGGAGACCTGGACGACCTCCTGTCCTGAGCCGCCCGCGTCCGTACGACGCGGTCCGGCCCGGGAGCCACGAGCTCCCGGGCCGGACCGAACCACCCATCGATCGACCAGGAGCCCCCGTGTCCAGCCAGCTCGCCGATGCCACCACCCGCCTCGCCCACCCCGGTTTCGCCGACGTCGCCGACGTGACGGCCCAGTTCGCCGCACACGGCTACCTGGCCGACGAGCGGCTGGCCACGACCGTGTTCCTCCAGGCCCACCTCGACAAGCCGGTCCTGCTCGAAGGCCCGGCCGGTGTCGGCAAGACCCAGCTGGCCAAGACCCTCGCCGAGGTCACCGGCCGGCGGCTGCTGCGGCTGCAGTGCTACGAGGGTCAGGACGAGACGACCGCCCTGTACGAGTGGGACTACGGCCGTCAGCTGCTCTACACCCAGCTGCTGCGCGAGAAGGTCGGCGCCCTCGTCGCGGACGAGGCCGACCTCGCCGCCGCCGTCGACCGGCTGGCCGGCCAGGAGAGCGCCTTCTTCTCCGAGCGGTTCCTCGCGGCACGCCCCCTGCTGGAGGCGGTGCGTTCCCCGGAACCGGTCGTCCTGCTCATCGACGAGGTGGACCGCGCCGACGAGGCCCTGGAGGCGGTGCTGCTGGAGCTGCTCGCCGAGTACCAGGTGTCGGTGCCCGAGCTCGGGACGTTCCGGGCGCGGCACGCGCCGTACGTCGTGCTCACCTCGAACAACACCCGCGACCTGTCCGCGGCCCTCAAGCGCCGCTGCCTGCACCTGTCGCTGGACTACCCCGACGCCGAGCGAGAGCTGGAGATCATCCGCTCCAAGCAGACCGGCCTCGACGACGAGCTCGCCCGGCACCTGGTGGAGGTCGTGCGCGGGCTGCGGGACCTCGACCTGCGCAAGGCGCCGAGCATCTCCGAGACGGTGGACTGGGCCCGGACCCTGGCCGTCCTGGGCGCCACCGAGCTGACCGCCGAGGTGCTCTCCTCGACCGCCAACGTCGTCGCCAAGTACGACCGCGACCTCCGCCGGACCCTCGAGGCACTGCCGCGCCTGGTGGACCCGAACGCGCAGGTCCCGGACCACCTGCACGACCACGGCCACGGGCACGGCCACGGGCACGGCCACGGGCACGGGCACGGGCACGGCGAGTCGCCCGCGCACACCCACGACGAGGGCGAGCCCGACGGCGCCGCCGTACGCCGGGCGATGGACCAGCCGGGCCGTCACGACGACGCCTACTACGGCACCGGCAAGCTCGGTCCGTCCCGCACCGTGCCCGCCGGGCAGGGCTCGCGCTCGTTCGCCGCCCGCCGGCCCTTCTGAGCCGAGATGGACGGCGCACTCCACCGCTTCGTCCGGCTGCTGCGGCTGCACGGGATCCGGATCGGCATCTCCGAGACGGCCGACGCGTCGCGTGCGGCCGCGGTGCCGGGCGTGCTCGCCGACCGGGAGGTGCTGCGCAGCGCCCTGCGGGTCTGCCTGGTCAAGGACCGCCGCGACGAGGCGACCTTCGACCGGGTCTTCGACCGGTTCTTCCGGCTGCTGCCCGTCGTGCCGGCGGCGGACGAGCACGGCCACTCCCACGCCCACGACGACCTCGACGACGACGGACGGCTGGAGGAGTTCGTGCTGTCCGAGGAGCCGGGCACGACCCCGAGCCAGGGACACAGCCACGGCAAGCCGCAGGACATCCGCGACTACTTCGACGCCGAGGACCTCGCCCAGCAGTACAACCTGCACCAGGAGGCCAACAAGCTCGACATGGCGGCGATGACCGACGAGGTGGTGCTGTCCTCGGACACCCCGGCCTCGGCCGCCCAGGCCGCGCGGGTCCAGCTCGACACGCAGCGGCTGCACAACCCGGGCAGCCCCGGGAAGCTCACCGAGCACGCCGGCACCCGCCTCGACGTGGAGCTCACGGTCGCCGAGGAGATGGCCCTGCTCGCCTGGCTCGACGACCCCGAGCAGGTCGAGGGCGGCACCCTCGACACCGACGAGATCGCGGCCCTGCGGGAGGCGCTCGCCGGGCTGCTCGACGGGCTGCCCGAGGCGCTGCGCCACCACCTCGAGGCGCTGATGGCCACCGACGCGAGCATCGAGTCCCGGGAGGTCGAGGCGCGCCGGCTGGAGCTGGTCGGCGAGCAGGAGCGGGCCGACCTCGAGGACGCCCTCCGTCGGCTGGTCCGCAGCCTGCGCGGTGCTCCCCGGGCCCGGCGCAAGGTCGCCGCGCGCGGCTCCGTCGACGCCTCCCGCACCATGCGGCGCAACCTACGGCACGACGGCGTCCCGTTCCGGCCGGTGACGGTGGCCCGCGTCGCCGACCGCCCCCGGCTGCTCGTGCTCGCGGACGTGTCCCTGTCGGTGCGGACCGCGGCGCGGTTCACCCTCCAGCTCGTGCACGGGCTGCAGGGCATGGTCGGCCAGGTCCGCACGTTCGCCTTCGTCGCCGACCTGGCCGAGGTCACCGACCTGTTCGCGGAGCACCCGATGGAGGAGGCGCTCTCCTTGGTGGTCGCCGGCCTGCCCGCCGGCGGGGTCCTGGACGTGGACGCCGACTCCGACTACGGCGCCGCCTTCGGCTCGTTCCTGGAGGAGCACGGCAGCGCCGTCAACCGGCGTACGACGGTGGTCGTGCTCGGCGACGGCCGCAGCAACGGGAGCGACCCCGGGCTGCGGGCGTTCGAGGAGATCACCCGGCGCGCCCGCGAGACGATCTGGATCACGCCGGAGCCGCGCTGGTCGTGGGGGCTCGGCAGCTGCGACCTCCCGGCGTACGCCACCTTCTGCGACCGCGTGCACGTGGTGCGCGACCTCGCCGGCCTCGACCGGGTCACCGCCCACCTCGGTGAGGTCGTGCGATGACCGTCATCGACCCGCTCGCCGTGGCCTCGCCGGGGCGCTACCGCGACGACTCGGTCGAGGTGGTCAGGGGCGGCCCCGTCCCGGCGTACGCCGACCGCACCGACTCCTTCGCGTGCTGGCGGGACGACGGCCGGGTCCACCTGGTGCACGAGCTGCCCGCCGAGGAGATCCACAACGACCTCGCCGGCCGCGTCGCGACCGAGCTGTTCGCCGGCCGGCTGGCCGGCAGCGAGCTCTTCGAACGGCTGCTGACCGGCATCGTCGTGTCGTCGGCGCCCGATCCGCTGGACGCGTGGGAGTCGTTCTACCGGAACACGCTGCGCCTCCTCGGCGACCTGCTCGCGCACGAGCCGGCGCCCACCGGCGAGGTGCCGGCGGCGGAGGGCTCGCTCGCCGGCTATGCGCCGGTCTACCGGCGCGCCCGCTCGCTCGTCGGCCCGGGCACGGTGCTGGAGCTCGGCAGCTGCTTCGGCTTCCTCAGCCTCCTGCTGGCGTCCGAGCACGCGGTCACGGCCAGCGACCTGACCGCGAACACGGTGCGGCTCCTGGGCCGCGTCGCCTCCCGGTTGGGTACGACGCTGGACACGCTGGTGTGCGACGCCGCCGAGGTGCCGCGGCCCGACCGGTCCTACGACACGGTCGTCGCGCTGCACCTGCTCGAGCACCTCGAGCCGGACGTGGGTGCGGCGGTCGTCGCGGAGATGCAGCGGCTCGCCGAGCAGCGGGTCGTCGTCGCCGTACCGTTCGAGGACGTGCCCAGCCCGGAGTTCGGGCACGTGCGGGTGTTCACCCTCGCCGACCTCGCCGACCTGGGGGCAGCGAGCGGCTGGGACTGGCGGGTCGAGGAGCACCACGGCGGGTGGCTGGTCCTCGACCGCCCCTCGCCGAATCGTTAGTTCTGGTCGCGCGAATCGTTAGTTGTGGTCCGCCGAGTCGCCAGTCTCGGTGGACCACAACTAACGATTCGCGGGGAGGGGGCTCAGATGAAGCCCTCCTTGCTGGCGACGTAGACCGCCTCCGCCCGCCGGCTCACCTGGAGCTTGCGCATGATGTTGCAGACGTGGAACTTCGCGGTGGTCTCGGAGATGAAGAGCTGTTGGCCGATCACCCGGTTCGACATGCCCCGCGCGAGGAGCCGGAGCACGTCGTGCTCGCGCTCGGTCAGCTGGCGGTTCTCGGCGGCGGACTCCGCGTTGATGCCCCGCACCATCGCGGCCGCGCTGCGCGAGTCGAACGCGCTCTCGCCCCGGTGCACGGACCGGATCGCCTTGACCAGCTCGGAGGTGTCGACCTCCTTGACCACGTAGCCGCGCGCACCTCGGTGGATCGCCTCCAGCACCAGCTGGTCGTCGATGACGGTGGTGAGCACCAGGACCGCGATCTCGGGATGCACCTGGTGCAGCCGGCCGCAGACCTCGATCCCCTCGGTCTCGCTCGAGGGGGACAGCCGGAGGTCGAGCAGCACGACGTGCGGCCGGTGGGCGCCGACCACGGCCAGCGTCTGCGCGGACGACGCGGCCTCGCCGACGACCTCGAGGTCGGCCTCCCGCTCGAGGACCGAGCGCAGGCCCTGACGCACCATCGCGTGGTCGTCGACGATGACGATGCGGATGGTGTCCGGTTCCACCGCGGTGGCCTCCGGTACGACGGGGGTGGTGATGGTCATCGCAGATCACTCTCCTGGGTGGTGGGTGGGGCGGACGCCCCGGTGGCAAGCGGGATGCGGGACTCGACGGTCACGCCGCCGGTCCGGGCGCGCCGGATCGAGAAGGTCCCTCCGAGCTCCTCGGCACGCTCGGCCATGCCGACCAGCCCGCGGTGGCGTCCGTCGGCCGTGCCGCGGCGAGCCAGGCGCACCGTGCGGCGCATCGCGACCGGGTCGCCGTTCCCGTCGTCGGTGACGCGGAGGACGACGACGTCGGGGAGGTAGCGGAGCGTGACGTGGGCCCGCCGCGCGCCGGCGTGCATCGCGACGTTGAAGAGGGCCTCGCCGGCCGACCGCGCGAGGGCGTGCTCGGTCGGCGTACCGAGCGGGACGGGTGACCCCTCCAGCCGCAGCCGCACGGACAGGTGCGGTCGGTGCTGGGACGCGACCTCGGCGAGGAGCTCGGGCAGGCTCGCCACGTCCTCGGCCGTGCGTTCGTGGTTGAGGGCGTAGATGACCGAGCGGAGCTGCTCGGTGGCGCGGGCGGCCAGGTCCCGGGCGCGGTCGAGGTCGGTCGCCATCGCGGCGGCGTCGCCGGACGGGTCCACCTGGCCGCGGAGGACCTCGAGCACGAGCCCCGCGGAGAGGACGGTCTGTGCGACGCTGTCGTGCAGCTCCAGCGCGATGCGCCGCCGCTCGCGCTCCAGCAGCTCGCGCTGGTCGGCCACGCGCAGCCGCTGCTCGGCGACGCGCAGCTCCTCGGTCCGGTGGTCGAGAACGCGTGCCTGCTCGGAGACCTCGTCGAAGAGCCGTTGCGCGCGACGCTGCTCGGCGAGGCCGCTGCGGTACAGCTCGCTGGTGTGCAGGGAGACCGCGGCGAGGTTGCCGAGGATGTGCAGGACCGAGATGTCGGCCGCCTCGACGGGCAGTGCCGGCTCGTGCCGGGCCACGAGAGCGCCGATGGCCCTGCCCTCCAGCATCATCGGCACCCGCACGGTCCCGGCTCCCTCACGGCCGGCGGCCCGGTCCGCGGCCACGTCGTCGACGGCGTTCCGCAGGGCACCGCTCAGCCGCTCCGCCCGGGTGTCGACCCGCCCGTCGCTGCGCATCGCCACGAAGCGCGGTCGCGTCGTCGGCAGCGCGGTGTCGTGGAGCACGAGCACCACCCACTCGGCCTGGAGGTGGTGCAGCGCGACCTCGACGACCTTCTCCAGCAGCACCCTCGGCCCCGCGGTCGTGTGGACGAGGGCGCCGGAGATCGAGTCCATCGCGGCGACGGCGGACTGCAGCCGTTCGTTGGAGCGCTGGTACGCCGAGTAGTAGGTGCGCTTGCCGGACCGGATCCCCGTCAGCGCCGCGAGGTCCGGCGAGTCGGGTGCCCATGCGTCCGAGCGGCTCGTCGTCACAGCGACTCGCGGAAGATCCCGGCGATGTCGTCGGCATCGGCCGGCCGGGGGTTCGTGGCCAGGCAGGCGTCGCGCACGGCGGTCGCGGCGAGGCGGGGTACGTCGGCCGCGCTCACCCCGAGCGTGCCCAGACGACGCGGCGCACCCACCGCGTCGGCCAGCTCCTGGACGTGCTCGGCGAGCACCTCCGCGGCCTCGGCCGCAGGAAGGCGTGCCACGTCCAGCCCCATCGCCTGGGCGAGGGCCGCGAACCGCTCGGGGACCACCGCCGCGTTGAAGCGGATGACGTGGGGGAGGAGCACGCCGTTGATGACGCCGTGCGGCAGGTCGAGGAGCCCGCCGACCTGGTGGCTCATCGCGTGCGTCGCGCCCAGGATCGAGTTGGAGAAGGCGAGCCCGGCCTCGAGGCTGGCCTGCGCCATCAGCAGCCGCGCCTCCTCGTTGCCGGGCGCCTCCACGTTCCTGCGGAGGGCGCGGGACACGAGGCGTGCGGCGGACAGCGCGTGGCAGTCGCCGAGCGGGTTGTGGCCGAGGGAGACGTAGGCCTCGATGGCGTGGGTGAGCGCGTCCAGGCCGGTCGCGGCCGCGAGGTCCTGCGGCATCGTCGTGAGCAGCCGCGGATCGGTCAGGGAGATGTCCGGGACGAGCGAGCGGCCCATGATCGTCATCTTCACGGCGTTGGCGGTATCGGTGACGATGCAGAACTGGGAGACGTCGGAGCCCGTCCCCGCGGTCGAGGGGATCATCAGCAGCGGAGGGATGGGACGCGTGACCTGGTCGACGCCGGCGTAGTCGCGGATGCTCCCGCCGTTGCCGCTGAGGATCGCGACGCCCTTCGCGGCGTCCAGGACGGAGCCGCCGCCGATGCCGATGATCACGTCGGCGCCGTACTCCACGTAGTGGCGGTGACCGCTCTCGATCTCGTGGTCCTTCGGGTTCGGGGTCACGCCGGCCCAGACCTGCGGGTCGAGCCCGGCGTCGCGCAGGTGGCCCAGCAGCTCGGCGACCCAGCCTGCCTCGAGCAGGCCGGCGTCGGTGACGACGAAGGGGCGGCGCGCGCCGAGCCGGCCCGCGCAGAAGCCGGCCTCGGCCAGCGAGTCGAGCCCGAACACCATCTCCGGGACGTGGAACTTCAGCAGCCGCCGGTCGGTGTCGCTCGGTGCCGGGACGACGGGGGCCGCGAGCATGGACATCGGTTGCCTCCTCGATCCCGGACCACCCGCCGCTGTCCGCGACGGATCGGGTCAACGTAGGCGCAACAAGGTTGCAACGTCGTTGCAATTTGTGACGGCGGTCACCCCGACGGCGGGGCGTCCCCGGCATCTCCGCAGGTCATCGGGAACAATGTGGATCCCTACTCGAGGAGCGAGACATGGTGAGGTTCCTGGCCCGGTGGGCCATCACGGCGGTGGCGCTCGCCGCCGCTGCGCAGGTCATGGACGGCATCTGGTTCGACGGCCCCACGAAGGGGTCGGCGGAGTGGCACCACAAGCTCGTGCCGCTGCTGGTCGTCGCCCTCATCTCGTGCGCGATCACGGCGTTCGTGAAGCCCCTGCTCACGATCCTGTCGATCCCGTTCATCCTGGTGACGCTCGGGTTCTTCCTGATCGTGCTCAACGCGCTGCTGCTCAAGCTGACCGCCGCGCTGGCCGGCGGCTTCGGCGTCGACTTCCACGTCCGCGGCTTCTGGCCCGCGGTCGGGGGCGCGATCGTCATCAGCGTCGTGACCTGGTTCCTCGACGCGGTGTTCGGGCCGGACGAGGACTGAGGAGGTACGCCGCCGGCTCAGTGGTTGGGACAGGTCGAGCCCTTGCAGGCGGCGTACCGGCGGTCGAGCCTGCGCAGCTTGCGCAGCAGCTGCTGGATCGCCGGTCGTCGCGAGTGGACCAGGTTGTGCAGCTCGTAGGGGTCGGCCCGGTGGTCGAAGAGGCCCTCGAGGCGGCCGTTGGTGTAGCGGAAGTAGGTCCACCGGGTGCCGTAGCGGAGCCCGGTGTAGAGCTGGGCGTCGCCGTTCTCGACCTTCCAGCCCTCCAGAGGCACGACCCGCTGCACCGTCGGCTCCGACAGCAGCGGCAGCACGTTCGAGCCGTCCACGACCCGTCCGGTCGGCGTCGCGCCCGCTGCGGCGGCGATGGTCGCGGCGATGTCCGGGTTCGAGATCAGCGTGCGCACGCTCGCGCCCTGCGGCACGCCGGGGCCGTGGATCACCACGGGGATGTTCGAGATCTCGCGCCAGAACCACAGCTTGCCCACGACGTTGTGCTCGCCGACGGCGTATCCGTTGTCGGAGGTGAGGATCACCAGCGTGTTGTTCCACTGGTGGGTCCGCTTCAGCTCCGCGACGTGGCTGGCGACGGCTCGGTCGACGGCCTGCAGCGCCTCGATGCGCTGGTCGAAGACCTTCTTCAGCTCCGCCTTCTGGAAGGCGTTGAAGTCGGAAGGCCCGCCGGCGCGCCAGTGGAACATGTCCGGCTTCTGGGGGAGCGGCAGCCACGAGAACGAGCCCTTGTCCTGCGGCGCGGGATAGGTGGTGTCGAAGTCGCGGGGGTCGTTCGGCTCGACCGGGTCGCCCTTGTGCGGGGCGACGTAGTTGGCCCAGAGGTACCACGGGTTCCTCGTGCGCGCCGGGTTCGCGAGCAGCTGGTTGACCTGGTCGCGCAGCACGTAGGTGCTGTAGCGGTGGTAGCGGGTGAGCCGACCGTTGTTGTTCAGCTCCGGCTTCATGAAGTTGTACGTCGTCGGGTCGACCGTCGCGTGCCACTGGTTCCACCCCGGCGGGATGTAGGTGGGCCGGCCGTCCTCGCCGTACCCGTTGAGGTACTTGCCGACGAAGAGGGTGCGGTAGCCGGCCTTCTGCAGCCAGACCGGCAGCGTGTTGTGGTCGTCGAAGGAGGCGAAGCCGCCGTGCGGCCCGGAGATGGTGCGAGCGCCGTGGTTGTGGGCGTACTGCCCGGTCAGCAGCGAAGCGCGGGCGGGGACGCAGATCGGCGAGGGGGCGATGGCGTTGTCCAGCGTGGCGCCGCTGTCGGCGAGCAGGTGCTGGACGTGGGGCATGTACTTGAAGTCGCCGATCGCCGCGTCGTCCACGGTGATCATGAAGACGTTCGGCCGGCCCGCGCGGCGCTCGGCGCCGGGCGTCGCGCGGTAGGTGAGACCGGAGGTCGCGGCGTGGTGGAGGGCCTGGGCCCGGTAGGCCTCCGCGCGCACCGGCGGCGCCTCCGCGGCGTGGAACGCGCACAGCCCGAGCACGCTCGCTGACGCGGCGAGGACGGCTCCGGCTGCGCGGTTGCGGGATCTCACGGTGGGCACCTTCCTGGGACGTGGCTGCCAGGTCGCCGGGTCGCCAGTGGGCGCCCGCGCCTGGAGCGCCGTCAAGGTATCGGCGGCCCCGGCGGGTGCGGGAGGGTTCGACCCGAGGTGAGGAATTCACCGTTCCTGCGGCGAATTCGGCGATATCAGCCGTCGTTCGCGCAGCGGAAGCCGAGATTTCCCGAGGTCGAGTCCGGGGCGGCCGAGGACCGGCCGGCGACGCGGTAGCGGTTGCAGTAGGACTCGTGGCACAGGTACGAGCCGCCCCGCATCACCCGGGTGGCACCGCGTGCCGGACCGGTGGGCGCCTCGGTGACGCCGTCGCTGCCCGGATCCGGGTGCGCCGCGGAGAACCAGTCCGAGCACCACTCCCACACGTTGCCCGCCATCTGCCACAGGCCGTAGCCGTTCGGGGAGTAGGTCTTGACCGGCGCGGTGGTGAGCCAGCCGCTCTCGCCGCTGGACCGGTCGGGGAACTCGCCGTCGAAGGTGTTGGCCATCCACCGGCCCCGGGGACGGAAGTCGTCGCCCCACACGTAGCGCTTCCCGACGAGCCCGCCGCGCGCCGCGGCCTCCCACTCGGCCTCGGTGGGCAGCCGCTTGCCCGCCCAGGCGCAGTAGGCGAGCGCGTCCTCGTGGGACACGTGCACGACGGGGTGGTTCTGTCGGTGCGCGATGTCGGAGCCGGGCCCTTCCGGCCGCCGCCAGTCGGCTCCCCGCACCAGGAGCCACCACGGTGTCTCGCGCGGCTGGCCGGCCACGTAGCCGGCAGGGCCGGCGTACGCGAGGTGGAACACCATCGAGGTGCCCAGCCGCTCGGCCATAGTCGTCCAGCCGGTCTCCTTGACGAACCGCGCGAAGGCCGCATTGGTCACGGTCGTCTCGTCCATGCGGTACGCCGGCAGCCTGACCGGGCGGACCGGCCCCTCGCCGTCATGGGGGTAGCCCTCGTCGAAGTGGTCGCCCAGGCCGTGCACGCCTCCCGGGATCCGGACCTGGCCCCGGTACGACGGCGCGGACGCCGCGAACGGGTGCGGCTCGGGGGCCGACGACGCGAGCGGGTGCAGGGTCAGCGGCACGTCCTGCGGGTCGCTGCCACCGACGCAGCAGGGAGAGGTCACGCGGTCAGACGTTACGCCGGTACTGGCCCCCGACCTCGAAGAAGGCCTCGGTGACCTGGCCGAGCGAGCACACCCGAGCGGCGTCCATGAGGACCGCGAAGACGTTCTCGCCGGTGGTGGCGGCCTCCTTGAGCCGCGCGATGGCGGCCGCGGAGTCGCCCGCGTGGCGGGCCTGGAAGTCGCGGACCCGGTGCAGCTGCGACTCCTTCTCGGCCTCGCTGGCACGCATCAGCTCCACCTCGACCGGCTCCTCGCCCTCGGGGGCGCGGAAGGTGTTGACGCCGATGATCGGCAGCGTGCCGTCGTGCTTGCGGTGCTCGTAGAGCATCGACTCGTCCTGGATGCGGCCGCGCTGGTAGCCGGTCTCCATCGCGCCGAGGACGCCGCCGCGCTCGGAGATCCGGTCGAACTCCTTGAGCACGGCCTCCTCGACGAGGTCGGTGAGCTCGTCGACGACGTACGCGCCCTGCAGCGGGTTCTCGTTCATCGCGAGGCCCCACTCGCGGTTGATGATCAGCTGGATCGCCAGCGCCCGGCGTACCGACTCGGCCGAGGGGGTGGTGACGGCCTCGTCGTAGGCGTTGGTGTGCAGCGAGTTCGCGTTGTCGTACGTCGCGCACAGGGCCTGCAGCGTGGTGCGGATGTCGTTGAAGCTCATCTCCTGCGCGTGCAGCGAGCGACCAGAGGTCTGCACGTGGTACTTCAGCTTCTGGGAGCGCTCGTTCGCGCCGTACCGCTCCTTCATGGCGACCGCCCAGATCCGCCGGGCGACGCGGCCCATGACGGTGTACTCGGCGTCCATGCCGTTGCTGAAGAAGAACGACAGGTTGGGCGCGAAGTCGTCGATGTCCATCCCGCGCGCGAGGTAGGACTCGACGTAGGTGAAGCCGTTCGCGAGGGTGAACGCGAGCTGGCTGATGGGGTTCGCCCCGGCCTCGGCGATGTGGTAGCCGGAGACCGACACCGAGTAGAAGTTGCGCACCTGGTGGTCGATGAACCACTGCTGGACGTCGGCCATGCAGCGCAGCGAGAACTCGGTGGAGAACAGGCAGGTGTTCTGGCCCTGGTCCTCCTTGAGGATGTCGGCCTGGACCGTGCCGCGCACCGTCCGCAGCGCCTCGGCGGGGTCGATCCCGCGCTCCTTGGCCTGGTCCAGCACGGTGTTGAGGAAGAACGCCAGCACTGTCGGGGCGGGGCCGTTGATCGTCATCGACACCGAGGTGGTCGGCGCCAGCAGGTCGATGCCGTCGAAGAGCTCCTTCATGTCCTCCAGCGTCGCCACCGAGACACCGGAGGTGCCGACCTTGCCGTAGATGTCGGGGCGCTCGTCGGGGTCGCGGCCGTAGAGCGTCACCGAGTCGAAGGCCGTCGAGAGCCGCGCCGCGGGCTGGCCCTCGACGAGCAGCTTGAACCGCTTGTTGGTGCGGGCCGGGTCGCCCTCGCCCGCGAACATGCGCGCCGGGTCCTCGCCCTGCCGGCGGAACGGGAACACGCCGGCAGTGAAGGGGTAGTGGCCGGGCAGGTTCTCCCGGCGCAGGTAGCGGACCAGCTCGCCGTGGTCCTCGTGACGAGGTACGGCGACCCGCGGGATCCGGTTGCCGGTGAGGGTCTCGCGTCCGTGGGTGGCCGTGTCCTCGTCGTACGCCGCGACGGTGGTGGGCCACGCCTCGAGCTGCTCGGCGACCTCGCGGGGCAGGTCGCGCGCCGCCTTCTCCGCCAGCTCGCCGACCTCGGTCACGTCGACCAGCTCGCCGGCGACGGTCGCGAACGCCTGGGCCCGCCGGGCCTTGCCGACCAGCTCCAGGGTGGTCGCGTGGTAGCCGCGCACGGTGTCGGCGATCTCGGCCAGGTAGCGGGTCCGGTCGGCGGGCAGCACCTGCTGGATCCGGGTCGAGGCCTTCGTGGTGACCAGCGGCAGCCGGCCCTCGGAGAGTGCCAGTCCGTGGCCGGCCAGCTGGCCGCGCAGGTACTGGTAGAGCGCGGTCACGCCGTCGTCGTCGAAGGTGGCCGCGGAGGTGCCGAAGACCGGCATCTCGTCGGGGCCGGAGCCGAACGCCCCGCGGTTGCGGACCATCTGCCGGCCCACGTCGCGCAGGGCGTCGGCCGCGCCACGACGCTCGAACTTGTTGATCGCCACCGCGTCGGCGAAGTCGAGCATGTCGATCTTCTCCAGCTGCGACGCGGCGCCGAACTCGGGCGTCATCACGTAGAGCGAGGTGTCGACGAACGGCACGATCGCGGCGTCGCCCTGGCCGATGCCGGGCGTCTCGACGACCACGAGGTCGAAGCCGGCCGCCTTCACCAGGTCGATGACGTCGGTGAGGTGCTCGGGCACCTCGTGGGCGCCGCGGGTGGCGAGGCTGCGGAAGTAGACGCGGTCGCGGTCCAGGCCGTGGCCGGACAGGTCGAGGCTGTTCATCCGGATCCGGTCGCCCAGCAGCGCACCGCCGCCGCGGCGCCGGGTCGGGTCGATCGCGAGCACCGCGACGCGGACCTTGTCCTCCTGGTCGACCCGCAGCCGGCGTACGAGCTCGTCGGTGAGGGAGGACTTGCCGGAGCCGCCGGTGCCGGTGATGCCGAGCACGGGCACCTCGCGCCTGGCCGCGGCCGCCCGCACGGTCTCCAGGAACTCCTTGTCCAGCTGGCCGGTCTCGGCGCCGCTGATCGCCCGCGCCAGCGCGCCCCGCTCGCCCGCGACGACCTGGTCGGCGGTCACCGGCCCGGTCGTCCACGGGTCGAAGTCGCAGTCGGCGACGACGGTGTTGACCATCCCGGGCAGGCCGAGCCGCTGGCCGTCCTCGGGGGAGAAGATCGTGACGCCCGAGTCGCGCAGCCGCGCGATCTCCTCGGGCACGATGACGCCGCCGCCCCCGCCGACGACCCGCACGTGGTCGGCGCCGCGCTCGCGCAGCATCGCGACCAGGTACTCGAAGTACTCCACGTGCCCGCCCTGGTACGACGACACGGCGATGCCCTGCACGTCCTCCTCGATCGCGGCCTCGACGACCTCGGCCACCGACCGGTTGTGCCCGAGGTGGATCACCTCGCACCCCTGGGACTGGAAGATCCGCCGCATGATGTTGATCGAGGCGTCGTGGCCGTCGAAGAGGCTCGACGCGGACACCAGGCGGACCGGGTGGGTGGGCTCGTGCAGGCGGTGCTCGGACAAGCTCGGCTCCTGAATCAGTAGGACTTCCTACTATTATTACTAGGGCGTCCAAGTAATTTCAACGTGACGCGTTC
>DATFHM010000054.1:0-6582 GCA_035248385.1 Nocardioides sp. | reverse complement strand
GGGAGGCCGTCGGCGGCGAGGAGGCGGCGGACGTCGGCGACCATGCCGGCCCGCTTCTCCTCGGCGATGGTGTCGATGTGGTTGAGCACCACGACCATGACGTCCTGGTGGGTCGCCAGCGGCTTGAGGTAGCGGTCGTGCAGCGCCGCGTCGGCGTACTTCTGCGGGTCGACGACCCACACCAGCAGGTCGGCGAGCTCGACGAGCCGGTCGACCTCGAGGTGGTGGGAGACCTCGGTGGAGTCGTGGTCGGGCAGGTCCATCAGCACGATGCCGTCCAGCGAGCTGTCCTCGCGGCGGGTGTCGAGCAGGGAGTCGCGCATCGTGTGGTGCCGCGGCGGGATGCCGAGCCACTCGAGCACCTCGCCGGCGCCCTCGCTCCCCCACACGACCGCCGTCGCCCAGGAGGTCGTCGGCCGGCGTACGCCGATCGAGGACAGCTCCAGACCCACGAGGTTGTTGAACGTGGAGGACTTGCCCGAGCCCGTGGCGCCCGCGATCGCGACGACGGTGTGCTGCGCCGAGAGCCGCAGCCGGCCCGTGGCGCGCTCCGCCGCCGACAGCGCCTCGTCGAGCGAGACGTCGGAGATGTGCCCGCGCGCCGCCTCGACGGCCGCCTTCAGACCCTCGATCCGGTCGCCGATCGGCGTCCCGCGCGTCGCGAGCTCGCGGACCTCGGCCGCCTCGTCGTCAACACTCACCCGTGGCCTCCCGTGCCCTTGGCTCGAACAGCTGCGAAGCGGAGGTCGTCGACCCTGCGCGCCGCCTGGCGCAGCACGTCGGGGGCCTCCGGCTTGAGCTGCCACTCCTCGGCAGGGGCCAGGTAGCGCCCCCGCTCGGTGTCGACCAGCGCCTCGAGCCGTGCGTCGAGCGCGGCCCGCGCGGCAGCGACCATCGAGGTCGCCCGCGGCGCTCCGAGCACCGTCTCGAGCAGGCGCCGGCCCAGCTGGACGGAGTCGGGGGCCTGCGCCCCCGCACCTTCCGCGAGTACGACGACCGCGAGGGTCACCGACAGACCGTGGATGCCGAGCGCGAGGAATCGCGCCGTCGACCGGACGTCCGCGCTGCCGTCGCGCACCATGTCCTGCAGCTCGTCGTGCCACTCGCGGACCTGCTGCGTCGTCTGCCGGCGCAGGTTGCGCCCGGCGCGGGACAGGTCGTCGTCGGTCGCGGCGAGCAGCGCGTCGCCGGGCTCGGTGGTCCGCCACGCGGCCGACGCGGCGGCGGCCGCGCGCTCGGCGTGGTCGACGACGAGTGCCTCGATCGCCATCTCGATCGCGACCGCGAGGCGCTCGGCCTGCTGCGGCTTGCCCTTGATCGCGTTGACCAGGCGCTCGCGCACGAAGCCGACCTTGGCCTCGAGGGAGCGGATCAGCTCGCCGCTGCCGACGAACTCCTGCCAGCGCGCGAGCAGGTCGCCGCGCAGCACCGAGCCGTCGCGGCTCGCGGCGAGCAGACCGGCCTGGGCGTCGTCGTACGCCTCGTCGGCGACGGCCAACAGCTCGCCGACGGCGCCCACCTGCGCGGCGGCCGCGTCGGCGATCGGGAAGGCCTTGCGGGTCACCGTGCGCACGGCGCCGGCGACGGTCTGGTTGACGACGGAGCGACGCGCCTCGGCGTCGTCGGCCAGGGCCTCGAGCCACTGCCGGATCTCGGCGACGTGGCCGGCGGGCAGCAGGCCCTCCTCGGACACCTCTCCCTCGGCGACGCCGAACAGCGGGGAGTCCTTGAGGCCGCGCGAGGCGAGCATCCGGGCCAGGTGGGCGGAGACGGTCGGCACGGCGTCCGGCGGGGTGCGGTCGAGGACCACGGCCACCGCGGTGGAGCGGTCGGCGGCGAGCTTGAGGTACTCCCACGGCACCTGGTCGGAGTAGCGGGCGGCCGAGGTGACGAAGAGCCACAGGTCCGCGGCGGCGAGCAGCTGCCCGGCCAGCTCGCGGTTGCGCTCGTCGACGGAGTCGACGTCGGGGGCGTCCAGGATCGCCAGGCCCTGCGGGACCGCGTCGGTCGCGATGAGCTGGATGGCGTGCTGGTCGTCGGTCGAGTTGGCCGTACGTCGCAGGTCCGGCAGCAGCCGGTCGGCGCCGAACCAGCCCGCGTCCGCGGGGTTGTGCACGAGGACCGGCGACTTCGTCGTCGGCCGGAGTACGCCGGGCGCGGTGACCCGGTGACCGACGAGCGTGTTCACCAGCGTCGACTTGCCGGCGCCGGTCGAGCCGCCGACGACGGTCAGCAGCGGGGCGTCCAGCGACATCAGCCGCGGGATCACGTAGTCCTCGAGCTGCTCGATCAGCTGGCTCCTCGCCTCGCGCAGCGTCGGCGCGCCGGGCAGGTCGAGCGGCAGCGGCGCGGCCTTGAGCGCGGCGTTGAGCCGGATCACCTCGGTGAGCATCTTGCGGCCGTCGCTGCCGTCCAACGGGGACGCTGCGGACAGGTCGTGAGTCATCGCTGTGGCACCACCTGTCCGGGGAACGCGAACCGCGGTCGGCTCGCTTGGATCCGGCTGAGGAACGCCTGGCCCCGCACCTGCCAGTCACGCGGCGCGGTGCCGCGCAGGAGACGGTGGTGCAGGAAGCCGAGCTCGACAGCCGCCTGCTGATAATCCCGCATGGCCCGCGCCGCATCGGGACCGCCCTCCATCCGGGCGTGCCGACGGGCGATCCGGCGGGCCCGCAGGTCGACCACCCAGCCGATGTCGGTGGCCGGGATCAGGCCCCGCCGGGCCGCGTCGCCGAGGGCCTCGGTGAGCAGCTTGCGCTCCGAGCTGCGGGCCCACAGGGCGAGCCCGGTCATGCCGGCGAAGGCGGGTGCGCCGAGCACGGCGTACATCATCGCGAAGCTGCCGAAGCCGTAGACCGTCGAGGCGTTCCACAGGCCGTGCGCGAGGACGGCGAGGCAGAAGCCGCCGATCGGGGCGAGCGCCCGGACCGCGCGGTTGCGGGACGCGACGGCCAGGCCGACGCCGATGCCGGTGAAGGCGGTGAAGAGGGGGTGGGCGAACGGGCTGAGCACGCACCGCACGACGAAGGTCGAGGTGATGCCGCCGACGCCGCCGGGGCCCATGCCGTCGGCGCCGTCGTACGCCGAGGCCAGGTAGAGGATGTTCTCGGTGAAGGCGAAGCCGACGCCGACCATGCCGGCGTACACGATGCCGTCGAGGACACCGTCGACCTCGGCCCGCCGCCACCACAGCAGCAGGAAGAGGAACAGGCCCTTGCAGGCCTCCTCGGTGACCGGGCCCAGGATCGCGACCTGCGCGTTGGTGGTCAGGCCGGTCACGACGCCACCGACGCCCTCGATCACGACGGCGACGGCCGTCGCCGCGCACGCACCCCACAGAAGGCCGAACGCGAGCAGCCGCTTGGGCTCGGGCTCGTAGCGGTCGAGCCAGACGTACGCCGCCACGACCGGACCCACCGGCAGCGCGGCCAGCACCGTCGCGACGAACGTGGTCGCGGGCGCCCCGTGCAGAGCGAGGAGCAGCAGCACACCGCACGCACCGAGCGCGACGGCCACGGTCACGACGACCGTGAAGGCAACGCTGTCGCGGGGGGCTGGCGGCATGGGCGGAAGCCTATCGGGAGGAATCGGACCGGCCCGATCTCCGGCGTACAGTGCGGAGTGTGGAGGAGCGGAACGCAGAGACCCTGAAGACCGAGGCCCACGACCAGGCAGTGCCGGAGGCGTACGCCGCCTTCATGCGCACCGGCTGGCGCGATGGGGATGCCGACGTGCCGGAGCACCCGATCGCGCCGTACGCCGCCGAGCGCCGCGCGCGCCTGGCCGCCGCCTTCCCCGGCGAGCGCCTGGTGCTGCCGGCCGGGACGTTCAAGCAGCGGGCGGCGGACACCGACTACCGGTTCCGCTCCGACACCGCGCACACCTACTTCTCCGGCAACCAGACGTCCGACGCGACGCTGGTCGTCGAGCCGGACGGCTCCTCGACCCTCTACGCGCGGCCGCGCTCGGGCCGCGACACCGACGAGTTCTTCCGCGACCGTGCGTACGGCGCCCTCTGGGCCGGCCGTCGTCCGTCGCTCGCCGAGATGGAGCAGGCCCTGGGCCTGCCGGTCCGGCACGTCGACGAGCTGCCCGGTGTCCTCGCGGCGGCCGGCAAGACCCGCGACATGACCGACGACGACCTGGCGCGCGTCGCCTCGGAGATGCGGCTGGTCAAGGACGAGTGGGAGCTCGCCGAGCTGCAGCAGGCCGTCGACGCGACCACGCTCGGCTTCGAGGACTGCGCCCGCGAGTGGGACCGCGTCATCGAGCACGGCGAGCGCTGGCTGGAGGGCACCTTCTTCCGCCGCGCGCGGCTGATGGGCAACGACATCGGCTACGACTCGATCGTCGGCGGCGGCGCACACGCCACGACGCTGCACTGGATCGAGAACTCCGGCCCGATCAGGCCCGGCGAGCTCGTCCTGTGCGACATGGGCGTCGAGGGCCACAACCTCTACACCGCCGACGTGACCCGGACGATCCCGGTCTCCGGCACGTTCACGCCGCTGCAGCGCGAGCTCTACTCGCTGGTCTTCGACGCGCAGGAGGCCGCGATCGCCGCCCTGCGTCCGGGTGTCCCGTTCCTGGCCGGGCACAACGCCGCGATGGTGGTGCTGGCCCACGGGCTGGAGGGTCTCGGCCTGCTCCCGGTCTCGGCCGAGGAGGCGCTCGACCCGGAGTCGAAGGTCTACTCGCGCTGGACGCTGCACGGGGTCAGCCACATGCTCGGCATGGACGTGCACGACTGCGGCGAGGCCGCCCCGTCGGCGTACCGTGACGGCACGCTGGCCGAGGGCATGGTCCTCACCGTCGAGCCCGGCCTGTACTTCCAGGACGACGACCTGCTCGTCCCCGAGGAGCTGCGCGGCATCGGCATCCGGATCGAGGACGACGTGGTCGTGACCGCCGACGGCGTGCGCAACCTGTCCGCCGCGCTCCCCCGCGACCCCGACGGGGTCGAGGAGTGGCTCGGCTCGCTCAGAGGCTGACAGACTTCGGTCCAAGCCTCCGTAGCGCAACTGGATAGCGCAGCCGGTTTCTACCCGGCGGGTTGCGGGTTCGAGTCCTGCCGGGGGCGCTCGTTAGCGGCGTACGTCGGCGGGTACCTGCCCACCCATGGCCGATTCCCTCATCACCGGCACCGCCGACACCATCGGACGTGGGCTCTCGACCCTGACCGCCGCCACCGCCGCGCTCAGCGGACGGGACAAGCCGCTGCACCCGCGGGGCGTGCTCACCTCCGGCACCCTGGTCCGGCCCGGGACGACCCGGCCCTGCGGGGTGTCCTGGCTCGACGAGCGCGGCACCGACCCCGTGCTGGTGCGCACGTCGCGCGCCATCGGGCTCCCCGCTCCCCTCCCCGACGTGGCGGGGCTCGCCGTCCGGGTCCCGAGCGGCGCCGGCTTCGCCGACCTGCTGCTGGCGAGCACCGGCTGGAACCTCCTCGGCCGGCACGTGCTCGTGCCCGCGGTGCGCAGGCGCCAGCCCCTGACCACCCTGCTGCCGTACCGGACGGCGATCGGTCCGGTCGTCATCGGCGCCCGACCCACCGGCAGCGACACGCTGCGGCTGTCGTGGGCGCGCGTCGGTCACCGCTGGAACGCCCTGGGCACGCTCACCCTCGACGCCGAGCGGGCCGACGACACCCGGATCTCGTTCGACCCGGTGCTCAACCGCCCCGACGGACTCGAGCAGTACCCGTGGGTGGCGCTGCTGCGCGAGCGTTCCTACGCCCTCGCGCGTGCGTCGCGCCAGAACCGCTCCTACGCCTGAGCGGCGTAGTCGTCGATCTCGGCGGTGGTGCGGGCCTTGACGTCCTCCGGCGCGAAGGAGTGACGCACGCCGGCCCGGGCCAGGTCGGCGACACCGGCCCGGTCGAGGCCGAGCAGGTCGGCGGCGATCTCGTACTCGCGGTTCAGGCTGGTCCCGAACATCGACGGGTCGTCGGAGTTGATCGTCACCGGTACGCCGGCGGCCACGAACTGCGGCAGCGGGTGCTCGGCGAGGCTGGCCACCGCGCGGGTCGCGATGTTCGACGACGGGCAGACCTCGAGCGCGATCTGGTTCCGGGCCAGGTGGGCGAGCAGCGCCGGGTCCTGGGCCGAGGACGTGCCGTGCCCGATCCGCTCGGCCCCCAGGTAGGTGAGCGACTCCCAGACCGTCTGCGGCCCCGTCGTCTCCCCCGCGTGCGGGACCGAGCGCAGCCCGGCCGCGCGGGCGCGGTCGAAGTGCGGCTTGAACTGCGGCCGGTCGACACCGACCTCCGGGCCACCCAGTCCGAAGCCGATGAGGCCGTCCGGGCGGTGGTCCAGCGCGAAGCCGATCGTCGCGTCGGCCGCGGGAAGGCCGGACTCACCGGGGATGTCGTAGGTCCAGCGGAGGACGAGACCGAAGTCGCGCTCGACGGAGAGCCGCGCGTCCTCGATCGCCTCGGTGTAGGCCTCGATCGGCATGCCCCGGTCCGGGTCGTCCGGCAGCACCGAGGTGTACGGCGTGCAGGTGAGCTCGGCGTACCGCACCGACTGGGTCTCGGCGAGCTCGCGGCCGATCTCGTAGGTGAGGAAGCGGATGTCGTCCGGC
>DATFHM010000053.1:0-3390 GCA_035248385.1 Nocardioides sp. | reverse complement strand
ATCCACAGCGACGTCTGCTCGCAGTGCCACCCGTTCTACACGGGCAAGCAGAAGATCCTCGACACCGGCGGTCGCGTCGCGAAGTTCGAGGCCAAGTACGGCAAGGTCGGCGCTGCCAAGTAGCTGACCCGAAGCGCCGGTCCCCGTGTGGGGGCCGGCGCTTTGTCGTCCTCACCGGCGGAGGTTTCCTGGCGCTTGTCCGGCATTGCAATGCCCGTCAAGCGCAGGAATCCCCGGTCGACCGGGGATTCCTGCACCGACCCACCCGAAGGAACACCGTGTTCGAAGCCGTCGAGGGCATGCTCGCCGAGCATGCCGAGCTCGAGACGAAGCTCGCGCTGCCCGAGACCCACGCCGACGCCCGCCTCGCGCGCACCCTCAACCGTCGGTACGCCGAGCTGAACGCCATCATCGGCACCTGGCGCGAGTGGCAGCAGCACGGCGACGACGCCGAGGCCGCCCGCGAGCTGGCAGCCGACGACCCGGCGTTCGCCGAGGAGGTCGACGACCTGCTGGCCAAGCGTGAGGTCGCGGCCGAGCGGCTGCGCCGGCTCCTGGTGCCCCGCGACGAGACCGACGACAGCGACGCGATCCTCGAGGTGATGGCCGGCGCCGGCGGCGAGGAGTCGGCGCTGTTCGCTGGCGACCTGCTCCGCATGTACATGCGGTACGCCGAGCGCCGGGGCTGGAAGACCGAGATCCTCGACTCCACCGAGTCGGACCTGGGTGGCTACAAGTCGGTGACCGTCGCGGTGAAGGGCGGCAGCAGCGAGCCCGGTCAGGCGCCGTACGGCCTGCTCAAGTTCGAGGGCGGCGTCCACCGCGTGCAACGCGTGCCCGTGACCGAGTCGCAGGGCCGTATCCACACCAGCGCGGCCGGCGTGATGGTGATGCCGGAGGCCGAGCAGGTCGACGTCGAGATCAACGACAACGACCTGCGCATCGACGTCTTCCGCTCCAGCGGTCCTGGCGGCCAGAGCGTCAACACCACCGACTCCGCGGTCCGGATCACCCACCTGCCGACCGGCATCGTGGTGAGCTGCCAGAACGAGAAGTCGCAGCTGCAGAACAAGGAGCAGGCGATGCGCATCCTGCGGGCGCGCCTCCTCCAGGCCGCCCAGGACGCCGCCGACGCCGAGGCCTCCGACGCCCGGCGCAGCCAGGTCCGCACCGTCGACCGGTCCGAGCGGATCCGCACCTACAACTTCCCGGAGAACCGCATCTCCGACCACCGCACCGGCTACAAGGCCTACAACCTCGACCAGGTCCTCGACGGGGACCTCCAGCCGGTCCTCGACTCCTGCGTCGAGACCGACATGGCGGCCCGGCTGGCGGCGCTCGAGGAGTGAGCGACATCCGCACCCTCCTCGCGGAGGCCGCGACCGTGCTCACGGCCGCGGGAGTCCCCAGCCCCGAGTACGACGCGGGCGAGCTGCTCGCCCACGTCCTCGGCACCACCCGCAGCGCGCTGCCCTTCGTCGCCGGCATCTCCGGCGACGACACCGCCCGCTTCCTCGAGCTCGTCGAGCGCCGCGCCGCCCGCGAGCCGCTCCAGCACCTCATCGGCACCGCCTGGTTCCGCCACGTCTCGGTCCAGGTCGGTCCCGGGGTCTTCACCCCGCGCCCGGAGACCGAGCTGCTCGCCGGCTGGGCGGTCGACCACGCCGCCGCCGGAGCCATCGTCGTCGACCTCTGCACCGGCTCCGGCGTCATCGCCAAGTCCGTCGCCCACGAGGTCCCCGAGGCCGAGGTCCACGCCTGCGAGCTCGACCCGTCGGCGTACGTCTGGGCGGAGCGGAACCTCGCCGGCACCGGCATCGACCTGCGCGAGGGCGACCTCGCGACGACCTTCGACGACCTGCTCGGCACCGTGGACGTCGTGGTCAGCAACCCGCCGTACGTCCCCCTCGAGGCCTGGGAGTCGGTCGCCCCCGAGGCGCGCGACCACGACCCGCACCTCGCGCTCTTCTCCGGCGACGACGGCCTCGACGCGATCCGCGTCCTCGCCCGCCGCGCGGCCGCGCTGCTCAAGCCCGGGGGAGTGGTCGGCATCGAGCACGCCGACGTGCAGGGCGAGAGCGTGCCCGCGGTCCTCGCCGCGACCGGCCTGTGGACCGAGATCCGCGACCACCGCGACCTCTCCGGGCGGCCGCGCTTCACCACCGCGACGAGGGTGCGTGACGAGGGTGCAAGGATGACGTCGTGACTGCGACGCGGATGCCGACGACGACCGAGGAGGAGATCGAGGCAGCGCTCGACGCGGCCAGCCTCGCCGTACGCCGGGGCCAGCCGATCGTGCTGCCCACGGACACCGTCTACGGCATCGGCGCCGACGCCTTCGACCCCGCCGCCGTCGCCCGCCTGCTCGAGGCCAAGGGCCGCGGCCGCGACATGCCGCCGCCGGTCCTGGTGACCTCGGCCGCGACTCTGGACGCCCTGGCCTCCCGAGTGCCCGACTACGTGCGCACGCTCGTGGAGCGGTTCTGGCCGGGCCCGCTCACCGTCGTCTGCCACCAGCAGCCCTCGCTGCAGTGGGACCTGGGGGAGACCCGCGGCACCGTCGCCGTCCGCGTCCCGGACCACGAGGTCGCCCGGCGGCTGCTCGAGCGCACCGGTCCGCTCGCCGTCTCCTCGGCGAACCTCACCGGCGAGGCCGCCGCCACCGACGCCGACGACGCCGTGACCATGCTCGGCGAGGCGGTCGAGGTCGTCATCGACGCCGGCACCAGCCCGGGCGGCGAGCCGTCGACGATCATCGACGCCACGGGCGAGCGCCCGCGCCTGCTCCGGGCCGGCGCCATCCCGGTCGCCGACCTCGACGCGGCGCTGCTCGACCTGGCCATCACCGTGGAGCGTCCCGAGGAGTCCGAGGAGTCGCCGACGGATGCGTGAGTACGTCGTCGTCTTCCTGGTGGCCGCCGTCATCACCTACCTGCTGACGGTGGTCGCCCGGGAGTTCGCGATCCGCACCGGCGCGGTCGCCGCGGTCCGCGACCGTGACGTGCACGCCGAGCCGATCCCGTACCTCGGGGGAGTGGCCATGCTCGGCGGCCTCTTCGCCGCCATCCTGGTCGCCCAGCACCTGCCGTTCCTCTCCACGAGCCAACCGTGGGTGTGGGACGACGCGATGTCGGTGCTCGGCTCCGGAGCCCTGATCTGCGGCGTGGGCGTGCTCGACGACATCTTCGACCTGGACGCCCTCACCAAGTTCGGTGGTCAGGTCCTCGCGGTGGGCCTGCTGATCTACTCCGGCATCCAGTTCAGCTACCTCTACCAGCCCGACGGCAGCCAGTTCTCGCTCGATCCGGGGCAGGGCGCGATCTTCACCGCGCTCATCGTGCTCACCACCGTGAACGCCGTTAACTTCATCGACGGCCTCGACGGCCTCGC
>DATFHM010000052.1:0-9608 GCA_035248385.1 Nocardioides sp. | reverse complement strand
ATCTCGCGGGTCAGCCGCGCGGTGGTGTCGATCTCGTCCGGCGCGAAGTCGGAATGACCCGGCAGCAGCAGCACGTCGTCGTAGGTGAGACCGAGCGGGGCGAACTTCGCGGGAACCTCATCCATGGAGAGATCCTACGGCCCACCCGGGCGCCGGGACGAACCGCGGACGGCCGTCGGACGCCCTCGGGTCGGCCAGATCACACCGGTGCCGCTGACCTGCCCCGCGGCCGGTCAGCGCGCCGGCGTCGTGGCCCGCAGCTCGGCCAGGGAGATGCGCACGGTGAGGGTGCCGTCGGCGACCCGGATCCGGCCGCGCAGGCCCGCCGAGAGGACCATCGGGAGGACCGCGGCCGAGTCGCCGGGCGCCTGGAGGACGATCTCACCGCCGCCGCGGGCGCGGACGGACCGGGCGATCTCGGTGAGCAGCCGGGTGCCGATGCCGCGGCGCTGCCAGGCCGGGTCGACCCAGATGTCGACGGGCCACGGGCCGGTCTCCTCGGAGCCTTCGGAGCCCTCGGGCGCCTCGGCCGTCGCGCGGCCCGCGACCAGCCCGCCGGCCAGCGCGGAGATGGTCGGGCCCTCGGCGACGTACTCCAGCTCGGAGCCGAACGTGCGCGACGGGACGGGCACCCGCGCCTCGAGCGCGCGGCCGACCAGGTCGGCGAGCGCGGCGGCCCGCTCCCGCTCGACCTCGGTGAACGGGACCGAGCGGCGGATCTGCAGGGTCGCGCTGTCGCCCACGACCATCTCCAGCACGTCGGCCGTCGGGTCCTCGACCGCGACCTCGGCGTCGAAGAGCTCGGCCGCGATCTCCGGGAAGGCGGTCGGCCGGCCCAGGATCTGCTCGGCCGCGCGCACGTAGCGGGTCGGCTGGTCCTCGGTGGCGGCGGCGGAGCAGGGTGCGGCCGACACGAGCTCGCCGCCCGCCTCCGCGACCATCGCCGCGATCGCCGGGAACCCGGCCTCGTCCCTCAGGTCGATCACGAGCTCGTCGGTCACCGAGCTCCGGTCGCGGAACACGTGCAGCGCCACGATGTTGCCCTCGGCCCGGCCGCACGCCGAGGTCAGCAGGGCCAGCACACCCGGACGGTCGGGCAGCTTCGCACGCACTCTCCACAACATGTGCCGATCGTCTCCGCCCTTCATGACGCGGAGGTTGCCGGGGCGTCGCGCCCGCGTTGCATCTGGGCTTGACGGTCGCGGCAAGGTGGAGTCATGGCGTCCGACCTCCCTCCGCACGTGCTGGTCCTCTTCGGCGCGACCGGCGACCTCGCCGCGCGCAAGCTCTTCCCCGGCCTGTACCGGCTGGCCCTGGCCAAGCGACTGCCCGAGCACGTGGCCGTCATCGGCAGCGGCCGTCGCTCCCCGGGCTCCGACGACGACTTCCGCCGGCACGTCCGCGAGTCGCTCGAGGAGTTCGTCGGCGACATCGACACCGTCGTCGCCGACCGGCTGCTCGAGCGGATCTCGTTCGTCGCCTCGTCCGACGACGACGGGTCGGAGCTCGCCGACGCCGTGCACCGGGCCGAGGACCGGCTCGCCGTGGACGCCGGGCTGACCCTGGGCGACGTACGACGCCTGCTGTACCTGTCGGTGCCGCCGACGGCCGTGTCCGGGATGGTCGGGATGCTCGACCGCGAGGGGCTCGCCGAGCGCGCCCGGCTGGTGTGCGAGAAGCCGTTCGGCACCGACTTCGCGACGGCCCGCGAGCTCGACGCCACCCTCGGTGCGGTCTTCGAGGAGGAGCAGGTCTTCCGCATCGACCACTTCATCGGCAAGGAGGCCGTGCAGAACCTGCTCGCGCTGCGCTTCGCCAACGGCCTCTTCGAGCCGGCGTGGAACCGGCACAGCATCGAGTCGGTGCAGATCGACGTACCGGAGAAGCTGACGATCGAAGGGCGCGGCGCGTTCTACGAGGGCACCGGCTGCCTGCGCGACATGGTCACCACGCACCTGTGCCAGCTGCTGGGCTTCGTCGCGATCGAGGACCCGCACGCCTTCCGCGAGGGCGCGATCCGCGCGGCGAAGGCGGCCGCGTTCGCCGCCGTACGACCGCTGGACCCGCAGCGCGTCGTCTTCGGCCAGTACGACGGCTACCGCGACGAGCCCGACGTCGCGCCGGACTCCGATGTCGAGACCTTCGTCGCGATCGAGGCGTGGATCGACAACGACCGCTGGCGCGGGGTGCCGTTCTACCTGCGCACCGGGAAGGCGCTCGCCGCTGGGCAGCGGACGATCACGCTGCGGTTCAGCGATCCGCGGCACCAGTGGCTCAAGCCCGCCACGTCCACGCGACGGGAGCCGAACGAGCTCGTCATCGAGCTCAGCGACGAGCCGAAGATCGCCATCGACGTCCGCGCCAAGCGACCCGGCCCGGACATGGCGCTCGTCGACGCGGTCTTCCACCTCGACCTGAAGTGCGACGCCCCGGACGCCAGCCCGCTGGAGGCCTACGAGCGGCTGCTGCTCGACGTGATGCGCGGCGACCGCACGCTGTTCATCGGCGCCCGCGAGGTCGAGCGGCTGTGGGAGATCTGCCAGCCGGTGCTGGACCACCGGCCGCGGGTGCAGCCCTACGCCAAGGGCTCGTGGGGTCCGGAGGAGGCGTTGACTCTGCCGCTCGGCGGGTGGCGGCTCGGGCGCGAGTGAGCGCGAGCCAGGAAACGACAGGAGCCGCCGGGCGATGCCCGGCGGCTCCTGCTGTGTCGTGCTCGGTCAGTGACCGTGGCCGTGGCCGTGGCCGTGACCGGCGGCCTCCTCGGTCTCCTCGACGGGCTTCTCGACGACCAGGGTCTCGGTCGTGAGCAGCATCGCGGCGATGGAGGTCGCGTTGACGAGCGCGGAGCGGGTGACCTTGACCGGGTCGAGGACGCCCTGGGCGACGAGGTCGCCGTACTCGCCCGTAGCGGCGTTGTAGCCGCTGCCGACGCCCGCCTCGCGCACCTTGGAGACGATGACGTAGCCGTTCTCGCCGCCGTTCTCGGCGATCCAGCGCAGCGGCTCGTCGGCGGCCTTGCGCACGATGCGTACGCCGGCGGCCTCGTCACCCTCGAGCCCGAGGTCGCCCTCGAGCACGGAGACGGCGTGGATCAGCGCGGAGCCACCGCCGGGGACGATGCCCTCCTCGATCGCGGCACGCGTCGCGGAGACGGCGTCCTCGATGCGGTGCTTCTTCTCCTTGAGCTCGACCTCGGTGGCGGCGCCGACCTTGATCACGCAGACGCCACCGGCCAGCTTGGCCAGGCGCTCCTGCAGCTTCTCGGTGTCCCAGTCGGAGTCCGAGGCCTCGATCTCCTTCTTGATCTGGGCGACGCGGCCCTCGACCTCGGCGGAGTCACCGGCACCGTCGACTATCGTGGTGTTGTCCTTGGTGACCACGACGCGACGCGCGCGGCCCAGCGACGACAGCTCGACCTGGTCGAGCTTGAGGCCGACCTCCTCGCTGATGACCTGGCCACCGGTCAGGATCGCGATGTCCTGCAGGATCGCCTTGCGGCGGTCGCCGAACGCCGGCTGCTTCGCGGCGCAGGCGTTGAAGGTGCCCCGGATCTTGTTCACGACCAGCGTGGACAGGGCCTCGCCCTCGACGTCCTCGGCCAGGATGAACAGCGGCTTGCCGGTCTGCATGACCTTCTCCAGCACGGGCAGCAGCTCCTGGATCGAGGAGATCTTGCCCTGCTTGAGCAGGATGTACGGGTCGTCGAGGACGGCCTCCATCCGCTCCGGGTCGGTCACGAAGTACGCCGAGATGTAGCCCTTGTCGAACTGCATGCCCTCGGTGAACTCGAGCTCGGTGCCCATGGTGTTGGACTCCTCGACGGTGATGACACCGTCCTTGCCGACCTTGTCGAAGGCGTCGGCCAGCAGGTCACCGATGTGGCTGTCGCGGCTGGAGATCGTCGCGACGTTCGCCATGTCGTCCTTGGAGTCGACCTCGCGGGCCGCCTCGAGCAGCGCGTCGGAGACGGCCTGGGCGGCCTTGTCCATGCCGCGCTTGATGCCCATCGGGTTCGAGCCGGCCGCGACGGCGCGCAGGCCCTCGTGGACCATCGCCTGCGCGAGCACGGTCGCGGTGGTCGTGCCGTCACCGGCGACGTCGTTGGTCTTGGTCGCGACCTCCTTGGTGAGCTGGGCACCGAGGTTCTCGAACGGGTCGTCCAGCTCGACGTCGCGGGCGACGGTCACACCGTCGTTGGTGATCGTGGGGGCGCCCCACTTCTTGTCCAGGACGACGTAGCGGCCCTTGGGGCCGAGCGTCACCTTGACGGCGTTCGCGAGCGCGTCGACACCGCGCTCGAGCGAGCGACGAGCCTTCTCGTCGAACTCGAGGATCTTGGCCATGCTTCTCTCCTTGAACGAGCACGAGTCGTGAGCGTCGGCGTGACCGCTGGGGTCACGCGACGCTCACGACTCGAGGGAAATCAGGAAACGACCGCGAGGATGTCGCGCGCGCTGAGGATGAGGAACTCCTCGCCGGCGTACTTGACCTCGGTGCCGCCGTACTTGCTGTAGATGACCTTGTCACCCACCGCGACGTCGAGCGGGACGCGGTTGCCGTTGTCGTCGACGCGGCCGGGGCCGACGGCGAGGACCTCGCCCTCCTGGGGCTTCTCCTTGGCGGTGTCCGGAATGACGAGGCCCGACGCGGTCGTCTGCTCGGCCTCGACCTGCTTGACGACGATCCGGTCCTCGAGAGGCTTGATGTTGATCGACACGGTGTCGACCTCCCCTTCACATGGTTGATGTGGTGATTCACGTCTTCGCCTGCGTACGCAGAGGGCGTCGTCGCGGGTGCCGCACTCCGGCCGCAGGCATTGGCACACTCCGGTGGAGAGTGCCAGCGCTGACGTTAGCACTCTCCCAAAGTGAGTGCTAGGGAGGATCGCTGCGAAGATGCACGGGTGGACCTCGAGACCTTCGCCTGGCTGCTGACCGACGACGGTCAGGCCGCGCTCGCGACGGCGACGTCGGCGGTCGACGAGGGCGGGTCCGAGCTGCAGGTGCAGTCCGTGCTGCGGCGTACGACGACGGCGGAGCAGGCCGCGGCCGTGCTCACCCAGGTCGAGCTGCGCACCCACGCCCGGGCCAAGCTCGGCGACCTGGCCGCCCGGATGTACTTCACCCGCGACGCGCTCGAGCAGGCCACCCGGCTGCGGGTGTCGCAGCACCGGGCCGGCCGGATGCGCGCGTTCGGCGCCGAGACGCTGATCGACCTGGGCTGCGGCATCGGCGGCGACATGATCGCGGCGGCGCGGGCCGGAATCATCTGCGCCGGCGTCGACCTCGACCCGCTGCGCGTCGCGATGGCCGAGGCCAACCTGGCCGCGCTCGGCCTCCCCGGCGCGGTCATGGTCGCCGACGCGACCGGCGTCGACCACTCCCCCTTCGACCTCGCGTACGCCGACCCCGCCCGGCGTACCGGAGCGGGCCGCAGCTTCCAGGTCGACGACTGGACACCGCCGTGGACCTGGGTCGAGGAGCTCCTGCGCCGCGACGCGTGCGTGAAGGTCGCGCCCGGCATCCCGCACGACCTGGTCCCGGCCGGCGTCGAGGCGGAGTGGGTCAGCGACGGCGGCGAGGTCAAGGAGGCCGCGCTCTGGTCGGGCCGTACGGCGACCACGGGCCGCCGCGCCACCGTCATCACCGACGGCGGGCTCGCCACCCTCGAGCAGGACGACGACCCGGGCGCCGACGCCGTCGGGACCCGCGCGATCGGCGGCTTCCTCTACGAGCCCGACGGCGCCGTCATCCGCGCCGGCCTGGTGACGGCGGTGGCCGCCGGCGTCGGTGGCGGCCTGGTGGACCCGAAGATCGCGTACGTGACCTCGGACCAGCCGTTCGTGACGCCGTTCGCGCGCGGCTACCGCGTCATCACCGAGCTGCCCTACCGCGAGAAGCAGCTGAAGGCGGCGCTGCGCGAGCGCGGCATCGGCCGGATCACCATCAAGAAGCGCGGCGTCGACGTCTCCCCCGAGCAGCTGCGCAAGCGGCTCGCCCTGGCCGGCGACGACGAGGCGACGATCGTGCTGACCCGGGTGGCCGGCGAGGGCACCTGCCTGCTGGTCGAGCCGATCCGCCCGGCATGACGGCGACATGACCGCGGCGGCGTACGAGCCCTCGCCGCGGCGCTGGATCGCACTCGTCGTCTGCTGCAGCGCCATGTTCATGACGCTGCTCGACGTCAGCGTCACGAACGTCGCGCTGCCCTCGATCGGCGCGGCCACGGGCGCGGGGCCGTCGGGGCTGCAGTGGGTGATCAGCGGCTACACGCTGGCCTTCGGGATGGTGCCGGTGCTGGCGGGCCGGCTGGGCGACGACCACGGGCGCCGCCTGATGTTCCAGGTCGGGGTGATCGGCTTCGTCGTCACCAGCGCGTTGTCCGGGCTGGCACCGTCGGTCGGCCTGCTCATCGCGGCCCGGGTGCTGCAGGGGCTCTTCGGCGGCCTCATCAACCCGCAGGTCTCCGGGCTGGTCCAGCAGCTGTTCCGCGGCGCCGAGCGGGGCCGCGCCTTCGGCGTCCTCGGTACGACGGTCGGCCTCGGCACCGCCCTCGGCCCGATCGTCGGTGGCACCCTCATCGCGCTGGGCGGTCCGGACCTGGGCTGGCGGCTGGTCTTCTTCGTGAACGTCCCGATCGGCGTGCTCGTCGTCGTGCTGGCCCGGCGACTCCTCCCCGAGGACGTCGCCGGCGGCGAGCACCACCTGGACGTGCTCGGGGCGCTGACCCTGGGCGCGGCCACGTTCTGCATCCTCTTCGGCGCGGTGGAGTACGACGCCGCGCACGACCCGCGCCTCGCCTGGCTCGTGCTACCCGCCGCCGTGCTGCTCGTCGTCTTCTGGCGGCGCGAGCGGCGGCTCACCCGCGAGCGGCTGGACCCGCTGGTCGACCTGCGGCTGTTCCGGCAGCGCTCCTACACGCCGGGCATCCTGCTCGCGATCACCTTCTTCCCCGCGCAGGCGGGCCTGCCGCTGGTGATGGCGATCTACTACCAGGACGGGCTCGGCTACCCCGCGCTCGAGTCGGCCCTCGGGGTCACCGCCTTCGCGGTCGGGAGCGCCGTCGCGGCGCCCACCGCGGGCCGCTTCGTGACCCGCCTCGGGCGACCCCTGGTCGTCGGCGCGGCGACCACCTTCGCGGTGGGCGCCACGGCGCTGGCGCTCGTCGCGTGGCACGCGCCCGCGCACCACGCGGCCCTCGCGCTCGCCCTCCCCCTGTTCGTGATGGGCTGCGGCTCGGGCTGCCTGATCACCCCGAACCAGACGCTCACCCTCGCCGACGTCGACCCGGTCGTCGGCAGCACGGCCGGCGGCGTGCTGCAGACCGCGCAGCGGATCGGTCTCGCGATCGGGCAGGCCGTGATCGGTGCGGTGTTCTTCGCCGCCGTCGGCGACGGCACCGGCCCGACGGCGTACGGGCACGCGGTGACGGCGGCCGTCGTCGCCGCCCTGTGCTTCGTGACCCTGGCGATCGCGATCGGCGCCGCCGACCTCGTCCGCAACGGCGTCCGCACGCCCGTGGCGGGGGTCACTCCACGGCCATGACAAAAGACATGTGCCGAGACTGAGTCAACGCCGTAGATTCTGAGGCATGTTTGCTGCCCTCGGACGTTTTGTCTCCCAGAAGCCCTGGTGGGTCGTCGGCGCCTGGCTCCTGATCGCCGGCCTGGTGATCGCCTTCGCGCCCGGCCTGAAGTCGACCACCGACCAGTCGTCCTTCCTCCCCTCGAAGTACGAGTCCATCAAGGCCGCGAACACGATGGCGGCCGAGTTCCCCGAGTTCAGCACCCAGTCGGGTGCCACCCTCGCGTTCTCGCGCACCGACGGCGCCGCCCTCACCGCGCAGGACCTGACGCAGGCCAGCTCGATCGTCAAGAGCCTGAACGACGAGCTGCCCGGCACCTTCCAGAAGCTGGCGCCGGCTGCCGCCGTCGCCCAGTCCTCGCCCGACAAGCTCGCCGCCAAGGCCGCCTTCGGCGTCACGAAGGACCGCACGGCGTTCGACAAGACCGCCATGGACGACGCGCAGACGCTCCGCGACGACGCCGCGAAGCTCACGAAGGGCACCGACCTCACCCTGTACGTCGGCGGCCCGGCCGCCCAGCAGCTCGACTCGCAGAACTCCAGCGCCAAGACGATGGCCATCGTGGGCGCGGCGACCGTCGTGCTGATCGTGCTGCTGCTCGCGCTGATCTTCCGCAGCGTGATCATCTGCCTGCTCCCGATCCTCGTCGTGGGCCTGGTCTCGCAGGTCGCGACCGGCCTGATCGGCTGGGCCAACGAGGCGTTCAACCTGCAGGCCGACTCCTCGCTCGAGGTCATCCTGATCGTCGTTCTCTACGGCATCGGGACCGACTACATCCTGTTCCTGCTCTTCCGGCACCGCGAGCGGCTCCGCCTCGGGGAGGACGTCAAGACCTCGATCGTCACCGCCATGGAGCGCGCCGGCGAGGCGATCGCCTCGGCCGGTGGCGCGGTCATCGTCGCCTTCAGCGCGCTGATCCTGTCCTCGCTCGGCATCTTCAAGGCCATCGGCCCGGCCCTGGCGATCGCCGTCGCGGTCACGCTGGTCGCCGCGCTGACGCTGGTCCCCGCCGTGGTGACCCTGCTCGGCAAGGCGCTGTTCTGGCCCTCGAAGAAGTGGCGCGTGGAGTCCGAGGGCGCTCGCTTCGCGAAGATCGGCGACGGCCTGGGCAAGCGCCCCGCGCTGTTCGCGGCCGGCTCCGGCCTGATCCTCGTCGTGCTCGCGCTGTTCTCGCTCGGGTTCCACCCCTCGTTCGACTTCACCTCGAGCCAGCCCAAGGACCTCGAGTCCTCGAAGGCCGACGCCGTGATCCAGACGCACTTCTCCGCGGGGGCGACCGACCCGGCGCTCGTGGTGCTGAAGACGTCGGGCAGCAAGCTCACCGACGCCCAGGTCGGAGCGTTCGCGGGCGACCTCGGCCGGACCGAGGGCGTCAGCGCCGCCGCCCCGATCGGCCCGATCTCCTCCGACGGCACGACCGCCGTGATCGCCACCGTGCTCAAGGACGCCCCGGGCTCGGACGCGGCTGCCGCCGCGGTCAAGGGACCGATCCGCAGCGAGGCGCACGCGGCCGCGCAGCAGATCGGTGCGACGGCGTACGTCGGCGGGACCACCTCGGTCTTCGTCGACATCGACGCCGCGATGGTGCGCGACTACAAGGTCGTGTTCCCGGTCGCCGCGGCGATCATCCTGCTGATCCTCGCGCTGCTGCTCCGGTCGCTGGTCGCTCCCTGGTACCTCATGGTGTCGGTGGGCCTCGGCTTCCTCGCCTCGCTGGGAGCGACGGTCCTCGTCATCCAGCACATCAAGGGTGACGACGGCCTGATCTTCATGCTGCCGATCTACATCTACCTGTTCGTGGTCGCGCTCGGCACCGACTACAACATCCTGATGATCGCCCGGCTGCGCGAGGAGGCGCGGGAGGGACGCGAGCCGCGCGCGGCGGCGGCCGAGGCCGTCAAGCACGCCGGCCCGACGATCGCGGCTGCGGGCGTCATCCTGGCCGGCACCTTCGCCTCGCTGATGCTCGGCGGCAACTCGCTGATCGTGTCGATGGGCTTCGCGCTGTCCTTCGGCATCTTCAC
>DATFHM010000051.1:0-6931 GCA_035248385.1 Nocardioides sp. | reverse complement strand
GATCGCTCGGTTCTCGAGCAGCGTCCCGCCGGAGGAACGCCGGTCCGTCCGGGAGCGACCGTCACGATCGTCGTCGCGCACGTCCGTGCACCGGCCCTGGTCCAGACGAGCTGCACCCCTGGCTACTCGCCGTGCCTTCCGCCGGCGAGCGACTACGACTGCGGCGGAGGTTCCGGGAACGGGCCGGAGTACGTCGACCAGACCGTGACCGTGACCGGATCCGACCCGTACGAGCTCGACTCCGACGGCGACGGCTACGGCTGCGAGTGAACCTCGAAGACGACCCGATCGGCGCTCCTCGTCGGTGGGGGGACAGCTCGACGAGGAGCACCGGTTCCCGCGTTCCGGTCCGGACCCGCGGCTGCATCCATGGAACCTCTCCGCGGGCCCGAACACCAGGGTCCAAGGTCACCCGTTGTCCTCAGCCGGAGATGACCTGCTGCAGCACCTGGAAGGACACGGCCAGCACCAGGGCGTTGTAGAAGAAGCAGAGGATGCTGTGCAGCATCACCAGGCGGCGGACCCGGATGCTGCGGACGTCGGAGTCGCTGGTGGCGAAGGACGCGCTGACGGTGAAGGCGAAGTACAGGTAGGCGAGCATCGAGCGGTTCGACTGGCCGGGGAAGTCGATCCGGCTCGACTCGGGTTCGGAGGCGTCCACGGCGAGGTAGATCTGGGCGAATCCGACGCTGAGCAGCGACCACGACAGGACGACACCGAGGCAGGCGGCCACCGCGAGCACGCCGCTCTCCACGTTCTGCTGCAGGTGCGACCGCGCGACCAGGGCCAGCACGGCGGAGTACGCGCCGGCGACGCTCGACACCACCGGCAGCACCCATGCCCAGCGGCGTAGCTCCTGCATGGCCCGTACGTCGCCGCTGTCGTCGTGGGTGGCCGGCCAGGCGAAGAACAGGCCCACCGCGAGGTAGGCGACCGCCAGCGACTCCCAGGTGACCAGCGACCACAGCTGTCCGCCGATGACGTAGACGAGGCTGGACACGACGATGACCGCCTCGGCGACCGACTCCGCCCAGCCCGGGACCTGAGGCCTGCTCACGGCCGCCATTCAACCGCGCCTCGGCACGCGCGCCGCGATCCCGTCGAGGAACACGTCGAGCGCGGTGTCGAAGGCGGAGCCCGACATGGTGTGGATGTGCCGGCGGGTGGCCGCGATGTTCGGGTAGTCGCGCGCCGGCAACGAGGTGTACGCCGCCGTCCACGCCTCCCGCCGGTCCGCCGGGTTGGCCGAGAGGCCGGCGGCGTCGAGGGCGCCGTACCCCAGCACCAGGTCGATGAACGCGTGGTAGTAGCGGACCGCATCGCGAGGACCGAAGCCCGCACCTCGCAGCAGCCCCACGCCGGTCTCCACCGCGCGGAACTCGTTGGCGCGCAACGAGAGACGGGACGCCCCCAGCACTGCCAGCTTCGGGTGCCGCTGGGCGTAGCTGTGGAACCGCACGCCGAGCTCGCGCAGCGCGACCCGCCAGTCCTGGTCGGGCACGAAGTCGGCGAGCGCGTCGCCGATCAGCCGGTCGGTGATCGCGGCCATCAGGTCCTCGGTGCCGCGGAAGTAGCGGTAGATCGCCGTCGGATCCGCACCGAGGGCGATGCCCAGCGACCGCACGCTGAACCCCGCCCCCTCGGGCTGGTCGATGAGCCGCATGGCGGTCCGCACGATCAGCTCCTCGGACAGCACCTCACCGGACTGGGTGGGACGGCGACGACGTCGTACCGCGGGGACCCGGCCACCGGCCGTCGCTGGGCTCATGGGAGCAGTCCACCGGGTTCCCGCCCTTTACGTCAACACCATTGACGCAAAGTTCCGGACACCCTGGAATCTGCCCATGACGTCCACGTACGCCGACCTCGTGTTCACCGGTGGCCCCGTCCACCTCGGCACCGTCGCCCGGAGCCGCACCACCGCCGTCGCGGTCGCCGGCGAACGGATCGTCGCGGTGGGCGGCGACGACGTGCGCGACCTCGTCGGACCGGCGACCGAGGTCGTCGACCTCGACGGCAAGCTGCTGATCCCCGGCTTCCAGGACGCGCACGTCCACCCGGTCGCCGGCGGCCTCGAGCTCGGCCAGTGCGACCTGACCGGGCTCATCGACATCGACGACGTCCGCGCCCGGATCCGGCAGTACGCCGACGCCCACCCCGACGTCCCCTGGATCACCGGAGGCGGCTGGTCGATGGAGACCTTCGACGGCTGGCCCGACCGCGCGTTCCTCGACGCACTCGTCCCGGACCGCCCGGTGTACCTGGTGAACCGCGACCACCACGGCGCGATGGCCAACAGCCGCGCCCTCGAGATCGCCGGCCTCGACGCCCGTACGCCGCAGCCCGCCGACGGCCGCTTCGAGGTGGACGCCGACGGCGTACCGACCGGGATGCTGCAGGAGGGCGCGATGGCCCTGGTCGGCGGCCATGCCCCGCGCGCCACCCTCGACGAGCTCGTCGCCGGGCTCCTGCGCGCCCAGGACCTGCTGCACTCGCTCGGGATCACCGCCTGGCAGGACGCGATCGTCGGCGACAGCCCCCTGATGCCGAACTCCGGACCCGCCTACGCCCGGGCGATCGCCAACGGCCGGCTGACCGCACGCGTCGTCGCCGCGCTGTGGTGGCAGCGCGACCGGGGCGCCGAGCAGGTCGAGGACCTGCTGCACCAGCGGGCGACCCTCGAGCGGCCGGGCTGCGCGCCTCGACCGTCAAGATCATGCAGGACGGGGTGGCCGAGAACCACACGGCCGCGATGCTCACGCCGTACCTGCGCGGCTGCGACTGCCGCTCCGGCGGCGACCACGCCGGCATCTCGTTCGTCGACCCGGAGGCGTTGCGCACGCACGTGACCGAGCTGGACCGGCTGGGCTTCCAGGTGCACTTCCACGCCCTCGGCGACCGGGCCGTGCGCGAGGCGCTGGATGCCGTCGAGGCGGCCCGCACGGCCAACGGCTGGCACGACACCCGCCCGCACCTCGCCCACCTCCAGGTCGTCCACCCCGACGACCTCGCCCGGTTCCGCGCCCTCGGCGCGACGGCCAACATGCAGCCGCTGTGGGCCGCGCACGAGCCGCAGATGGACGAGCTGACGATCCCGTTCCTGGGGCCGGAGCGGTCGGCCTGGCAGTACCCGTTCGCGAGCCTGCGCGACGCGGGAGCCACGCTCGCGGCCGGGTCGGACTGGCCGGTCAGCAGCCCGAACCCGCTCGACGGCATCCATGTCGCCGTCAACCGGATCGAGCCGCGCGAGGACGCGCCCGCGTTCTACCCCGAGGAGCGGATCGACCTGGGCACCGCGCTGGCGGCGTACACCTCCGGGACGGCGTACGTGAACCACCTCGACGACACCGGCACCATCGCCGTCGGCAAGCTCGCCGACCTGGTCGTGCTGGACCGGGACCCGTTCGCCCACCCGGCCGACGAGATCTGCGAGACCCGGGTCGAGCAGACGTACGTCGGCGGGCGGCGCGTGTTCGCCCGCTGAGGCTCAGAGCCGCCACTCCACCGCGTGATCGGGGTCGGGCTCGTAGCAGCAGCGCAGCCCGGTCCGGACGTACGTCGACAGGTGCCGCGCCACGACCGGGTCCGCGGTGTGGATCGCGTCGAGCGCCGTCGCGATCGCCTTGCGCGCAGTCACCCGCGCCCGCTCGGCGCTGCTGCCGGTGACGCGCGGACGGCCGCCGAGGCCCGTCGCCGCGGAGAGCTCGGCCAGCAGCGCCGAGCGTTCCTTCGCCAGCTGCTCGCCCCGCTCCGCGTCGCCGAGGAGGTCGGCGTCGTCGAGCTCGGCGTCGATCTCACCCAGCCTGGTGCGGTACGCCGCCAGGGCGGCCGCGTCCGCCACCTCGCCGAGCCCCGACTCCTCCACCGTCGCGGCGCCGCCGACCAGGTCGAGGGCATCGATCTCCCGTCCGGGACGGGACAGCAGCGCGTGCAGGTGCTCCAGCCCGCGTCGGGTCGGGATCGCGGTCTCGGCCCCGTCGCGGCCCACCAGCCACACCCCGGCCGGCCCGGGACGCAACGTCATCACGGCCGCACCCGTCACCGCGGAGGCCGCCGTCGCCGGTCCGTCGAACGGGACCGCCTCCAGGCGCTCCCGCCACCACGTCGCACCGATTCGGCGGTAGGTCGCCAGCGCCTTCTCCCGCAGCGCGGCCGCGCGCTCGTGGTCGCCGAGCCGGTCGCACGCCCGGGCCAGGGTGTCGTCGGAGACGCCGTGGAACATCATCGCGCCCGAGTTCACGACGGCCCGGCCGGCGTACGGCATCAGCAGGGGGGTGATGTGCTCGACCAGTTCGTCGAGGCCGGTCCGCAGCGCCACGTCGAGGAGCAGCTGCAGCACCAGCAGGTAGTTGTGGTCACGCGCCAAGTTCGTGAGGACGCGGTCGTCGAAGGTCGCCGCGAGGCGCCGCGCGTCGTCCAGTCGTCCCATGCCCAGGTAGATCCAGGCGACCTCCGCGCTGATCTCCCGGATCCCCTCGCGCTCAGCCAGCTCCTCACCGGCCCGCGCGCCGGCGAGGGCCTGCTCGCCGGCGTCACCTGCGTGCGCGGCGGCGTACCCGGTGAGGGCCAGCACCACCATGGGGCCGTCGGCGAGCTCGTCCTTGACGCCGTCGGCTAGCTCGATCAGCGCGCCGATCGTGTCCGACCGTCCGCGCATCAGGTCGAGCATCGCCCGCCGGGTGGCGGCGAAGAAGAGCGCCTTCCGGGACTCCTCGCCGAGCAGCTCCAGCGCCCGCATCTGCCGGTTGAGCTGGCCCAGGTCGAGGGTCTCGACGGCCACCGTCAGCAGCCACAGGTGCGCCTGGAGCCGGGCGTCGGTGTCGCCGAGGTGGGCGGCGGCGTCGGCCAGCTTGCGTGCGAGCTCGGCCCGCAGCTCGAGCTCGTCAGGGCCCCAGTGCGTGGCGAGCGCCGCGTCGAGCGCGTCGGCGACGAGCGCGGGATCCCCGCTGGCCTCGGCGTGCTTGACCGCCGCAACGGCGAAGGGGACGGCGCGGTTCCGCTCGCCGGCGTACGCCCACAGCCGGGCGAGCGCCGCCCCGAGCAGCGCCCGGTCGCGGTCACCGGCCGCGGCGTCGTACGCCTCGAACAGGACAGCCGGGATGCGGCCTGGCTCGGTGCCGAAGACATAGGTCGCGGCGAGGTCGAGCGCCGCACGGGTGCGTACGTCGACCTCGCCGGTGTCCATGTCGGTCATCGTGGCATCACGGGCGGAGCAGCGACACCGCTTCGGCGTGCTGGGCCACCAGGGCCTCGTCCCAGTCGCCCGTGCAGTAGTAGTGGAACCCCGCGATCCGGCCCTGCTCGTCGAGGTCGACGATGGCCGCTTCCCGGCAGTACCACTGCTGGCCGCCGTCCTCCCAGCGCTCCTCGAACTTGACGGCGTAGCCGCCGTCGGCCGGCAGCACCTTCTCGATGCGCGTACGCCCGGCCGGCGGGTGCATCTGGTTCTTGGAGCTGATCAGGGTCTCGGCGCCGCGGACCTGGAGCCGCCAGTGCGGCAGCGAGATGTCGGCGAAGACGTCGGGAGCGAACAGGCCGTCGGTCTCCCCCGTCTCGAGGAAGGCGACGAACCGCTCGACGCTGCGCTGCACCGGGACCGGCAGCTCGGTCAGCACGGCGGTCATGACGCTGCCGCCAGGTTCGCGTCGATGACGGCCATGGTCGCGCCGAGCGCCTCGGTCGGGCTGAACTCGACCACGCTGGTGCCGGCCGCGATGAGCGGCAGGTGGCCGGGGGCGGCGTAGTAGGCGTCGCCGGCGCCGTACGTCTCCTCGTGGTCGGCCCACCGGAAGGTGATCTGGCCGCTCTGCACGACGCCCCAGTGCGGGCACTGGCAGCGGTCGTCGGGCAGGCCGGCGAAGAACGGGGCGGGGTCGACGTCCTCGGGGTAGGACTCGAACCCGACGGTGTAGCCGTCCAGGTCGGCGTACCGGCCCTGGATGACGGGCAGGTCCACGGCCACGGGTGTGGTCATCTTGTTCGCGCTGGGCATTGCATCCTCCTGGGGTCGAAGTGTTCTCACCCCGGAGGCGTGACGCGAGGAGTCACACCGTGACTCAGGCGTTCTCAGCCGTGCGGGTCGATGACCCGCGCCTGCGGCGGGCGTCCCGGCTCGAGGTCGGCGACGCGGGACGCGCGCAGCGGCTCGAAGTCGCCGTCGCCCTCGGCGCGGACCAGCCGCCCGGTGAGGCAGACGTGGTCGCCGCCGTCGTCCAGCAGGGCGATCCGCTCGAGCACCATCCGCCGCGACAGCGCGGTGACGAGCGGTACGCCGTGCGGGCCGGTCTCGAAGGGCACGTCGATGAACTTGTCCTGGTCCTCGCCGGAGCGGGTGCCGAACAGCTCCGCCAGGGCCAGGTCCTCGACGCCGAGGAAGTGCACCGCGTGGTGGGTCGAGCGGAGCGCCACGCGGTAGGTGTGGTTGGCCTTGGACAGCCAGACGGCGTACCGCTGCGGGTCCATGCTCGCCTGCCCGTGGAAGCCCACCAGGCACCCGGCACGCTCGACGTCGGCCGCCGTCGTGACCACGACCATCGCCGGATCGGCGGCCGCCACCAGCTCGTCGAAGGACTCCCGGGAACCCGTCATGCCCGCCAGCGTACGAGGGGCGACCAGGGCTCAGCGGCGGCCGACGACCCCGAACATCGTCACGGCCGTGAACACCTCGCCCGTCGCCACGGCAGCCGTCAGGTCGGCGATCAGCTGGTCGCCCTCGGCAGCGGTGATCGCTCCCTCGGCCACGGCCGGTTCCGCGGTCTTCCGCACCAGGACGAGCATCGCGCCGCCGGGTGCCACGACGGCGGTGGCGGCGACGTCGGGGTCCACCTGGAAGCCCGCACGGGTGAGCTGGCCGACGAGGCGCCGGCCGGAGTAGGGGTTGGGGACGGTCGACAGCCGATGCTCGTGCATCCGGCGCACCACGTCGGGATCG
>DATFHM010000050.1:0-27617 GCA_035248385.1 Nocardioides sp. | reverse complement strand
AGCTTGACCGCCTCCTCGCCCACGCTGCCGATGTCGGGGCGCTCGTCCCGCTCGTCGCTCATCGGCTCACCTCGTGCACAGGTCCACTCTCGGGGTCGCGGAAGCGGACCCGCAACTCGCCGTTCGTCACACCGGCGCCGGAGATCCGCAGCCGCGCCAGCCCTGCCGGCAGGGTCAGCAGGCGCCGCGAGGAGCCCACTGTGACGACCAGCTCGTCGCCGTTGCGGGCCAGATCCACCTCGGATCGGGTGACGAACGGCAGGGTCAGCCGGAGCTCCGCGCCGCCGTCCTCGGAACGGCTCACGCGCAGCGGCCCCGCACCGGTCGGCGCCGCGATCGGGTCGGTCCCGGCGTACAGCTCGGTGGCGAAGGCCGCGAGCTGCTGCACCCCGACCGGCTCGGCCGGCTGGTAGAGGCCACGCCCGATCGGCAGGCCCGGGAAGGACTCCTCGGCGGCGACGAGCACCTTGGCCTGGGCCGCGACCCACCCGGCGCGCCACTCGTCGTCTGCCCCCTCGGGGAAGACGCGGTTCGCGATCACGCCGTCGACGCGGTAGCCGAACAGGCACAGGCTGGTGTAGGCGCGGCGCGCCTCGGCGAGCACCACGTTCTCCGGCGTCATCACGATCCGGACCGACGACTCCGGCCCGGACAGCAGCTCGTGGACCTCGTCCAGCTCGGCGTGCAGCCGGGTGATCGCGTCGAAGACCGTGTCCCCCGGCATCGGTACGCCGGCGGCGCGGTTCAGCACCGGACGCAACGCCTTGACCAGCCGGCGCTGGATCGGCAGCAGCCGCTCGATGTACCAGCCGAGCGCCTCGGGCAGCGCCAGCAGCCGCAGCGTCTCGGCGGTCGGCGCGCAGTCGATGACGATGACGTCCCAGTCGCCGGAGCGCGCATGCAGCCGCAGCTCCAGCAGCGCGAGGACCTCCTCCGCGCCGGGGATCACGGTCATCTCCTCGGCGGCGACCGGCTCCATGCCCGCGGCGTCGAGGACCGAGAGGAGGTAGCGCTGGATGTCGGCCCAGGACTGCTCGAAGCGCTTCTGGGCGTCGACCTGCAGCAGGTGCAGGTACGGCGCCAGCTCGGTCGGCTCACTGGCCCCGATGCCGTCCACGCCGTACGCATCGGCCAGGGAGTGGGCGGCATCGGTGGAGATGACGAGCGTGCGCAGCCCGCGGGACGCCGCGAGCGCCGCCGTGCCGGCGGCAACGGTGGACTTCCCGACGCCGCCCTTGCCCGTGAAGAGGAGGATCCGCACGCCTCAGGCGCCCGTCTCCACGCGCTTCTTCAGGCCCTTGAGGGCGGTGTCGATGAGGATCTTCTCGCCGCGCCGCTTGAGCATGCCGATCAGCGGGATCGCGAGGTCCAGGGCGAGCCGGTAGGTCACCTCCGTCGAGCCGGAACCGGTCTCGCGCAGCACGTAGGCGCCGTCGAGCGAGCGCAGCATCTTGCCCTCGACGAGGGTCCAGGTGACCTCGGCGTCGCCGTGCCACACGTAGGCGAGGGTGTACTCGTCCTTGATCGGCGGCACGTCCAGGGCGAAGAAGACCTCGCGGGCGCGGCCGCCCTGCGCCTCGTCGTAGGACGAACGCACCTCGGCCCGGATCACGCCCTTCGCCCAGCGGGGGTACGCCGCGAAGTCCGCGATCACCGCCATCACCTGGGCCGCCGGGGCGTCGACGACGATCGACGAGGACGTCTGTTCGGCCATGCCCGCAGGCTACCGGACTGCCCGGACGCCCCGAACGCGTCGGTCGTCACGCGAGTAGCGTGCAGGTCGTGCGCGAGTACTCCACCCCGCAGACCGTGACGCTCCCCACCACGGGCAACCTGACCGACGACGTGGTCCGCAACGCGTCGGAGGCGCCCACGGCGGTCGCCTTCCGGCGGCTCGCCGCCGACGGGTCGTGGGACGACGTGACCACCACCGCCTTCCTCGAGGAGGTCCAGGCGGTCGCGAAGGGCCTGGTGGCGGCGGGGATCGAGCCGGGCGACCGGGTCGCGCTGCTGTCGCGCACCCGCTACGAGTGGACGCTCGTGGACTACGCCATCTGGTTCGCCGGCGCCGTCACGGTGCCGATCTACGAGTCCTCCTCGGCCGAGCAGGTCGAGTGGATCCTCAGCGACTCCGGCGCCCGCGCCGTGGTCGTCGAGGACGCCGGCCACGTCACCCGGGTGAGCGGGGTGCGGTCGCGGTTGGAGGAGCTGCACCACGTGTGGGCGTTCGAGGACAACGCGATCGACGTCCTCACCAGCCTCGGAGCCGACGTCGAGGACACGGTCGTCGAGAAGCGTCGTACGACGGCGGGACCGGGCGACACCGCGACCCTGATCTACACCTCCGGCACCACCGGGCGCCCCAAGGGCTGCATGGTCACCCACGGCAACTTCATGTCCGAGCTGGGTGTGGCGGTGTCCGAGCTGGAGCAGCTCTTCGACGGCGAGAACGCACGGACCCTGCTGTTCCTCCCGCTGGCCCACGTGTTCGCGCGCATCATCCAGGTCGGCTGCGTCCAGTCGCGTACGACGATGGCGCACACCTCCGACATCAGGAACCTGCTGCCGCAGCTCGCGAGCTACCAGCCCACCTTCATCCTGGCTGTGCCGCGGATCTTCGAGAAGGTCTTCAACACGGCGTCCCAGCGTGCCGCCGCCGACGGCCGCGGCCGGGTGTTCGACCGCGCCGCCGAGGTCGCGATCGCCTACTCGCGGGCGCTGGACGGCGGCCGGGTGCCGCTGCGGATCCGCACCGAGCACGCCCTGTTCAACCGGCTGGTCTACGGCAAGCTGCAGCAGGCCCTAGGCGGCAGCTGCGACTTCGCGATCTCCGGGGGCGCGCCGCTGGGCGAGCGGCTCGGCCACTTCTACCGGGGCATCGGCGTCAGCGTCCTCGAGGGCTACGGCCTGACCGAGACCACCGGCGCGCTCACCGTCAACCTCCCCGACGCGCAGAAGGTCGGGACCGTCGGCCGGCCGCTCGCCGGCACCACCGTGCGGGTCAGCGACGACGGCGAGCTGCTGTTCCGCGGCGGCCAGGTGTTCCGCGGCTACTGGAACAACCCCGACGCGACGGCGGAGGCGCTGGCCGACGGCGGCTGGTTCCACACCGGCGACGTCGGCGAGGTCGACGACGAGGGCTTCGTGCGGATCACCGGCCGGAAGAAGGAGATCCTGGTGACGGCCGGCGGCAAGAACGTCGCGCCGGCCGTGCTCGAGGACCGGGTGCGCGCGCACCCGCTGGTGAGCCAGTGCCTCGTGGTCGGCGACGGGCAGCCCTTCATCGCCGCGCTGATCACCCTCGACGCGGAGGCGCTGCCCGCCTGGGCCGCCGAGCACGGGACCACGGCCGTTCCGGCCGACCTGGTCGACGACCCCGCGCTGCTGGCCGAGATCCAGTCGGCCGTCGACGACGCCAACCTGGCGGTGTCGAAGGCGGAGTCGATCCGGAAGTTCGTCGTACTCCCCGAGGACTGGACGGAGGAGGCCGGGCAGGTCACGCCGAGCCTCAAGCTCAAGCGCAACGTGGTCATGCGCGAGTGCCGCGACGAGATCGCCGCGCTGTACTCCTGAGCCGCTCCCGAGGAGCTCCCGAAACCCTCGGCCGAGGTCGGTTTCCGGCCGGTAGTCCTTTCGGGCTATTCCTGGATCGCGAACGGCCAGAAATGCGATCGACGTCACCCATTGGGCCCTTGGTCCCGATAACCTCGCCGATGCGCCCGATGGCAACCAAGCCGGGACGCACATCGGGAGATTTTCATCGAGGCCGGCCTCTTTTCGGGAGGGTCGTCGGTCCGACAACGGGAGCGGAGGGCTCTTCATGGACCGTCGCAGGCTGCTGCTGGTCGTCGCCGCAGTGATCGCGGTACTCGGGGTTTTGCTGGTGTTCGTCTACACCAAGGGCGCCGACAACCGCGCCGCCCAGAAGTACCAGGCCGTCAAGATCATCACCGCCTCGCAGACGCTGCAGCCGGGTGAGAGCTTCGACGAGGCGTTCCAGGCCGGCAAGATCACCTCGGCCGAGGTCGCCCAGGGCCAGGTGCTCACCGGCGCCACCAACGACGCCCAGGCCTTCCAGGGCAAGCTGGTCCTCACCACGATCTACCCCGGCGAGCAGCTCGTCCCGCAGAAGTTCGGTGGCGCCGACCAGGTCCAGTCCGCCGCGACCCTGCCCATCCCCGCCGGCAAGATCGCCATCTCGATCTCGGTGGAGGACGACGCGCGCGTCGGCACGTTCGTGAGCCCCGGCTCCAACGTGACCGTCTTCCTCACCCAGGACGGCGTCTCCAGCAAGGTCCTGCTCCCCCGCGTCCAGGTGCTGGCCTTCGGCCAGTCGACCTTCGTGCCGTCGGACAACTCCAACGACTCGAGCAGCACGGCCACCACCGACCAGAAGTTCCTGGTGACCCTCGCGGTGTCGCAGCAGGACGCCGAGCGCGTCCGCCTCGGCCAGACGATCGGTTCGCTCTCGCTGGGCCTGCTGAGCAGCGACAGCAAGGTCACCCAGGGCAGCGGGGTCGGCCCCGGCACCATCTTCGGAAAGGGCTGAGCCATGCCCGTCCTCGTCGAGCCCGATCAGGGCAACCTGGCCCGGCTGCAGCCGGGCATGCCGGCCGGCGCGCACGGCGTGGCCGGCCTGGACCGGATGTTCGCCTGGCTGGACCAGCACTCCGACGAGTACGTCGTGGCGCTGGGCCCGTCGCTCCCCCTCGAGCACGTCCTCGCCGTCGCCGAGGAGCTGCGCATCAAGCGGCCGACCATCAGCGTGGTGCTGGTGCGCGACCACCTCGACACCGAGGTGCTCACCAGCGCGATGCAGGCCGGCATCCGCGACGTCGTCACCTCGACCGACGAGAAGGGTCTCACCAAGGCCGTCGAGCGCGCCCACCAGCTGTACGCCGCCCTCCGCGGCCCCGGCGGCGCGCGGCAGATGGGCCGGATCGTGACGGTCTTCTCCCCCAAGGGCGGCGTCGGCAAGACGACGTCGTCGGTGAACCTGGCGCTCGCGCTGTCCGACAAGGGCGCGCGCAAGGTCTGCCTGGTCGACCTCGACCTCGCCTTCGGCGACGTCGCGATCACCATGCAGATCTTCCCGACGCACTCCATCGAGCAGGCCGTCGGGTCGGAGGACTCCGTCGACCTCGCCATGCTCGAGGGCCTGCTGACCCGCCACGAGAGCTCGCTGAGCATCCTCGCGGCGCCGGCCCACCCCGACGTACGGGAACGCGTGACGCCGCTGCTCATCTCGCGGATCCTGCGGGCGCTGCGCGACGGCTTCGACTACATCGTGGTCGACACCTCGCCGTCCTTCGACGACGCGACCCTGACCGCCCTCGACGAGACCGACGAGTGCATCATCATCGCCACCCTCGACGTGCCGACGCTGAAGAACGTCAAGGTCGCGCTGGAGACGATGGACATGCTCAACATCGCCCGCGGCCACCGGCACCTGCTGCTGAACCGGGCCGACGACGCCGTCGGCATCAGCATCGAGAAGGTCGAGGCAATCCTCGGCATGCCGGTCGCAGCACAGGTCGCCACGGCCGTCGAGATCGCGGCGTCGACCAACGCCGGCAACCCGATCGTCGCCGAGAAGCCCGGGCACGCGGCCAGCGTCGCGTACGCCGAGCTCGCCTCGTCCGTCACCGGTGAGCCGATCGGCCTGCCGGCGGCGTACGGCGCACCGGTCGAACCCCACCACGACCCCAACCGGGCACGCGGCCTGTTCCGCCGCGCGAGGAGCTGACCATGTCGAGCCTGTCCGAACGCCTGGATGCCGCCCGTCGCGAGGCGGCGGGCAAGCACGCCGCCGAAGCACCCGCGGAGGAGCTCGAGGAGGCGCCGGTCGCCGAGGCGACACCGGCCGCTCCCGCCGCAGCGGGCCCGCTCGCCGCACGGGCGGCCGCGGCAGGGGCGGACAACCGCTCCGCCCAGCGCCGCGCGATGGCCAGCCACGAGGCCGACCGCATCGAGGACCTGAAGGCGAGCGTCCACTCCGAGCTGCTCAAGCAGCTCGGCCCGCACCTGTACGACGCCGACATGGACCAGGCCGAGCTCGACCAGAAGGTCCGCACCATCCTCTCGGACGTGCTCGGGTCGCAGGACCGGCCGCTGAGCAACGCCGACCGTGCGCGCGTCACCAGCGAGATCAGCGACGACATCCTCGGCTACGGACCGATCGACCCGTTCCTGCGCGACCCCGAGGTCTCCGAGGTCATGGTCAACGGGCACGACAGCGTCTGGCTGGAGCGCAGCGGTCGCCTCATCAAGGCGGAGGCGCACTTCGCCGACGAGGCGCACCTGCGCCGCACGATCGATAAGATCGTGTCGCGGATCGGTCGCCGCGTCGACGAGTCGAGCCCGATGGTCGACGCCCGCCTGCCCGACGGCAGCCGTGTCAACGCGATCGTGCCGCCGCTGGCCATCGACGGCTCGGCGCTGACGATCCGGAAGTTCTCCGCCGACCCGCTGACCGTCCAGGACCTGATCAACTTCGGCTCCCTGTCGCCGGTGACCTCGGACTTCCTGTCGGCCTGCGTGCGCGGACGCCTCAACGTCATCGTCTCCGGCGGCACCGGCGCCGGCAAGACGACCACCCTCAACGTGCTCTCCTCGTTCATCCCCGGCGACGAGCGCATCGTCACCATCGAGGACGCGGCCGAGCTCCAGCTCAAGCAGGACCACGTGGTCCGGCTGGAGTCGCGTCCGGCGAACATCGAGGGCAAGGGCGCGGTGAGCATCCGCGACCTGGTCAAGAACAGCCTGCGCATGCGGCCCGACCGCATCGTCGTCGGTGAGGTCCGTGACGCCTCCGCGCTGGACATGCTGCAGGCGATGAACACCGGTCACGACGGCTCGATCACCACCGTCCACTCCAACGGCCCGCGCGACACCCTGGCCCGCATCGAGACCATGGTGATGATGGCCGGCATGGAGCTGCCCATCAAGGCGATCCGGGAGCAGGTCGCCTCGGCGATCGACCTGATCGTGCACCAGACCCGGTTCAAGGACGGGTCGCGGCGGATCACCCACATCACCGAGGTGGAGCGGATGGAGGGCGACGTCATCACCCTGCAGGACATCTTCGTCTTCGACCACAGCGCCGGGTTCGACGAGAACGGCCGGGTTCTCGGCCGGCTCCGCTCGACGGGGCTGCGCCCGAAGTTCCTGGACAAGATGGCCAACGCGAACGTCGCCGTCGATCCGGCACTCTTCCGGTTGGACCGGTTCTGATGAGGCGCGCCGCAGTCGTGCTCACCGGCACGCTGGGGGTGCTCCTCAGCGTGCTGCTCGGAGCTCCGTCGTACGCCGCCGGCCAGGCCACGATCGCCCACGTGCAGACCTCGGGCGGCAACCTACAGGTCCTGGTCGACGTACCGCCCGGGACGAATGTCGACCTCAGCGGCGTCAGCGCGACGCTCGACGGCGCCGCCCTCGACGCGACGGCGACCTCGGCACGCACCGGCTCCACCGTCGAGCGCACCGCCGTCCTGGCCATGGACACCAGCGACTCGATGGCCTCGCAGGGGCGCTTCACGGCGGCCAAGCAGGCCGCGCTCACCTACCTCCAGACGGTGCCCGCCGACGTCAAGGTCGGCGTGGTGACCTTCGACAGCCACGTCAGCGTGGCCCTCGCGCCCACGACCGACCGGGACCAGGCGCGGTTCGTGGTCAACGGGCTCCAGCTCAGCCACGGCACCCTGCTGTACGACGGGCTCCAGACCGCCGTCCAGACCGCCGGGACGACGGGCCAGCGCTCCGTCCTGCTGCTCTCCGACGGAGCCGACACCGGCTCGTCGGCCACGCTCGCCCAGGTCGCCGGCTCCGTCCGCTCGACCAAGACGCTGCTCGACGCGGTCTCGCTGGGACAGCAGGGCAGCGACCTGACGGCACTGCGCAACATCGCCACGGCCGGCAACGGCGTGCTCATCCAGTCGACCGGTTCGGCGCTGTCCGGCGCGTTCCGCCGGGAGGCCGACGTCCTGGCGAGCCAGGTCCTCGTCACCGCGCCCGTGCCGTCGGACTTCACGCACACGCAGGCCACGGTGCGCGTGACGCTGCCGAGCAACGAGGGCCAGCTCGTCGCCACCGCACTCGCCCCCATCGAGGTCTCCCAGGGCCCGGCGGCGACCCCGACGCTCTCGAACCCGAACGCCTCGACCGGCCTGAATACCCCCGGCTGGCTCCTGTACGCCGGCATCGGAGTGCTCGCGCTCGGCCTGGTGGGCGGCGCCGTCCTGCTGGTGCCGGGCAAGCCGGCGCCGCTGACCATCGCCGACCGGGTCAGCCAGTACACGGCGCGCACCAGCGGCCCCGCGGTGGTCTCGCAGAAGCCGGCGACCGAGCCCGTGCTGGACCAGGCGAAGGCCGCCGCCGCCAGCATCCTCGAGCGCAACCAGAACCTCGACCAGCGCCTTGCCCTGCGCCTCTCGGCCGCGGGCAGCAGCTTCAAGCCGTCCGAGTGGCTCCTGCTGCACGTCGGCGTCGTGATCGGCGCCGCCCTGCTCGGTGCGCTGGTCGGGGTGGGCAACATCTGGATCGCCCTCGTATTCGCCGTCGTCGGCGGGATCGTGCCGCCGCTGTACCTGCGCTGGCGTGCGAGGCGGCGACGCCGCGCCTTCGACGACGCCCTCCCGGAGGTGCTGCAGCTGCTGGCGGGAGCCCTGTCGGCCGGGTTGTCCCTGCCCCAGGCCGTCGACACCGTCGTGCGCGAGGGGCCCGACCCCATCGCCGGCGAGTTCAAGCGGGTGCTCGTCGAGTCCCGGATCGGTGTGGGGATCGAGGACGCCTTCGACGGTGTCGCCGAGCGCTTCGACAGCAAGGACTTCGCCTGGGTCGTCATGGCGATCCGGATCCAGCGCCAGGTCGGCGGCAACCTGGCCGAGCTGCTGAAGACGGTCGCCGGGACGATGCGGGAGCGCGCCTACCTGCGCCGCCAGGTCAACGCGCTGGCCGCCGAGGGCAAGCTGTCCGCGGTGATCCTGAGCGTCCTGCCTCCGGGCGTCGCCGGCTTCGTGCTGCTGACCAACCCCAGCTACATGCAGCCGATGTTCACGACGACCCTCGGATGGATCCTCCTGATCGGCGCCGTGGTGTGGCTCAGCATCGGCGTCTTCTGGATGGGCCGACTGGTGAAGGTGGAGATCTGATGGCCCTGTTCCTCGCACTCATCCTCTTCATCGGTGCCATCACAGTCCTCGGGGTGGCGCTGACCAAGCACGAGCGACCCGTCGGTCTCGCGCGGTCCTTGCAGGCCCTCGAGCAGATGGGCAGCTCCGGTGCCGAGCAGCTGGTCGCCGAGGCGGACCAGCCGTTCGCCGACCGCGTCCTGGCGCCGTTCCAGGAGCGCAGCCTGAAGATCGGGCGCCGGCTCACCGGTGCGGACCAGGCCGAGCGCCTGCGGCACAAGCTCGACCTCGCGGGCAACCCCCGCGACTGGTCGGTCGACCGGGTCATCTCGCTCAAGGTCTTCGCGGCCGTCGTCCTCCCCCTGGTCGGCATGGCGTACTGCGTCCTGCTCGGGTTCTCGCTCGGGCTGACGGTCCTCGCGGGCGTCGGTGGTGCGGCCCTCGGCTTCTTCGGACCGGACCTGTACCTCTACCAGCGCGCCTACGACCGCTCCGAGGAGGTCCGCCGCACGCTCGCGGACGCCGTCGACCTGCTCACCATCAGCGTGGAGGCGGGCCTGGGGTTCGACGCGGCGCTCCAGCAGGTCGCCCGCAACACCACCGGAGCGCTGGCGGAGGAGTTCTCCCGCGTGCTGCGTGAGATGCAGCTCGGCAAGGGACGCGCGGACGCGCTCAAGGCCCTCGGTGAGCGCACCAACGTCGACGACCTGAAGACCTTCGTCGGCTCGATGGTGCAGGCGGACGCGTTCGGCATCTCGATCGCACAGGTGCTCAGGGTGCAGACTCAGGAGATGCGCACGAAGCGGAGACAGTACGCCGAGGCCAAGGCCCAGCAGGTTCCCGTCAAGATCATGGTGCCGTTGGTGCTGTGCGTGCTTCCGTGCCTGTTCGTCGTGATCATGGGACCCGCCGTCATCAACACGATGCACGCGTTCTCCCAGCGCTGAGCGATGCCCACCAACCAGGCCTACGGGGTCCTCGCCGCGGCGCGGCTGTTCGCGCTCCTCGCGATCGCCGGCCCCGCGCTGTGGTTCCGCGACACCCATGCCGTGCTCGTCATGTGCGCGATCGGCGCGCTGTGGGCGTACCAGAGCATCACCGCGATCCGGCGCGACCTCGAGCTGTCGCTGTCGCCGTCTGTCGAGGCGGGAGCCGTGGGCGTCCTCTGCGCGCTCGGGATGCACTACTCCTCCGCGACGCTCGCCGCGTTGGTCGTTCCTCCGCTCTACGCGACGCTGGCGGTCGGCACCCGCACGATGTACCGCGTGTCGGCCATCCAGGCCGTGGCCACGGTCAGCATCGGCCTGATGTGGTGGCAGACGATCTCGTCGGACCTCGGCGTCTCGATCTTCACCTGGTCGATGGCCGGCATCGGGCTCAGCCTCGTCGCCGGAGTCACCTTCGCGGCGGATCGCATGAACGCCGACGCGCTGCGCCCCTACCGGGACGCACAGCACCTGATCCGCCAGCTGATCGACCTCTCCAGCAACCTGAGCGCCGGCCTCGACGTCACGGCGCTGGGAGGCGAGCTGCTCAGCACGGTCGGCGACCACCACCCGTGCAAGGTGCTCTACGCCTTCGTCCCCCGCGGGGAGAGCCTCACCCCGATCGCGTCGACGATCGAGGACCCGGACTCGGCGCTCGAGTGCGAGCAGCTGGCCGTCCAGGCGTGGGCCCGTGACGCGCCGGTCGTGGACGGCACCGGCTTCGCCTTCCTCGCCGGTGACTACGCCGTCGTCGCGGGCCAGAGCAGCGTGGACGCCGCGACCCTGGCCGAGCTCGACCTGGAGGCCCTCGCCGAGGAGCTCACCCCGAGCGCCGTACGCCTGGACACCGCGCTGCTGTTCGCGCACTTCCGCGACGCCGCGACGGCCGACGAGAGGCAGCGCCTCGCCCGCGAGATGCACGACGGTGTCGCCCAGGACATCGCCTCGCTCGGCTACCTGATCGACGCGATCGCCGGCCGGGCGACCGACGAGACGCAGGCGCAGCAGCTCCAGATGTTGCGCGACCGGGTCACCAAGGTCGTCGCGGAGGTACGCCGGTCGGTCATGAACCTGCGCACCAGCATCGGCGAGAGCGAGAGCCTCGGAGCCGCCATCAGCGCGATCGCCCGGCACCTGTCCGAGGCCTCGGGCATCCCGATCCGGGTGCGGCTCGACGAGCAGCCCGCGCGGCTCCGGCCCGAGGTGGAGGCCGAGCTGTTCCGGATCGCCCAGGAGGCGATGAACAACGCGGTCAAGCACGCCCGCGCGAACTCCATCGACGTGCTCTGCCACGTCTACCCGCCCCAGGCCCGGATCACCGTCACCGACGACGGCACCGGTCTGCAGCAAGGACGCGACGACTCGCATGGATTGAAGATCATGAGGGAACGGGCGAAGTTGATAGGCGCCGACCTCACCGTGCGCGACAATGCCAGCAGAGGGCTCACCGTCTCGGTCGCGTTGCGCTCACCGATCTACGCCGACCACTGACGTTCCCCCATCCCTCGCGAAGGAGCCTCCCATGAGCGACACGAACATCAAGGTCCTCCTGATCGACGACCACGAGCTGATCCGCAACGGTCTCGGCGCGGTCATCGACCTGGAGCCCGACATGGACGTCGTCGGCACCGCGGCGACCGTGGCCGAGGGCCTCGTCGCCTACGACCGCCTCCAGCCGGACGTGGTCATCACCGATCTCCAGCTCCAGGACGGTACCGGCCTGGACATCGTCCGGACGCTACGCAAGAAGAGCGACCAGACCGGTCTGGTGGTCCTGACCATGCACTCCGGTGACGAGCAGATCTTCGCCGCGATGCAGGCCGGCGCCTCCGGCTTCGTCGGCAAGGACGCGCCGTCGACCGAGGTGATCAAGGCGGCCCGGCACGCATCGGTCTCTCCCAAGGCGTTTGTGTGCGCCGGCCTGGTCGGCGCCATGATGCGCCGCGCGTCGGGTGAGTCGACCGCGCTGACCGAGCGCGAGCACGACGTGCTGCTGCTTCTCGCCGACGGTCTCAACGCCGCCCAAATCGGCGCCAAGCTGTACCTCTCGGAGTCCACGACGAAGTCCCACATCGCCCGGATCTACCAGAAGCTCGGCGCCGTCAACCGCGCCCAGGCACTGGTGACGGCGATGCGGATCGGACTGCTCTCGACCGTCGCGCCGGCCGCTCGCTAGCCCCCAGGAAATCGGCCTCACGAACCTAGTCCGTTGGGACTACGACAGTGCGGCCGAACTCCCGATAGTGACAGGACCGCGGCTCAGGCAGAGTTCTCGGCATCGGGGAAGCATCTCCCCGGGGACACGAACTCGCACCACCTCTATCTAGGGAGAACCCCGATGGTCCAGTACCTGCAGATCCTGCTCAACACCCGCTTCGCCAAGACCGAGGAGCGTGGCGCGTCCGCCGTCGAGTACGGCCTGCTCGTCGCCCTCATCGCGGCCGTCATTATCGCCGCGGTCGTCCTGCTCGGCGGCAACCTGAGCAGCCTGTTCAACAGCGTCGCGGGCCAGATCTGATCCACGGCCTCGTCGTCACATCGGCGGTCGCTGCCCGAAGGGCGCGGCCGCCGATGTGCGTTACGAAGGAGAGCGCGATGGACGTCATCCCGACCCGAACCGACCCGCCTGAGAGGGGCGCGTCGGCGGCGGAGTACGCGCTGATCGCGGCACTGATCGCCGTCGTGATCGTCGCCGCCGTGGTGGCGTTCGGCGGCGCCGTCGCCAACCTCTTCAACCTGACCTGGCCGACGCCCTAACCGCCCAGATGCCGGGCGATCGCCACCCGCTCCAGCACCGTCGGGTGCGAGCCGAACCACCACTGTGACAACGCCGGTGGCGTGGGGTCGGACAGGGAGCGCAACGCCAGCTCCCGCTGCATCGTGATGAACGGCGCGGGAGCACGGGTCACCTCGAGTGCCGTCACGTCCGCCCGCGTCTCGATCTTCCTGCTGACGGCGTTCTGCACGGGCAGCGCCAGGAACGTGCCGACAGCGACCATCGCCAGCACCGTCGGTACGCCGGCGGGCGATCCCACCGTGGCCCACCCCCGCCGCTCCAGCGCGAGCGCCAGCGAGCCGAGCAGGCCGACCGCGAACAGGGCGCCCGCCGCCCCGAGTGCCGTGCCCGTCGCGACGTCGTCGTGCTTCGCGTGGCCCAGCTCGTGCGCGACGATCGACAGGATCTGGTCGCGCGGCAGCGAGTCGACGACCGTGTCGTAGAGGACGACGCGGCGGGTCGAGCCGAACCCGGAGACGTAGGCGTTCAGCTCCGTCGTCCGGCGCGACGCGTCGGAGACCAGCACGTCGTCGACGTGCACGCCCTCCTCGTCGGCCAGGCGCAGGATCGAGGTGCGCAGGGCGCCGTCGGGCAGGGGGTGGAACTGGTTGAACATCGGCTCGATCAGGACCGGGTAGACGAACGAGCCCAGCACGACCAGCGCCGCGAGGCCTCCCCCGGCGACCGCCGGCCAGGTGCGGTCCCAGCGCCGCGCGCAGCCGAGCACGAAGAGCACCCCGAGCGCGGTCGTCACGATCGTGACCCCGGCCGCCTTGACCAGGTCGGTGCCCCAAGCGCTCCACGAGTCCGTGGCCAGGCCGTGCGCGAGGTACAGCCGCTGCAGCCCGACGGCCGACGGCAGCGCCGCCAACTGTCCTAGGGTCGTGACCACGGCGACGAGCCCGACCACCTGCAGCCACCAGGGTCCGCGCCAGCGCTCGGCCCAGGCGCGCACGCGACGGCTGAACCCGAGCCAGACGGCCATGGCGAGCGAGATCGCGAGACCCGACCAGCTCCAGACCCGGGCCCAGAGAGAGAAGCTCTCCGCCCGGTCGATCTGGGCGGCCGTGAACACCGAGCCCGCGGGGACGGGCGGTGGCGTGCCTCCCGGCACCGGGTGCCAGGGCACCAGCAGCCCGGCGAGGAGGACGAACAACGCGCCCCCGACCATCGCGGTCGCCAGTGCCACCCGGGTCGTCCCACCGGCCGCCCGGGTCCGCTTGCTTCCCACGAGTGCCTAGCGTGCCACGGCGGCCACAGCGGTCAGCCTCGACCTCCAGGCGGCCGTGAGCGACGCCACCGTCAGGCCGGTGTCGCGCGGCAGAGCGGTGGCGAGCGGCGTGCCGCCGAGCACGTCGCGGTAGAGCCGGACCAGCGCCGGCTGACCCGCGTGGTCGGCGATCGTCACGCACACCTGCCAGGCCGCCTCGTACGTCGGCCCGAGGTTCCGGTCGCCCGAGCCGAAGTCGGTGTCGGTCGGCAGCTGCTTCGGGGCACCCCGGCGGCGTACCTCCTTCGAGATGCCCGCCGCCGTCCTCGACAGCGGCAGGTTCACGTCGCCGAGCGCCACGTAGTCGGCGAAGCCCTCCACGAGCCACAGCGGCGCGCTGGTCGACAGCGGCGCGTTCGTGACGGCGTGCACGCTCTCGTGGGTCATCACGACCTGGGCCGCGACGTGACCCATCCGGCGGTAGACGACCGGGTTGACGAAGACGTGCACCGGGGCGCCCGGCAACCGGTTGCCGTCGACCGGGGCGGTGACCGCGGCGATGTCGTCGTACGTCGGCGGCTGCACCCCCAGCGCGCGCTGCATCCCCGCCACGGTGGCCGGTGCCTCGATCACCACCGAGCGCCGGCCCCCGAGGACCTGCCGATCACGGGCGAGGCCGGTCTCGGCCTCGGTCAGCAGCGCGTCGGCCTCCTTGGCCGGTGCGGTCGCGATGACCAGCACGTCGCTCGAGCGGCGCACGATCACCGGTCCGCTCAGCCACAGCGGAGTGGCGTCGCTGCCACCCCCGATCCGGCTGATCGTCCGGCCGCCGTCGGCGAACGAGAAGGCGAGGTCGCGCTGGGCGATGCCATTGTCGAAGCCCTTGACCCGCCACGACACCTGCACGGTGGCGCCCCAGGCGCCCTGGAACGTCCCACCGCCGTTCTCGGTGAGGTAGGTGAGGGCGAGGTGGTCGAGGCCGATGCGGGGCACGTTGCCCGCGACGGCGGCCAGCAGGTCCGCGGCGGCGGGGTCCGACCCGAAGCGCCGGGCAGCGACGGTGTCACCGCGGCGCAGGACCGACTGCAGCTCCTGCAGCGTGGTGGTGGCCCGCCCGGGGTCGATCGTGGCGGCGGCGGTGGGCGTAGGCACCACGTAGGTGCCGCTGCCGCCGCACGCCGCGAGCAGGGCGGAAAGCGCGAGGAGCGCCGCCGTCAGGACGACGGCGGCGCTCACTCGTGAGGACAGCGGCTCATCCAGGGCGGACGGCACCGACGTACGGCATGGCGTGCAGGCTCGTCACCTTCACACCGACGCTGGGGTTCTCCGCGTTCACGATCAGGCCGTTGCCGATGTACATGCCGACGTGGCTGATCGGGCTGTAGTAGAAGACGAGGTCGCCGGGCTGCAGGTCGCTCTCGGCGATGTGCGGGCCCATCGAGTACTGTGCCGACGAGGAGTGCGGCAGGCTGACGCCGGCCTGCGCCCAGGCCATCATCGTCAGGCCGGAGCAGTCGAAGGCGCTCGGACCGGCCGCGCCCCAGACGTAGGCCTTGCCGACCTGGGCCATGGCGTAGTGGACGGCCGCGGCCGCGCGGCCGCTGGCCTGGATGTCGCCGGGGCGGACGTCGGCGCCACGCGACAGGATCGCCTCGCGCTCCTTGGCCTCGAGCCCGTCGAGGATCGACTTGGCCGCGGCGTACTGGCTGTCCGCGTCCTTCTTGTCCTTGGCCAGCTCGGCCTTGAGCGCCCCGATCTTCTCGACGCGCTGCTGGGTCTGGGCCTGGCGGATCTGGAAGGCCGTCGCCTGGGCGCCGTAGTCGGCGAGGCGGTTGTCCTGCAGGTCGTTGACCGTGGACAGCGTCGAGACCTCGCCGAGGAACTGGTCCGGGTTGGACTCCAGCAGGCCGCCGGCGCCACCGAGCGTCTCGCTCTGGTACTGCGAGATGACCGCGTCGCGCACGTCGGCGCGGACGCCCTGGAGCTTCGCGCTCTGGCGCGCCTCGGAGACCTTCAGCGACTTCAGCTCGACCTTGAGGGTCTTGAGCTGGATCCGCGCGTTGTTGTAGTCCTCGGAGGCCTGCTCGGCCTGGTGCATCAGGATGTTGACGCGCTCGCGGACCTTGGTGATGTTCTGGTCGGCGCTGGCGGGGCTCTGCGAGCCGGTGAGTGCGACGCCGACGGTGCCGGTGAGTGCCAGGGCGGCAAGGCTGGCGATGATGCGGTTGCGGCCGTTCAGCATGTGCTGTCGGGTCCCCTCTGGTGTCGTACGCCTACCGGGTGAGCTGACGGATTCGGGCACGACTCGCCCTACCCGTACTCCTCGCTCCGACCCGCCCGATCGCGTCGTCGCGCCTTGTACGGGATTCACCCCAGAGTTGGTGGTTCCCCGGCTCCGGACCGCACGCGGTCCAGACTCAGCGCGGTGCCCGCGCGGACCTCTTTGGCCCACTTCCACGGACACCTGGGTGATGAGAGTAGTCGCGGGCCGCGAAGGCCGCCAAAACTCCATGGGCGTGTTGGGGAGAACCTGGTGAGGTCCAGATCACACGAGTCCCACCGGCCTCTCGGGCCGCACCGGTCACGCCGATTCCACGGCCGGGCCGGAGATCGGGGTCACGAGCCGCAGAGGCGGCACCAGCCCACCGCCGGCGAGCACGTCGAGGGCCCGCATCTCGTCGTCGTCGAAGGTCAGCTCGGGAGGCGGGCCCAGCAGCACGGTCACCACGCAGTCGTGGCAGGCGAGGCCCCGCACCACGCAGGTGTCGCAGTCGATCCTGGTCGTCATGGGACGAGAGTGACAGGAGGTTCCGACACTAATCCGCGGCGACGGCCTCCGGCCGTTCGGCGGTACGACGGTCGTGGCGGGCCATCCGGATCATCGGCGGGATCATGGCGAGGATCTGACCCGCCGAGTAACCGAACACCGGCACCGCCACGATCAGCGCCATCGGGAGCGGCCAGCGCAGGTCGCGGCGCGCCAGGTACGCCGTCGCGGCGCATGCGACCAGCAGCCGCAGGCCGACGTCCAGCCGCTGGTCCGCGAGGTGCCAGGCACCGCGCGGCAGCGTGTCGCTGGAGTGCGAGGTCAGGTAGTGGAACCACGCCGACCACAGCGACGGCTCGACGAGGTAGGACGCGCCGGAGACCACGACGACCGTCACCGCGAGCCGGACGACCGCGCTCCACTCACCGCGGACCAGGAACCACACCACCCCGATGGCGGTGGGCGTGATCTTCGTCAGCGCGGGGAAGGCCCACAGCTCCGGGCGGGCGAAGCCGAAGACGACCACGAGGCCCAGGAACGCGTTGATGTTCCCGAGCGCCAGCTCGGGCACGCACAGCAGCAGGACGGGCACCCGCCACCGCCAGGCGAGACCGTTGGTCATCCACCAGAAGATCACCAGCTCGACGAGCGACCAGCCGACGGCGAACGCCGTGAACGGGAGGTGGGCGAACGGCCGGACCAGCTGGAGGAAGACCGGCGAGTACTCGAAGGCGTCGAGGTGCCCCGGGGCGGCGAGCTGGTACGGCGTCGCCGATCGTCCGGCCAGCCAGTACGCGTGGGCGTCGCCGCCCATCCAGTGCCGGTCGACGAACGAGTGGACGACGGTGACGGCGAAGAAGACGGAGAGCACCCACAGGGCCATGAAGCCCGACGTGCGCGCCAGGCGGCACCAGTCCTCCCGGGTCATTGTCACGACGCACACGCTAGTGGTGCGGCTCGGCCTCGGTCGCCTTTCGCTCGGGGCCGGGATCCCGTCGCAGCGCGAGCGCCGGCGGCACCATGGCGAGGCACTGGTTGGTGCTGAACCCGAAGACCGGCGTCGCCAGGATGAACGGCACGGGCAGCGGCCAGCGGAGGTCGAGGAGCGCGAGCACCGCCGCGGCCGCGGCCGCGACGACCAGCCGGACGGTGATGTCGAGGGAGGACCCTCCCCCGTGATGGGCGAGGAACGTGAACCAGGCCCGCCACAGGTCCGGCTCGGCGACGTACGAGATCGCGGAGAGGACGAGGACGGTGCCGATCACCCGCGCGATCGCGCCGGGGTCACGGCGTACCAGCATCCAGACCAGGCCGACCCCGCACGGCGTGATCTTGGTGAGCGCGGCGAACGCCCACACCTCTGGCCGGCGGAACCCGAGGACGAGCACCAGCCCGAGGAAGGCGTTGATGTTCGCCAGGCAGAGCTCGGGCACGCACAGGAGCAGGACCGGGACCCGCCACCACCAGGCGACTCCCCGTATCATCCACGCGAACGCGACGAGCTCGGCTGCTGCCCACACGCCGTAGAACATCGGGAACGGGAGCCGCGCGATCGGACGCACGAGCTGCAGGAAGACCGGCGAGTACTCGAAGGCGTCGGCGTGGCCCGGCGGGGCCAGGTAGGGCGTCGAGGACCTGCCCGCGACCCAGTAGGCGTGCGCGTCCCCGCCGATCATCCCGAGGTCGACGTAGTGCAGCACGGCGTAGACCGCGAGGCCGGTGGCGCCCACCCAGCCGCCGATCAGCGCACCCAGCCGGCCGGCCGACCGCAGCTCGTCGCGCGAGAAGGACACGCGACGACCCTAAGTGGAAGTGTCGGTCCTCGGCCGTAACGTCACCGTCATGACCGCCGCCGCCGATCTCCTGCGCGTCGGCGAGCAGCTCAGCTTCGACCAGATGGGCCGCCCGCTGCACGGGGTGACCTTCTGCGTCGTCGACCTCGAGACCACCGGCGGTTCGTACGCCGACGGCGACCGCATCACCGAGATCGGTGCCGTGCTGGTGCGCGGCGGCGAGGTGCTGAGCGAGTTCCAGACGCTGGTCAACCCGCACACGGCGATCCCGGCGTTCATCGCCGTCCTCACCGGCATCACCAACCGGATGGTCGCCGACGCACCACCCATCACCTCGGCGCTGCCCGCCTTCCTCGAGTTCGCGCGCGGGGCCGTGCTGGTCGCGCACAACGCACGCTTCGACGTGGGCTTCCTGAAGCACTTCACGGCCGCGCAGGGTCTGGTCTGGCCCGACTTCGAGGTGCTCGACACGGTCAAGCTGGCCCGCCACGTGGTCCCCCGTGACGAGACACCCGACCACAAGCTCTCCTCGCTCGCCCGAGTCTTCCGCGCCGGCACCACACCGAACCACCGCGCGCTGGCCGACGCCCGCGCGACGGTCGACGTGCTGCACGGCTGCATGGAGCGCCTCGGCTCCCTGGGCGTGCACACCCTCGAGGAGCTGCAGGGCTACTCCTCCAAGGTCGTCTCCGCCCAACGCCGCAAGCGGCACCTCGCCGACCACCTGCCCCACGCGCCGGGGGTCTACCTGTTCCGCGACGAGCGCGGTCGGGTGCTCTACGTCGGCACCTCCAAGGACCTGCGCAAGCGGGTGCGCAGCTACTTCACCGCCTCCGAGACCCGCTCGCGGATGGGTGAGATGGTGGGCCTCGCCGCGTCCGTCCAGGGCATCGAGTGCGCGACTCCCCTCGAGGCCGAGGTCCGCGAGCTGCGGCTGATCGCCGAGCACAAGCCGAGCTACAACCGCCGCTCCCGCTTCCCCGAGAAGGTCAGCTTCCTCAAGCTCACCCGCGAGGTGTGGCCGCGGCTCTCGATCGTCAAGCAGGTGCTCGACGACGACGCCGACTACCTGGGCCCGTTCTCCTCGCGCGCGTCGGCGGAGAGCTGCCTGGTCGCCCTGCACGAGGTCTTCCCGATCCGGCAGTGCACCGACCGGTTCGCGCGTGAGCCGAACAGGTCGGCCTGCGTGCTCGCCGAGATGGCCCGCTGCCTGGCGCCGTGCGACGGCAGCGTCGACCTGATGACGTACGCCGCCGTGGTCCGCCAGCTGCGCGACGCCGTCCTCGAGGCGCCCGACGACGTCGTCGAGCTGATCAACGCGAAGATGGCCGCGCTGGCCGACGAGGAGCGCTTCGAGGAGGCCCAGGTCCACCGCGACCGGCTCGCCTCCTTCGTGCGTGCCGCCGCCCGCACCCAGCGCCTCACCTCGTTGACCCGCTGCCCGGAGGTCATCGCCACGCGTCGCGACGAGCAGGGGCGCTGGGCGGTGCACGTGGTCCGCTACGGACGCCTCGCCGCTGCCGGCGTGATCCCGCCGCTGGCCGACGCACCGGCGTACGTCGAGGGCCTGCGCGCGTCCGCCGACACCGTGCTCACCTCCGCCGGCCCGATCCCGGCCGCGTCCGCCGAGGAGTCCGAGCGGATCCTGCGGTGGCTGGAGATGCCGGGCATCCGCCTGGTCGAGGTCGAGGGCGAGTGGACCTGTCCGTTGGCGGGCGCCGGCCGGCATGTCGAACGGTTCAACCTGGCACCGGCCGGTCCTAGAGTTGGCGCATGATCACCGCCATCGTCTTCGTGCAGGCCGAGACCGCCCGGATACCCGAGGTGGCGGAGGCCATCGCCGCCCTCGACGGCGTGAGCGAGGTCTACTCGGTGACCGGCCAGATCGACCTGATCGCGCTGGTCCGGGTCCGCCGCCACGAGGACATCGCCGATGTCGTCTCCGACCAGCTCAACAAGGTGCCCGGCGTCGTCGACACCGAGACGCACATCGCCTACCGCGCCTACTCGCGCCACGACCTCGAGTCCGCGTTCGCCATCGGTGTCGACTGAGCCCAGGCGGCCGGCGAGCGGACGCTCCCGGCTCATCATCGCGTTCGCGCCCGCACTGGCTGCGGTCGTCATCGTGGCCAGGGTGGTCGTCACCTACTCGGGTCCCCTGACCAACCCCGACACCTACTTCCACCTCAGGCTCGGCCAGGAGTTCGCCCACGGCTGGGCTCCCTGGAACCCCGGTCACCTCGACGGGTTCGGGACCGCGCGGTGGGCGCCCACCCAGTGGCTCTCCCAGCTCGGGATGTACGACGCGGCCCACTGGTTCGGCCTTCCCGGCGTCGCCGTCCTGACGACGGCTGCCATCCTCGCCGTCCTGGTCAGCTGGTACGCCGCCGCGCGACGGGATGCCGATCCGTTGCCGGCGGTGCTGGTGACGACCCTCGCCCTCATCGTGGCGAGCGGGTCGCTGTCGGCGCGCCCGCAGGTGCTCAGCCTCCTGCTGGCGACCTGGACGGCGATGGCGTGGCGCCGAGCCGCCGACGACGGACGGATCCCGTGGTGGCTGATCCCGCTGGGCTGGCTGTGGGCGATGCTCCACGGCATGTGGATCCTCGGCGGGATCACCAGCCTCGTGCTCGCCGCCGGCCTCGTCGCCGACCGGAAGGTGCGGCCCACCGCCCTGGCAGTTGGGGTGGCGTCGATGGCCGTCGCGCTGATCACCCCCGCGGGCCCGGGCCTGGTGGCCGCGGTGTTCAGCGTCAACGCACGCAGCAGCCACATCTCGGAGTGGGCCACACCCGACTTCACCAGCATCCCGGGGGCGGTCGGGGCGGCCACGCTCGGCCTCACCGTCCTCGCGCTGGCGCGCGGGGGCCGCTGGTCGTGGTACCAGCTCGCCGTCGTCGGCCTCAGCGCCCTCTTCGTGCTCTACTCCCTGCGGACCCTGCCCATCGGCGTCAGCATCGTGCTCCCGGTCCTGGCCGGGGCGCTGCAGTCGGCGATCGGCTCCCGGGTGGGCGTCGGGCGGCCCGAGCGGTTCTTCGTGGGCGCCCTGTGCGTCGCGACCCTCGCCGCGGTCGCGGCGATCGCTCCGCACCGCGCCGCCGACCCGCCGGCGTACACCCACGACTTCGACGACGCCCTGGCCTCGCTCGCACCCGGGACGCCCGTTCTCACCGAGTGGGGGGACGGCGGCCCCCTGCTGTGGACCCATCCCGAGCTCGACTTCCCGATCCACGGCTACCTGGACGTGTACACCGACGACCAGCTCTCGGCGTACGGCGACGTGTTCGCGCTCCAGCCCGGTTGGGACCGCACCCTGAGCGGTCTCGGGATCCGTCACGCGCTGCTGCCGACCGACGAGGCGCTGACCTACGCCCTCACCCAAGCCGGGTGGTCCGTCGACGCCACGCACGACGGTCGCGAGCTCCTGAGCGCACCCAGGCGAGCAGCAACCTAGTCCTTTCTGACCACCCGAGGCGGGACCATCGTCGGATTCGCCATCGATTCCGGCCACCTAGAGTCCGGACCGGGGGCAGCATCTGCCCGGGGAGAGTCGGGGCATCGGTGGGGAGCGTGTGGTGTTTTTCGGGCGAGTAGTGCGTCTGGTGTGCGTCGCGACGATCGGGGCGAGCCTGGCGCTCGCCCACGCAGGGGACGCGCACGCCGCCGTGATCGCCGCGCCCGCGGGCCTCGCCGCCACCGGGTCCAACCCGCCGGTCCTGTCCTGGCAGCCCGTGCCGGGCGCCGTGAGGTACGAGGTGCAGGCTGACACCGAGTCGGGCTTCTCGACCCCGCCCGTCGCGAAGACGACCGTCGCGACGACGTACGTCCCGACGGCGCTGCTCTCCGCGGGCGACTACTTCTGGCACGTGCGCGCCATCGACGGCGACAACGCCGACTCCGACTGGGCCAACGGCACCAACTTCAGCATCAGCCCGGTCGACGCGCCCACCGGGCTCAGCCCCGACGGCGGCACGACCCTTCAGCAGCCCGACCAGCCGGTGACCCTCAACTGGCAGCCGGTCCCGGGCGCCAAGTCCTACACCGTCGAGGTCGCGCACGACCCGGGGTTCTCCGGCGCGAAGACCTATTCGACGCAGGCCGACACCCTGGTCGTGCCCGACTCCCTGCAGCCGCAGGACTACTATTGGCACGTCAAGGCACTGCTCGACACCGGCATCGAGTCGCAGTTCTCGGCCAGCGCCTCGTTCGTGCTCGGCAGCATCCCCGCCCCGGGCGGCCTCCGGGTCATCGGGGACGACGGGAACCCGGTCGCCGCAGGCCCCGACGGCGTGCCGAACGTGCAGGACGTGGTCCTCGCGTGGGACCCCGTCCCCGGCGCCAAGTCGTACAACCTGCAGGTGTCCACCGACGACACGTTCTCGGCCAGCCCCGTCGAGAGCAGGACCGGGGTGCTCGGCACGCGATACTCCCCCGCCACGACCTACGACAACGGCCAGTACTTCTGGCGCGTCCAGGCCGTCGACCTCAGCGGCAACCTGACCGCGTGGAGCAACGCTGGCTCCGCGGCCGCCACGTTCCGCCGGCAGTGGACCCAGCAGCCCACGGTCGTCCACCCGACCCCGGGAGCGGGCCCGGCGACGGTCAGTGATCCCCTCTACCTGCAGTGGACGCCGGTCGCCCACGCGAGCAACTACCAGATCCAGATGGGCTCGGACCCGAACTTCTCGCCGGGCACCTACGCCTCGTGCAAGACCGTCGGTACGACGTACACGCCCAGCCAGTTCCTGGTGAACGTCACCACCGGCGCGACCTCGCTGCCGACCGACGACAAGTGCACGCCTGTGCCCGGCAACCTCACCTACTGGCGCGTGCGGCCGCTCGACCGCCCCTTCGGCTTCTCCGACGGCGTCCTCGGGCTGTGGTCCGACACCCAATCCCTGGTCTACGACCCGGACCTCCAGCGGCTGACCGGGGTGAGCCCCGCCGACGGCGCGACCGTCGACCTGCCGGTGCTGAGCTGGGCACCGGCCCGCGGTGCGGAGACGTACGCCATCACGGTCAAGAAGGGCACGAGCGCCGTCGCGTCGGCGACCACCCACGCCACGTCGTACGTCGTGCAGCCGGGCACCCCGCTGACGGCCGGCACGTACACGTGGTCGATCGTGGCGAAGGACGCCGCCGGCTCCTCGGTGTCGATGACCGAGACGCGCACCTTCAACCTCACCGGCACGATCCCGACCGGCACCGACCCGGCCCTCACCGCACAGACCGGCATCGCCTCGGACCCCGCATCGGTCCGCGCGCCCTTGCTGAGATGGACCCCGGTGCAGGGTGACGGCACGCAGGCCGTCACCTACGTCATCGACGCCAAGCCGCACGGTGCGGCGGGCTGGTACCCGCAGTCCGGGACCCCGGCCGGCAACGTGATCCAGCGGACGCTCGTGTACCCGGCCGTCACCGACCCGAGCACCCTGTTCTCGGCTCCGGGGACGTATGACTGGCGGGTGTCGGCGTACCTCGACGGCGCGCTCACCGCGGTCAGCGACGTCAACAGCTTCCAGATCGCCTCGCTGACGGTCCCGGCCGGCACCCAGCGCATCGCCCTGAGCGGTTCCGACATCGACGCCGGTGCCACCTGCGACGCCCCCGTCACCACGACGTTGCCGGCCTGCGCCACGGTGCCGTCGACCCCGGTCATCGACTGGGACCCGGTGCCGGGCGCGTCCTTCTACGTCGTCTACATGGCGAAGGACGCGAACTTCACCAACCTGGTCGAGAGCCCGGGCTCGATGCCCGCCACGTCCAACACCCGGTGGACGCCGACGTTCGCGCAGGGGAAGTCGGCGCTGGCCGACAGCAAGGTCGGAGAGTCCTACTTCGTCCACATCCGCGCCTGTGCGTCCGTCTCCTCGTGCGGGCTGGACCCCGTGTCGGCGTCCGGTGGCGCGACCATGCAGCTCCGGAAGAGCTCGCCCGCCGTCGCGCTCCAGGCACCCGCCGACGCCTCGACCGTCTCCTCGCCGATGGTCACCTTCGACTGGCAGGACTACCGCGACACCAACGCCGCCACCGCGTGGGCCGGCGTGACCGGCGCGACCGCGCCCGACCAGTCGGCGATGCAGTACCGCTTCCAGGTGGACGACGACCCGAGCTTCGGCAGCCCGCTGGAGAACCTCGTCGTCGACCAGAGCACCTACACCTCGCCCCTCAAGCTGTACGCCGAGGGCAAGTACTACTGGCGCGTCCAGGCCACCGACGTGGACGGCAACGACCTCACCTGGTCGCCGACGTTCAGCTTCACCAAGGCCACCAGCGCTCCCCAGCTCACCGCCCCGCTGGCCGGCGTGACGGTCGGCGAGACGCCGGTCCTGTCCTGGCAGCCCCAGTCGTTCGCCGCGTCGTACCAGGTCGAGATCTACAAGAACGGCGACCTGGCGCTGTCGAGCGGCAACCGCGTCACACCGTCCGGACTGAGCGTCAAGCAGGCGTCGTACGTCTTCGACAAGCCGCTGCCCCCGGCGGGCTCGCCGTACCTGTGGCGCGTGCGTGCCGTGGACCAGAGCGGCAACCCGGGCCCATGGACGACCGTCTCCAAGCCGGGGACGAGCTTCACCGTCGCCGGTACGACGCCCGACCTGATCTCCCCCGACGCCGGGGCGACCGTGCCCGCGAACCAGCTCGTCGTGCGCTGGTCTCCGGTGGCAGGGGCCGTGACCTACCAGGTCGAGCTGCAGAAGGCGGCCGGCTCGACGGCGATCGAGACCGCGACCACCCGCTCCACCGCGTACGCCCCCTCGCCCGGCCAGCTGCTGGCCGCCGGAGGCGTCAACTGGCGGGTGATCGCCAAGGACAGCAACAACAACGAGCTCGGCCACTCAGCCTGGCGTGGCTTCGTCGTCGCGACCAGCGGCACCCAGCTGCAACCGACCGTGCAGCCCTGGATCTCGGGCTCCCCGGTGGTGGGAGCGACCCTGAACGCGAACGCCGGCACCTGGCCCGCCACCTCGCCGCGGTTCAGCTACCAGTGGCTCCGCGACGGACAGCCCATCGCCAGCGCCACGAGCAGCACCTACAAGGTCGTGTACGCCGACGCCGTCCGGAACCTCACGGTCCGCGTGACCGCGAGCAAGTCCGGGTGGGCCGACGGCTCGGCGACCAGCGCGGCGGTGGCGATCCGCAAGGCGCCGTCGACGACGTCGGTCACCGCGAGCCCGGCCCGGCTGCGCCAGGGCACGCGCACGACGCTCTACGTGACCGTGGCGCTGCCCAACGCCCCGGTGTCGGCGACGGGCACGGTGCGCATCTACGACCGCCTCGGCACCCGCGCCCCGGTGCTGGTGAAGACGCTCACCCTCAGCAGCGCGGCGCACGGCCACCTGACCGTCCCCGTGACGATCAAGGGGGTCGGCACCCACCTGCTGCGGGCGGCGTACGCGGGATCGGCCGTCAACGCCGCGTCGACCTCCGCCTGGGTGAAGGTCGTCGCGACCCGCACCTGAGCGGGCTCAGGACGACGCCGCGGCGACCCAGCGGTCCAGGGTCGCGGCGGCGGCCCCGGAGTCGATCGCGTCCGCGACCCGGGTCATCCCCGCGCGGAGCGCGTCGAGATGCGGCTCGCCGGGGGCGTCGTACACGGCGAGGGCGGCCCCCGCGTTGAGGACCACGGCGTCGCGGACGGCTCCGGTCTCCCCCGCGAGCAGCGCGCGCACCACCGAGGCGTTGTACGCCGCGTCGCCACCCCGCAGGTCCTCGGCGGTCACCAGCGGCAGGCCGAGCTCGGTCGGGTCGACGGTGAACGAGGTGACGGTGCCGTCGTGGGCGGCCCACACCTGCGAGGTCGTGGTCGTGGTCAGCTCGTCGAGCCCGTCGTCGCCGCGGAACACCCAGGCGTCCGCGCCGCGCCGCGCGAACACGCCCGCCATGACCGGGGCCTTGCCCACGAAGGCGCAGCCGATCGCCTGCGCGCCCGGGCGGGCCGGGTTGGCCAGCGGCCCGAGCAGGTTGAACAGCGTGCCGATGCCGAGCTCGCGCCGCGGGACGGCCGCGTGACGCAGCGCCGGGTGGAACGCCGGGGCGAAGCAGAACGTGATCCCTGCCTCCTCCGCGACCGGTCCGACCCGGTCGACGGGCAGGTCGAGGCGGACACCGAGCTCCTCGAGCACGTCCGCGGTGCCGGCCTTCGACGAGGCCGAACGGTTCCCGTGCTTGACGACCCGCGCACCGGCGCCGGCCGCGACGATCGCGGACATGGTCGACACGTTCACCGAGAACGACCGGTCGCCACCGGTGCCGACGACGTCGAGCGTCCGGCCCGCCACCGTGAGCGGGGTCGCGACGTCGTACATGGCCTCGACCAGGCCCGCCAGCTCGTCGCTGGTCTCGCCCTTCGCGCGCATCGCGACGGCGAAGCCCGCGATCTGGACCGGCGTCGCGTCTCCGGCGAGGATCTCGCCCATCGCCCACCGTGCCTGCTCGGGCGCCAGGTCGTGCCCCGACACCACGGCGTCGAGGACCTCCGGCCAGGCGCTCACGACGCGGTGGCAGGGACGCGCTCGCGCAGCAGCGCGGTCACGACCTCGGCGAGGCGCAGCGGGTCGATCGGGTGCGGTACGGCGGCGTCCGCGCGCGACCAGGTGGCCAGCCAGGCGTCCTGCGGCCGGCCGGTCAGCACCAGCAGCGGCGGGCAGTCGCGCAGCTCGTCCTTGAGCTGCTTGGCGATGCCCAGGCCGCCCGCCGGGACGGCCTCGCCGTCCAGGACGGCCAGCGCGATATGGCCCGCGTCCATGTTCTGGATCACGACCGGCTCGGTCGCGACCTCGACGTACTCCAGCTCGGGGAGGTCCGGGTGCGGACGCCGTCCGAGCGCCAGGATGACCTGCTCGCGGGTGTGCACGTCGTCGCTGTAGACGAGCACCTTCAGCGGCTTGGGGCTGCTCACGCGGAGCACCCTACTCGGTCCGCGGGGTCGCGGCCTGCTGCTGCAGCGCGGCGTTCCT
>DATFHM010000049.1:0-5328 GCA_035248385.1 Nocardioides sp. | reverse complement strand
GCGTACCTCCGCGGAATCCTGGGTGCCTGACCAGGACCCCCGCGACCTCGCACGGACGCTCGACCTCTGCCTGCGGGTCGGCGAGGTCCTGCTCTCCTCCGGTGCGGGCGCGGCCGACGTCACCGCCACCATGCGGGTCGTCGCGCAGGCGTACGGCGTCCGCAACCCGGCGGTCGACGTGACCTTCACCCAGCTCGCGATGGGCGCGCAGACCGGGCCGGACGAGACGCCGGTGCTGCAGATGCGCGGCGTCACCCAGCGCGACATCGACTACGAGGACCTCACCCGCGTCGACCAGCTGGTCCGCGAGGTCGCGGCTGGCAAGGTCGACGTCACCGAAGCCCGCGCCCGCGTCGCGCGGATCGTGTCGTCCGGGCACGCGCGGCACCGGTGGGCCGTGACCCTGGGCTGGGGCGTGATGTGCGCGGGCGTCGGCCTCCAGCTGGGCGGTACGGCGGCCGTCGTCGCGGTCGCCTTCGTCGCGGCCGTCGCCATCGACCGGCTCCAGCTGGTGATGAGCCGCGCCCGGCTGCCCTTCTTCTACCGCCAGATCGCCGGCGGCGCGCTGGCCACCCTGATCGCCGCGGTCGCGACCCGTGCGGCCGACCCCTGGGTGCACATGGACGCCTCCGCGGTGGTCAGCGCGAACATCATCATGCTGCTGTCCGGCATCGGCTTCATGGGCGCGATCCAGGACGCGCTGTCGGGCTTCTACGTCACCGGCGGGGCGCGCCTGCTCGAGGCGGTGCTCGCCACCGCCGGTGTCATCGGGGGCGTGACCGGCGGTCTCAGCCTGGCCGCGGCCGTGCACCTCGAGCTGCCGAGCCTGGTCCCGGCGCGCACCGACCTGACCGGGATCGGGGTCGCCGCGCTCGGTGGCGCCATCGGTTCGGCGGCGTTCGCGTTCTCGGCGTACGCGCCCCGCCGTGCGCTCGTCCCGATCGGGATCCTCGGGGCGGCCGCCCTCGCCGCCGACCTGACGATCGCGCTTCACCACTTCGCCGGCGCGTGGTCGGTGGGTGTGGCGGCGTTCGGTGTCGGCCTGGTCAGCTTCGCCGTGGCGGGCCGGCTCCGGGTCCCGCCGCTGGTCGTGGTCGTCCCGGCGATCGTGCCGATGCTGCCGGGTCTCTCGATCTACCAGGGCCTCTCGCTGCTCGGCGCCTCCGACCACCCCGCCCCGGCCGAGGGCCTGCTCGCTATGGTCGCGGCCGGCTCGATCGCCATCGCGCTGGCGGCCGGCGTGATCCTCGGTGAGTACGTCGCGCAGCCCGTCGCCCGCGAGGCCCGCCGGGTCCCGCAGCGTCTCGCCGGCCCGCGGCTCGTGGGGGTCACCCGCCTTCGGCGGCGTCGGTCCTCAGGCGCGGAGTGACGGCTCGGCGATCCGGTAGCGCCAGAACACCGGCACCAGCAGCACGGCGACCACGCAGCCCACGACGACGAGCACCCCGCCCCCGGCGGCGGTGATCGACGTGCCGACGATCGCGGCGGCGGCGCCGTGCGCGACGTCGGCCATCCGCGGCCCGCCGGCCACCACGACGATGAAGATGCCCTGCAGCCGGCCGCGGACCTCGTCGGTCGCCGAGGACTGCAGCATCGAGGTGCGGAAGGCGGCCGAGGCCATGTCGGCGGCCCCGCCGATCATCAGCATCGCCACGGCGACCACCAGCCACAGCGACGACGAGCCGTGCACGGCGAGCCCGACGGCCACGCCGAAGCCGACCATCGACAGGCCCCACACGATGATCGACCAGACCACGGCGCGACCCTGGGCGGATACCCGCGACACCCAGCCGGAGAACACGCCACCCAGCACCGCCCCCGCGGGGATGCCCGCGAAGAGCAGCGCGAAGGCGAGCCCGCCGTCGGTCGGCCCGCCGAAGCTCTCGTGCGCGATCTGCGGGAACAGCGCCCGCGGCATGCCGAAGAGCATCGCGATGATGTCGACGACGAAGGACATCCGCAGCACCGGGTGGTCCTTGAGGTAGGCGATGCCGTCGACGACCGACCGCAGCCCCGGCGTACGGCCCACGACTCCCTCGATCGGCAGCGGCGGCAGCTTCCACACCGCCCACCAGGTGGCCAGCAGGCAGCAGGCGTCGATCAGGTAGAGCCAGGAGAAGCCCGTGACGGGGATGAGCGCCCCGCCGACCAGCGGGCCCGCGATGCCGCCGGCCTGCATCACGGTCATGTTGAGCGAGTTCGCGGCGGGGAGCAGCTCGGGATCCAGCAGCCGGGGCAGCAGCGCCGAGCGGGTCGGCTGGTTGACCGCGAAGAACGCCTGCTGCACCGCGAACAGCCCGAGCAGCAACCAGACGTTGCCCACACCGGCCGCGGCCTGCGCCCAGAACAGCGCGCTGACGACGATCAGCCCGGTCGTCGTGATCCGCATGATCGTGCGCCGGTCGAAGTGGTCGGCGAGCGCGCCGCCCCACAGCCCGAAGACGACCAGCGGCACGAGGCCGAACACACCGGTGAGCCCGACGTACGCCGAGGAGCCGGTCTCCGCGTAGATCTGGGCCGGCACGGCGACGACCGTCAGCTGGGCACCGATGACGGTGATGATGTTGGCGGACCACAGCCGCCGGAAGTGCGGGTTCTGCAGCGGACGGGTGTCGGCGAGCATCCCGCGTAGATTCACTCAAGAATTCTAGTGAGGGCTGTCGAAACGACCGACGCCGGTTCGTGGTCAGGTCGTACGGCGGCCATCGGGGCCCCCGACCAACCTGAGGAGACACCATGACGCACTACCTGATGTCCGTGCACGGACCGGCCGAGCGCAACGAGTTCGGCGACTACGGATCGCGCGAGGCGATGGAGCAGGCGTTCGCGGACACCGGCGCCTTCAACGAGCAGCTCAAGGCCGACGGCTACTGGGTGTTCGCGGGCGGTCTCGAGCAGGCCACCACCGCCACCGTCGTCGACGGCACGGGCGACACCCCGGTCATCACCGACGGCCCCTACCTGGAGTCCAAGGAGTACATCGGCGGCTTCTGGGTCATCGACGCCCCCGACCTCGACGTCGCGCTCAAGCTGGCCGCCGCCGGGTCCAAGGCCTGCCGCGGCAAGGTCGAGGTCCGCCCCTTCGAGGGCCTCGCCTGACGATGGTCGACGCAACAGCGGCGGTCGAGCGCGTCTTCCGTGAGGAGTACGGCCGGCTGATCGCCGCACTGGTACGCCGGTTCGGCGACATCGACCTCGCCGAGGAGATGGCCGCCGAGGCGCTGGTCGTCGCGCTCGAGCGCTGGCCCGCCGACGGCGTACCTCCCAATCCCGGCGGGTGGCTGACCACCACGGCCGCCCGCCGGGGGATCGACCGCATCCGCCGCGAGAAGCTGCGCGATGCCAAGCACCAGGCGGCCCTGATGATCGAGGACGACACGGCTCACGAGCCGACCGGTCCCGTCGAGGACGACCGGCTCCGGCTGATCTTCACCTGCTGCCACCCGGCCCTCGCCCCCGAGGCCCGGATCGCGCTGACCCTGCGGCTGCTCGGCGGCCTGACGGTCCCCGAGATCGCGCGCGCGTTCCTGGTCCAGGAGACGACGATGGGCCAGCGGATCTCGCGGGCCAAGGCCAAGATCAGGGCCGCGAACATCCCGTACGTCGTCCCGATGGCCGAGGACCTGCGCGGCCGCGTCGACACGGTGCTCACGGTGCTGTGGCTGATCTTCAACGAGGGCTACCTGGCCTCGAACGACGGCGAGCCGATCCGCGGCGACCTCACCGCCGAGGCGATCCGGCTGACCCGCCTGGTGCACGCCCTGCTCCCCGACGAGCCGGAGCCCACCGGGCTGCTCGCGCTGATGCTGCTGACCGAGGCGCGCGCCGCAGCCCGGGTCCGGGGCGGTTCGCTGGTGCCGCTCGACGAGCAGGACCGCGGTGGCTGGGACCGCGCCCTCATCGCCGAGGGCCACGACCTCGTGCGCGCGTGCCTGCGCACGAACCGGCCGGGGCGGTTCCAGATCCTCGCGGCCATCAACGCCGTCCACACCGACGCCCCGAGCGCGGAGGCCACCGACTGGTCGCAGGTGGCCGCGCTCTACAACCAGCTGGCCGTGATCGACCCGTCCCCGATCGTCGCGCTGAACCGCGCGGTCGCCGTCGCCGAGCTCGACGGGCCCGCGGTCGGGCTCGCCCTGGTCGACGACCCGGCGATCGCCGTACCGCTGCGGGGCTACCACCCCTGGCACGCCACCCGCGCCGACCTGCTGCGCCGGCTCGGCCGCAGCAAGGAGGCGGCGGGGGAGTACGACGCCGCGATCGCCGCCACCGACAACGCCGCCGAACGGGCGTTCCTCGGTCGCAAGCGGGCCGAGCTGGTGGCGGACTAGCCGACCGACGCGGAAAAATAGCCACTCCTGCGGGGAAACTTCCCCGCAGGAGTGGCTAATTCACGGGTTAACCCGTGAATTGGTCAGGCGGTCTTGATCGCGCTGAGGTCGAACTCGAGCTTGATCTTCTCCGAGACCAGCACGCCGCCGGTCTCGAGCGCGGCGTTCCAGGTCAGGCCGAAGTCCTTGCGGTTGATCTCGGCGGAGCCCTCGAAGCCGACGCGGATGTTGCCGAACGGGTCCTTGGCCGAGCCGGTCTCCTCGAAGACGATGGTCAGCGGCTTGGTGACGTCCTTGATGGTGAAGTCGCCGGTGATGGTCCAGTCGGAGCCGTCACGCGACACGGCGGTGGAGACGAAGGTCAGCTCCGGGAACTGCTCGGCGTCGAAGAAGTCGGGGGAGGCCAGGTGGCCGTCGCGGTCCGGGCTGCCGGTCGAGATGCTCGCGGCCTTGATGGTCACGGTGACCGAGGAGCTGGCCGGGTTCTCGGCGTCGACGTGCGCGGTGCCGGTCCAGTCGGTGAACTGGCCACGGACCTTGGTGACGACCGCGTGGCGGGCGATGAAGCCCAGGCGCGAGTGCGCGGTGTCGAGGGTGTAGTCGCCGGTGATGGTGTCGATGGCGGTGCTGGTCTCGCTCATGGCTTTCTCCTTGGTTTGGTGGTGGTTCCGGATCCACCACGCGGCAGATCGTTGAATCATCAACCATAACCAGCGTCCCTGAACACCTATTCCGTCGTCGCGAGAATTTCTCTTGAACAAAAACGCAGACGACCGCGGAACGCCCCCAGGGCGCTCCGCGGTCGCGATCTTGAAGTCTGGCTAGGCGGCGTGGCTGGCCGGCGAGGTCGCCTGGCCCACCGTGATCCAGCACGCCTCCATGTGCGTGCGGCCGTCGGCGTCAGTCACCGGGAGCCAGCGCATCTCCAGATGCTCGCTGTTGGTGTCGTACATGAGTCACCTCCTGTTCACTTTCTGTTCACCAAGGTAGCACGGCC
>DATFHM010000048.1:0-11334 GCA_035248385.1 Nocardioides sp. | reverse complement strand
CCGGTGGCCTCGCCGTACCGGCGGAAGCCGTTGGGGGCGCTCTCGTCCTGCTCGAGCACGTAGAACTCCAGCTCGGGCCCGACGATCGGGGTCATGCCGAGCTCGGCGAACCGGTCCACGACGCGCTTGAGCACGTTACGCGGGCCCTCCTCGGAGCGCGTGCCGTCCGGGTTGTAGACGTCCGCGATGACGTGCGCGACCCCGGGCTCCCACGGCACGGCGTGGACGGTCGAGAGGTCCGGCACCGCGACGATGTCGGGCAGGCCGGCCGAGAGACCGCCGGCGATGTCGATGACGTCACCCATCGGCGAGGTGGCGTAGACCGAGCGGCAGAACGCCACCCCGTCGCCGACCGTGCGGTCGAGCCGGTCGACCAGGACGTCGCGGCCACGCTCGGTGCCGATCAGGTCGCTGTAGCCGATCCGCAGGATGTCGATGCCGTCCGCGATCAGCCGGTCGGCGGTCTCGCGCAGGGCGCCCTCGTCGCAGTGCTCCACCGTGGGGTCTCCGTTCGTTCCTGGGGTCTTCATCATCGGGCGACAGCGGCGCTGTCAGCCAGGGCTTCGTCGAAGCGCTCGAGGTCGGAGTCGAGGGCGTCGTACGTGGTGGGCTTGCTGGACCGCAGGTAGACCGCGTAGCCGATGCCACCGACGAGGGCCACGACCAGCAGCCACGGCAGCTTGGTGACGGCCGGGTCGGTCGATCCGGCGACGATCGAGAAGTGCTTGAAGGCCAGGACCACCGCGAAGCACAGGCCGAGGAAGCCCAGGGCGGGCGCGACCAGCGTCGTACCGATCCGCGGGTCGCCCTGGCGGCGGAAGTGGACCACGATCGACAGGGCGGCGAGCGCCTGCAGGACGAGGATCGCCAGGGTGCCGAAGCCGAGCATGCTCGGCACGACCGTGAGGATCGGGTCCGCGCCGCCGAGCTTGAACGCGATCGCGACGACCACGGCGAAGCCGGCCTGGACCGAGCTCGCGACGTACGGCGAACCGCGGCGGCCCGTCGTCGCGAGCACCTCCGGCAGGATCCGGGCGCGGCCGAGCGAGAACAGGTAGCGGCTAGCGGAGTTGTGGAACGCGAGCATCGCGGCGAACAGGCTGACCAGGAGCAGCCACTGCATGGTGTTGGTCAGGAAGGTGCCGATGTAGCCCTGCGCGACGCTGAAGACGAGGTCGCCGGTCGCGGCGTGCTCGCCGGCCGTGCCCTGGGCCTCGGCGACACCGGTGGCGCTGACGAGGGCCCAGGTGGTGGTGCCGAGCACGACGCCGATGAGGGTGATGGCGATGTACGTCGCCCGCGGGACGGTCGTCAGCGGGTGCTTGGCCTCCTCGCTGAACAGCGAGGTCGCCTCGAAGCCCAGGAAGCCGGTGGCGGCGAGCAGCAGTCCGATCGACAGCGAACCGGAGTGGATCGAGTGCCAGGAGAAGGCGTCGAAGGAGTAGCCGTGCTTGAACAGGACCGCGACGTCGAAGATGACGAGGATCGAGGTCTCCAGGACCAGCGAGACGCCGAGGATCTTGGAGCTGAAGTCGACCCCGCGCAGGGCCATCAGGTAGGCGACCAGCATCGAGGCCAGGCCCCAGAACAGCCACGAGAAGAAGCCGGACATGACCCAGCCGGTCTGCGCCTGGATCACGACCCACATGAAGAAGCCGCTGGTGCCGATCGTCCCGACGACGAAGAAGTTGTAGCCGAGCATCGCGATGAAGCCCGCGGCGAGGCCGGCCGGGCGGCCGAGGCCCTTGACCACGAAGGCGTAGAAGCCGCCCGCGTTGACCAGCTCGCTCGACATCTTGCCGTAGCCGATGGCGAAGAGCAGGAGCACGACGGCGACCGCGAAGAACGCGAAGGGCGTGCCGCCGCCGTTGCCGAGCGCGATCGCCAGCGAGGCCACGACGACCATGCCGGTGAGCGGCGCGACCGCTGCGAGGACGAGGAAGACGATGGCGCCGACGCCGAGGGCGTTCTTCTGGAGTGTGGTGTTGACCGAATCGGACATCGGTCCGCCTCCTTGGTCGCGGGTGGAAAACTCGTTCGGATCCGTACGATACCTAGATGTGACCCGGAGCACCATGCCCTGAGGCAAAATTGTTCGGATCCAAACTACTTTGTGCCCTACCGCGATCGTCGGCCTTCCATGGCTACCCTGAGCGGCATGCCCGATCGTCACACGCTCGCCGAGACCGAGAAGGCCATGAGGGACCACGTGGGTGACCTGCCCCTGGACTTCAAGGCCGCCAACGCGCTCTCCAACCTGTTCCGCGCCGCCAACGCGGTCCGCAGCGAGCTCACCAACCGGGTGCTGCGCAAGCACGACATGACCTGGACCGGGTTCGTCGTGCTCTGGGTCGTCTGGATCTGGGAGGACATGGAGACCCGGCACGTCGCCGAGTCCGCGGACATCTCCAAGGCCACCCTCACCGGCGTGGTCAAGACGCTCGAGGGTCGCAACCTGCTGCAGCGCGAGGGCGACCCGAACGACGGCCGCCTCGTCCGCCTCCGCCTCACCCCCGCCGGCGTGGCACTGATGGAGGAGATCTACCCCGAGTTCAACGCGGTCGAGTCCGAGATCATCGGCAAGCTCTCCGACCGCCGCGTCAGCGCCTTCACCAGCACGCTGCGCGACGTGGTGATCGCGGTCGAGGGCGAGGAGTAGGGGCCGGCGTTCGCCGCCGTTGGTTGAGTAGCCGCGAGCGCCAGCGAGCGGCGTATCGAAACCAACTCGTGCTGCCTTCGGGGCCGGTGTCTGGCGGCCGCACCTTAGCCCGTCGTCCCCCGCCGTCAAGGACGCCTTCGGCGCCGCTGCGCGGTCGCTTCGCGATCCTTGACAGCGGGTCCCGGACGACGGGCAGGACGGCGCGGAGTCGGCACGGGCTTCGCCCGCGCCGCCGCTTCGCGGCCGCCACAAAACGTGGTCTGACCTGCAGAAATGCTGTCGAAACACCTATTGAAATCGTTCGAACAGGTGTATGATCGAGGTAGTTGACCAGCTTCGTCTCGGGAGTGTCGATGACCGCGGAACAGGTGCCCTGCCACCCGATCCTCCGCTGCGCCCGCACCCTCGAAACCGAGCTGAAGTCCGTCGCGGAGATGCCAGCTGACTACCTGCGCACCCGCGACAAGGAGGAGACCCTTCTTGTTCTCGACCGGGCCGAAGCCGAGCTGGCGGAGCTGCGTCTCCGGGTCCTGGCCACCGCCGCCGATGTGGCCGAGGAGCACGCCGCCCGCGACGCCGGCACCTGGTACGCCCACGCCACCCGCGTCACCGCGCAGGCCGCTCGTGCCGACCTCCACCTCGCGGCAGATCTCGAGGCCCACCCGCTCACTGCGGCCGCGATGCGGGTCGGTGACGTCAACACCGCCCAAGCGCGGGTGATCGTCCGGTCGGTCGACAAGCTCTCCGATGAGGTCGACGACCTCACCCGCGCTCGGGCGGAGAAGCACCTCATCCAGCTCGCCGCCACACACGACCCCAGGGACCTTGCCGTGCTCGGTACGAAGATCCTGGAAGTGGTCGCCCCGGAGCAGGCTGAGGCCGAGCTCGGCAAGGCACTCGAACGCGAAGAGCAGCCGCCCGCGACAAGTGCTCGCTGAAGATGCAGCGCCGCGGGGACGGCACCACCAAGATCACCGCCCTGGTGCCCGATTCGATCGCCGACCGGCTGACGACCGACCTCGACGCGGAGGACTCACCCCGCGTCACCAGGTCCCGCTCGCGTGGCGAGGCGTTCTGCCGGCTCCTGGAGCACGTCGACCCGGCCCGGCTGCCGGACCACGGTGGCGACGCGACAACCGTGATCGTGACCATCCCGTTCGAGAACCTGGTCAACGACCTCGGCTCGGCGATGCTCGGCTCCACCGTCATCTCGGCGTCCGAGGCCCGACGACTCGCCTGCACCGCCAAGATCATCCCCGCCGTGCTGGGTGGCGAGTCCGAACCGCTGGACCTGGGGCGAGGCCGACGCCGCTACGCACCACGTCAGCGCAAGGCGATGGCGCTGCGTGACAAACGCTGCCGGGCCGAGGGCTGCTCGATTCCGGCGGCCTGGTGCGAGGCACATCATCTGAAGCCCTGGTCCGAAGGCGGCAAGACCGACCTGGCCGACGGCGTACTGCTCTGCAGCCACCACCACCATCGCGCCCACGACACCCGCTACGACATGACGAAGCTTCCGACCGGCGACTACAGGTTCCACCGCAGGACCTAGGCCGGGACAAAGTCCCGATTCTCTTTGTCTTCCCTCGGGCATCGCGAGCGCTCTCTAGCGTTCGCGCCATGTCCCCCCGCATCAGTGCCGCCATCGCCGCGGCCACCGTCTCCGTATCGCTCGTCTCCGTCACAGCACAGGCCGACGCGGCGACGTACTTCTCGTCGTGCACGAAGCTGGCCCATGTCTGGCCGCACGGCGTCGCCAAGTCCGCGGCGGCCGCGCAGCGCCAGGTCAACCAGGGCTACGGCCGCCCGGCCTCGGGCCCGAAGGCCCGCGCCGTCTACTGGGAGAACTACCGTCGCCTCGACCGCGACGGCGACGGCACCGCCTGCGAGCGCTGAGACCAGCACCTGGCGGCAGGGATCAGTGCACGATCCTCGCCTTCACGGCCGAGAAGCCGAACCCGAAGGAGATCGAGTCCTTCTTGCCGTCCTTGCCCCGGCTGCCGTCGGCCTTGTAGAGGTCCACGTCGGGGGCGAGGAGCGCCTGGACCAGGCCGCTCTTGCGCACCTCGTCGGTCGTGATGACGAGGTCATGGGGTGCGGTGTCGAAGATCTGGTCGACGGTTGCTCCGGTGGATCCGTCCGTGCAGGTCCCGGGCGGAGGGCCGACGCAGTCGCGGTTCACGAGTGCCTGCAGCACCTGGGCGAAGCGCGGGATGAAGACGGCGTTGATCGAGGTCGAGCGGAAGGCTCCGTTGATCCGGCCGCCGGTGCAGCGGGTGAAGCAGGTCGCGAAGACCCGGCCGACGACCATCGGCATCTGGAAGGGGCCGCTGCCGAGGTCCATCCGGACCGGGATCGTCGACGCCGCGGTGGACAAGTGGTGCCTGACGAGCTTCGCCGGGATCCTCGCGGAACGTGTCGGGCCGGCCACGAAGGTCCCGGTGCCGGTGAGGTTCGGGTTCGTGACCGGTACGCCGTACCAGAGCTGCCACGTCGCGTTCCGGTCGGTCACGAGCGATCGGCTGCGCAGCGAGTGGAGCATGACGATCCGGCCGCTGCGGATGTCGCCGTTCCATGTCTGGGTCAGGTCCAGGCCCTGGGCCACGAGGGCCGCGAAGACGTTCGCGAGCTGGTTGTCAGCCTTGCCATCACCGGTGAGGTCACGCCCGAGCGCCTTCGCCTGGGTCGCGTCGAAGGGAAGGGTGACCGACGACGTGACGAACCCGTGCTCCGGTGGCAACGTCGCCTCGGCTGGTGCGACGAGCACGGCTGGCCCGACCAAGGCCAGGGCGAGCGTTCCGACGGCGATCCTGATGCGCATGACGGCTCCCTCCGCGGGTGTTCCGATCCATGCTGGCACCGCTGCTCACCCTAGGGGCCGGAATGCACCGATCTGTCCTCCGAGCGGAGGTGGAGGTAGATGAGGACGCTGATCAGCGCGGCCCAGAAGCACCACAGCGACACCGTTCCGTTGCGCGCCGCCCAGATCACCACGGCCACGCCGGCGAGGTTGAGCACGGCGAACAGGCAAAGCCACCGACTCCGGGCCAGCAGCCCAGGACCGCAGGTGGCGACCAGGTAGATCACGAACGAGGTGTCGCCGAGCAGCGGGGACACCGTGTACGCGATGTGGTGGCCGTCGATGCGCATCGGCACCTCGCCGTCACGCAAGCCCCACGCGCACGTCGCGGCGGCGACCACGCCGCACGCCACGAACGACCAGGCCAGCCAGGGCGGTCGAACGCTGCCCTCCCGCAGCAGCGCGTACGGCACCAGGATCGGTACGACGAGCAGGGCGATCACCAGGTAGATCCACTCGGCCGTCAGGCCGGCCGCGTGGCAGACCCGGCCCTCGAGGTCCCACCACACGAAGGTCTCGACGAGCTGGTGCACGCCGAACAGCAGCGGCAGCGTCGCCAGCGCCCGGCTCCGCGGTGAGGAGCGCGCCACGCGCAGCGACGCGACGCCGATGCCGGTGACGACCAGACCGGCGCCCAGGTCCATGGGGGCCGCGAAGCACATGCGCTGTCCTCTCCGGAGGCCTACCAGGGCGAGGGCTCGTAGTCCTTCACGAAGACGCCGTAGATGTCCTCCCCGGCCTCGCCGCGCACGATCGGGTCGTAGACCCGCGCGGCTCCGTCGACGAGGTCGAGGGGCGCGTGCCAGCCCTCGGCGGCGATGCGGAGCTTCTCGTAGTGCGGGCGCTCGTCGGTGATCCAGCCGGTGTCGACGGCGGTCATCAGGATCTTGTCGGTCTCGAAGTACTCCCCCGCCGAGGTCCTCGTCATCATGTTGAGGGCGGCCTTGGCCATGTTCGTGTGCGGGTGGCCGGGTCCCTTGTACCGCCGCGAGAACTGACCCTCCATGGCCGAGACGTTGACGATGTAGGCCCGCCGCGCGCCCGCGGCCACGGCGGCGCGCATCGCCGGGCGCAGCCGGGAGTTGATGAGGAACGGCGCGATCGAGTTGCAGAACTGGACCTCGAGCAGCTCCAGCGGGTCCACCTCGTCGAGCACCTGGGTCCAGGAGTTGTTGTCCTGGATGTCCGGGATCAGGCCGCCGGCGTCGATCGCGGTGCCGGCGAGGTGCTGCTCCAGCGAGGCGCCTCCCGCCTTGAGCGCGAGCGCCGTCATCGACGCGGCGTTGTGCGCTGCGAGCGCGGACTCGGCCGACTCGCCGTCGTGGTGGGCGACCGCGTGGTCGGCCAGCGCACCCGCGATGGCCGCCGGGTGCGCCTCGGAGATCCGGTCGAAGGACACCATCTCCGGCAGCTCGATCCCCGAGGGCAGCGGCGCCAGCTCCCCGTCGGTCAGGTGCGAGTAGGCGCCCGGGAGGCGGCGTACCGTCTGGCAGGCGTTGTTGATGATGATGTCCAGCGGTCCGTCGGCGGCGACGTCGTCGGTCAGCGAGATCACCTGGGTGGGGTCGCGCAGGTCGATGCCGACGATCTTCAGCCGGTGCAGCCAGTCCGCGGAGTCCTCCATCGCGGCGAAGCGCCGGACGGCGTCCTTCGGGAACCGCGTGGTGATCGTGGTGTGCGCGCCGTCGCGCAGCAGCCGCAGCGCGATGTACATGCCGATCTTCGCGCGCCCGCCGGTGAGCAGCGCCCGCTTGCCGGTGAGGTCGGTGCGCTGGTCGCGCTTGGCGTGCGACTTGGCAGCGCACGACGGGCACAGCCAGTGGTAGAACGCGTCGACGAGCGTGAAGTCCTGCTTGCAGATGTAGCACCCGCGCGCGGTGATCAGCTCACCGGCGAACGCGCCCTGCGCTGTCGACACCAGCGGGATCCCGGCGGTCTCGTCGTCGATGCGCATGGCCGACCCGGTCGCCGTGCGCTCGATGATCTCCTGGTCGTGCCGCTGCTTCTCGGCCCGGATCTCCGCACGCCGCTGCTTCTTGATCAGCTTGTACATGTACGACGCCGCGCGCTTCATCGTGCGGACGTCCTCGTGCTCCGGGTCGAGCATGGGGATCTGCTTCAGCACCCGCAGCGCGACCTCGAGGTCCGCCGGGTCGATCCGCTCCAGCGGTGTGTCTGCCTCGTGCACCGGGCGATTCTAGGTGCGCACCGGCTCTCGCGCCGCCTTCGCGACCGCGCTCGGACGTCCGGCGTTGACATAGCACCAGCCGTAGAGGGCCAGCAGCACCACCCAGGCGCCGAGGACGGTGCCGTACATGACACCCCACAGCCAGCCCGGTACGCCGTCGCGCCGCTCGCGCTGCAGCAGCGACGGCTCGTAGACGAACGGTGCGCTGTCCCCGTTCGCGACCTGGATCAGGCCGGCGCGGACCGACTTGATCGACGGGTCGGCCGGGAAGTGCAGCGGCAGCGCGACCATCGAGCTCGGGGCGCGGTGCAGGCGGACCATCGTCTTCCAGTTGCCGTAGAGCGGCACGGGGTCCGCGGTCTCGTAGATGCCGTCGCCGCGCGGCACCATCTGGGTCGCCAGCACGCCGCTGCCGGGCACCCGGCTGTCGTGGTCGCGCTCGCCCTGCCAGGCCAGCGCGTCGAACCAGAGCGCGTCCACCGCGGCGTCGGCCGGGGTCACCTCGACCTGCACCCGGGACAGGCAGCGGTCCTGGCCGACGCAGTTGTCGGCGTACCGCACCGTGGCGACGACCGTGTCACTCCCGACCGGGGCGAAGCTCGTGGCGCAGCCGGTGTCGCCGCACTGCTCGCTGACGGTCGTCTGCCCGATCGACCGCGGGACCGCGAAGACGCCCATCAGCACCAGGAACGTGAGGACTCCCGCGGTGCCGATCCAGCGCGGGACCGACGTCGCCCGTCGCGGCGCGTCCGGGACCGTGCCGTCCGGCGAGGCGGTGCGGAGCAGGAAGGTCGCCCAGGCCAGGCCGAGCAGGCCGGCGCCGAGACCGGAGACGGCAGCAGCGCCGAGCAGGAACGGCAGGTGGTCGGCCGGCGGCGGCAGCGGGATCGGCATGAAGACCTTCATCCAGACCTGCTCGGTCAGCATGCCGATCGCACCCGCCAGGGCGCCGGCGGTCGCGGCGAAGACGGCGCCGTGCTTCTTGAAGCCGAGCGCGACGAGCTCGATCACGATCGCGGCGCCCAGGTAGAGCAGGAAGCGGGCGTGGTGGATGTGGGTCAGCGGGGCCGTCATCGCGAGGATGGCGAGCCGGATGACGACGTACACGCTCCAGCCGTAGAGCGCTCCCCCGCGGCCCAGCACGACGCGGGTGCCGACGAAGATCCAGCCGGTCAGCAGGGCGCTGATGACGTAGAGGGTCACCTCGGGGAACTGCGGGATCCCGAGGTCGAACTCCATCAGGAACGCGGTCGGGATCACGCACGAGCCCATGGCGAAGGCGAGCGACAGCCGCGGGAAGCGGCCGCCGAGCAGCGGCCGGCCCGCCTGGGCGCTCTCGGCGAGGAACAGCGGCAGCGACAGGAACGAGGTCACCGCGCCACCGATCATCATCGTGTGGGTCGGACCCCACTCGGTGACGTCCTGGCCGAAGAGCCGGTGCCACAGGTCGTCGAGCGGGAAGCCGAGCGCCGCGATCAGACCGGCGGCGGTGAGGACGACAGGCGCCATCGGCACCCGCCAGGTCGAGGTGATCCGGAGCGTACGCCGCGGCAGGTCCTGGCGTGCCAGCGTCGCGGCCATCACGCCGGCCATCAGGAAGAGCAGGATGCCGAGCAGGATCGGGTAGTGCGACGGGTTGGCCAACGGCCCGGGGTCACGTCCCTTCTGCATGTGGGTCGGGACGTCCCAGTACACGCCGAACCCGCACGACAGCAGGCTCACGTAGGTCAGCACGAACGGCAGCGCTGCCCACCGCGCCAGCCCGCTCTTCGCGGCCATCCAGTCCGCGACGCGTCCGATCAGGGTCGGGTGCCCACCTGACTCCCGCCACACGAACCACGCGAGCGGCAGGTAGAGCACCGCACACATCGCGAAGGCGATCAGGATCTGGTCCGTGGGAGCCCCACCAGCCGGCGGGCTCACCGTCGAGTCCAAGATGATCATGGGCCGATCGTAGGACCGCCGGGCGCACAAGGGAACATGTTCTGCGACACGCTGTAGCGGTTAGGCGGAAACACCACGAACGTACGAACGTCTTGCCGCCAAGGAGAGGCGACCACCTACGGAAGACAACCGCGAAAGGCCGAAGGTCCGGCAGCGTGGCGCCGCGCGACCGAGGCCGGGCGCGGGCCGACGCGGTGCGGAGGAAGCGAGGAACGAGCGACCGGAGCGCCGTGGCGGACCAAGTCCGGCGAAGGGAGCAAGAGCGGCGACACGCTCGGCCCGAAGGCCCGAAAAAGGTACGTCGGGCCGCGACCTCTGGGGGGGTCGGTCGCGGCCCGACGAGTCCCATCATGTCACACCCGTCTCACGGTGCAACCTTCAACGCACGATCAATCCCAAAAAACTCGATCCACCACGAGACGCGCACGCCGTGTCGCACGTAGGTAGTCGTTGACGACCTCCTCGGTGTGGTCCAACGGGTAGCCGAGGATGAGGGCGACGGCCCGCCGCTCGAGCGGTGCACGGGGGAACTGGTCCCCCGGCTTGCCCCTCGCGAGGAGCAGCGCGTTGCGGACCCGGCTGGCCATCCGCCAGGCGTTGCCGAGCACCTCGGCGTCGTCGGGGTCGAGCAGCCCGGTGCCGGCCGCCGCGGCGAGCGCGGCCAGGGTCTGCGTGGTGCGCAGGCCCGGGACCTCGGCGCCGTGCCGGAGCTGCAGCAGCTGCACGGTCCACTCGATGTCGGCCAGTCCCCCGCGGCCCAGCTTGAGGTGCAGCGCGGGGTCGGCCCCGCGGGGCAGCCGCTCGGCGTCGACCCGCGCCTTGATCCTCCGGATCTCGCGGATGTCGGCGTCGGTCAGTCCCGCGGCCGGGTAGCGCAGCGGGTCGATCATCGCGGTGAACCGGGCCCTCAGGTCCTCGTCGCCGACGATCGCGTCGGCCCGCAGCAGCGCCTGCGCCTCCCACACCGCCGACCACTTGGCGTAGTAGGCGGCGTAGGAGTCGAGGGTGCGGACCAGCGCGCCCTGGCGCCCCTCGGGGCGGAGGTCGGCGTCGACCACGAGGGCGGGTTCGGGGCCCGCGACGCCGAGCGTGCGGCGTACCTCCTCGGCGACGGCCTTGGCGAAGCCGGCGGCGACGTGCGCGTCGGCACCCTCGACCGGGTCGTGCACGAACATCACGTCGGCGTCGGAGCCGTAGGAGAGCTCGAAGCCGCCGTAGCGGCCCATGGCGACGATCGCCATGGTCGTGGGCGGGGCGTCGAGCTTGCGGGCGCGCGTCACCGCGGCGGTGGCGACGTCCAGTGTCGCGGCGAGGGTGGCGTCGGTGAGCCGGGTGAGGCCGTAGCCGACATCGGTGACGTCGGTCAGGCCGAGGACGTCGCCGGCCGCGATGCGCAACAGCTCGCGACGGCGTACGGCGCGGATCGCGCGACTCGCCTTGTCGACGTCCTCCTGGCGCCCGGCCGTCGCGAGCATCTCCTCGCGCACCTGCGCGGCCGCGAGCGGGCGCAGGTCCCCCGCGAGCAGGCGTACGCCGGCGGGCTCCCGCTCGAGCAGGTCGGTGCAGTAGCGGGAGGTGGAGAGCACGTGCGCCAGGCGCTCGGCGACCTCGCCCTCGTCGCGGAGCGTCGAGAGGAACCACGGGGTCCGGCCGAGCGCCTCGCTGAGCCGGCGGAAGCCGAAC
>DATFHM010000047.1:0-27019 GCA_035248385.1 Nocardioides sp. | reverse complement strand
CGACGTGCTCACCGTGCTGCCCGGGACGCTGCCCGAGCCCGAGCTCGCCCGGCGCCTCGCCGACACCGACGGCGCGATCATCATGAAGCTCGGCCGGACGTTCCCCGCGGTGCGCCGCGCCCTGGCGGCGGCCGGACGGCTGGAGGGCGCCTGGTACGTCGAGCGCGCCTCCCAGGCCGACGAGCGGCGGCTGCCGGTGGCCGAGGTGGACGCCGACACCGTGCCCTACTTCTCCTTGGTCGTGGTCCCCGGTGACACGGCGCGGGAGTCGTCGGCCGAGCGCATGCGTGCGAATGCCCCGTTGGTCGAGGAGGTCGCTGCGGCAACCTTCACGAAGCCTGCCGAGCTGCTCGTCGTCGGCCTCGGCCCCGGCCCGGACGGCTGGGTCACCCCGGACGTGGCCGCCGCCCTCGCCGAGGTCGACCACGTGGTCGGCTACGCGCCGTACGTCGCCCGGGTGCCGCAGCGCGCGGGCCTCACCCGGCACGCCTCCGGCAACACCGTCGAGGTGGACCGGGCCCGGGACGCGCTCGAGCTGGCGAAGGCCGGCGAGCGGGTCGCGGTCGTCTCCGGGGGCGACGCCGGGGTGTTCGGGATGGCGGCCGCCGTGTTCGAGGCGGCCGAGGACCCGGCGTACGCCGACGTGGCGATCCGGGTACTGCCGGGCGTGAGCGCCGTGCAGGCCGTGGCGGCCCGGGCGGGCGCGCCGATCGGCGCCGACTTCGCCGTGGTCTCGCTCAGCGACCGGCTGAAGCCGTGGGAGGTCGTCGAGCGCCGGCTGCGCGCCATCGCCGAGGCCGACCTGGTGCTCGCCATCTACAACCCCGCCTCGCGCAGCCGGACCGAGCAGATCGCGACCGCGCGCGACGTCCTGCTCGAGCACCGCAAGCCGGACACCGTCGTCGTGGTGGGCCGCGACGTGGGCCGCGCCGAGGAGGCGCTCGAGGTCACGACGCTGGCCGAGCTCGACCCGACGACGATCGACATGAAGTGCCTGCTGATCGTGGGTGCCGAGAGCACGCGGGTCAGCCCCGCGGGCGTGTGGACGCCGAGGTACGTGCGATGACCCTTCCGTCGAGGGGCGTGCACTTCGTGGGGGCCGGTCCCGGCGCGGCCGACCTGCTGACCGTGCGCGCGACGCGGCTTCTCGCCGACGCCGACGTGGTGCTCTTCCCCGGCACCTACCTGGACCCCGAGGTCCTCACCCACGTCAGTCCCACCGCGCGGCTCGTCGACACCCAGGACCTGGACCTCGACGCCATCACGGCCCTGCTGGTCGAGGCCCACGCGGCCGGCCACGAGGTGGTCCGGCTCGCCTCCGGCGACCTCTCGGTGTACTCCGCGCTGGCCGAGCAGACCCGTCGGCTGGACGCGGCGGGAGTGCCGTGGGACGTGACGCCCGGCGTGCCGGCGTACGCCGCCGCGGCCGCCGCCGTCGGGCGGGAGCTGACCGTGCCGCTGATCTCCCAGTCAGTGGTGCTGACCCGCACCCAGCAGCGCTCGACGGCGATGCCGTCGACGGAGTCGCTGGCGGCCTTCGCCGCGACCGGCGCGACGCTGGTGCTGCACCTGGCGATCACCCGGACCCGCGAGCTGATGGCCGAGCTCGTGCCCACGCACGGCGTCGACTGCCCGGTCGTCGTGGTGTTCCGCGCCAGCCAGCCGGACGAGCTGGTGCTGCGGGGCACGGTCGGCACGATCGCCGACGAGGTGGAGGCGGCGGGCCTGCGCCAGGCCGCGGTGATCCTGGTGGGTCGGGCCCTGGACCCGCGCCCGGGCGGCGAGTCCCACCTCTACGACTGCGCCCGCGACAGGAGCATCAAGCGTTGACCGTGACGATCCCCGACCAGGCGTTGTACGACGTCATCAACCGCCGCCGCGACACCCGGCGCGAGTTCACCGGAGCGCCGGTCGAGCCCGAGGTCCTGGACCGCGTCCTGTCCGCGGCGCACTGCGCGCCGAGCGTCGGCATGAGCCAGCCGTGGGACTTCGTGCTGGTGCGCTCGCCGCGGACGCTGGCCGCCTTCTCCGAGCACGTCGCCACGGAGCGCGACACCTTCGCGGCGACGCTGGAGGGGGAGCGCCTGGAGACGTTCAACCGGATCAAGGTCGAGGGCATCCGCGAGTCCGGCCTCGGCATCGTCGTCGGCTACGACCCGACCCGGGGCGGCCCCAACGTGCTGGGCCGGCACGCGATCGCCGACGCCGGGCTCTACTCGGTGGTCTGCGCGATCCAGAACCTCTGGCTCGCCGCGACGGCCGAGGGCCTCGGTGTCGGCTGGGTCAGCTTCTACCGCGAGGAGTTCCTCCGCGACCTCGTCGGCATGCCGGACCACGTGCGCCCGGTGGCATGGCTCTGCGTGGGCGCGGTGGAGGGGCTGCCCGACGTACCTGACCTGGAGCGGTACGGGTGGCGGCACCGCTCGCCGATCGCGTCGGTGCTGCACGAGGAGACCTACCGGCAGGCCTGATCGCCGTCCAACCTTCGTACAAGGATTGCTTCCTACGGTGGACCCATGGTCACCGCCGCGCCACTCCCACCGCGGGTTCTCGACCGAGTCCTGTCGGCCGTCCACTGCGGGAGCTTCGTGCTCGTGCGTTCACCCCTGACGTTGCGGGTGTTCGCCGAGCACGTCGAGCTCGAGCAGGAGCGCCTCGCTGCCGTCGACGTGGGCGAGCTCGCCGCGGTCGTGGCGTGTGGCGCGGGCGTCGTCGTCGGCCACGACCCGGCACGGGGTGGCCTGTCCGGCGTGCTGTGCGCGATCCAGAACCTCTCGCTCGCGGCCGCTGCCGAGGAGCTCGGGGTGCGCTGGGTGAGCTCGTGGAGGGAGGAGTTCCTGCGTTCCCTCGTCGGGATGCCCGCCCACGTCCGACCGGTCGCCTGGCTCTGCCTGGGCACGCTCGAGGTGATGTCGGAGGCTCCGGCCGCCCAGCCCTCGGGATGGCGACACCGTTCGCCGCTGTCCTCGGTCCTGCACGAGGAGTACTACGACGCAGCAGGAGGTCTCAGCGCCTGACCGTTGTGGGGGCGGTCAGCGCGCGAAGGACCATTGCGTGACGGTCCGCGCCGGCGTCCAGCCGGTGAAGGTCCCGACGGGCGCCGTCGTCTCGACGGCGATGCGGGTGAGCTCGCCGCCGTGCTCGCGATGGAGCGTCGCCAGCAGGTGCTCGGTCTCGAGCGTCACCCCGTGCGCGACGAGGCGCCCGTCGTTGCGCAGCGCGGCCAGGCAGGCGTCCATCACACCCGGCCGGGTGGCTCCGCCACCGACGAAGACCGCGTCCGGCGCGGTGAGTCCGTGGAGCGCGTCGGGTGCGCGGCCGTTGACCACCTCGAGGTTCGGTACGCCGAGCGCGCGGGCGTTGCGCGCGATCCGAGCCGCGCGCTCGGGGTCGGCCTCGATCGCCGTCGCCGTGCACGTCGGGTGCGCGCGCATCCACTCGATGCCGACGCTGCCCGCGCCCGCGCCCACGTCCCACAGGTGCTCGCCCGGGGTCGGCGCTAGCCGCGAGAGGGCCGAGGCCCGCAGGTCGCGTTTGGTGAGCTGGCCGTCGTGCTCGAAGGCGTCGTCCGGGAGGCCGGCCACCCAGCCGTAGGACCGCGGGCCGGAGCACTCGATCGCCACGATGTTGAGGCGGGGGTAGGGGGAGCCGAGATCGGTGGCGACCGCCGTCGTCCTGGACTCGTGGGCCGACCCGAGGTCGCCGAGCACCGTCACCGTGGAGGCGCCGTAGCGGGCGTCGAGGAGGAGGTTCGCCAGTGCTGGCGGGGTGTTCTCGTCCGAGGAGAGCACCAGGATCCGTCGGCCGGGGGCCAGCTCCCGGGCCACAAGGGCGACGTCGCGGCCGACGACCGACACGACCGCGCACGACTCCGCCGGCCAGCCCATCGCCGCCCGCGCCAGGGCGACCGAGGAGATCGCCGGCTCGATCGTCACGCTGCCGGGCGGCAGCAGGCCGAGCAGCGTCGTACCGATGCCGGAGACGAGGGGGTCGCCCGACGCGAGGGCGACGACCGGGCCGTCGCCGAGCGACTCGAGCAGGGCCGGGAGGCCGGTGCGCAGGGGAGAGGGCCAGGGGACGCGGCGCCCGGTGACCTCCGCGGGCAGCAGGTCCAGGTGCCGGGAGCCGCCCAGGACGACCGCGGCCTCGCGGACCCGGGCGCGGGCCGCCGCGCCGAGCCCGTCCCAGCCGTCGGCGCCGATCCCGATCACGTGGAGGGAGGGCGTGGCGGCGGACATGGGGAGTGACGCTATCGTGGCGGCGGCACGAGGTGCCCCGAGGGCTTCGGCCCGAGGGGAGAATCTGGGAAGCCGGTGGAACTCCGGCACAGGCCCGCTGCGGTGACAGTCCGAAGACCGGCCTCGCGCCCGACCATTTCAACGATGGCGAAATCGAGCGGGAGCCTCACCATGCCACAGCACTACCCCTTTTCGGCCGTCGTCGGCTGTGCGGCCGACGATCTCGACGACATGGGCCTCGCCCTGGTGCTGACCACGATCAGCCCCGAGATCGGTGGCGTCCTGGTCCGCGGCGAGAAGGGCACGGCGAAGTCCACGAGCGTGCGCGCGCTCGGTGCGCTGTTCCCGCCGCTGGTCGAGCTGCCCATCGGCGCCACCGAGGACCGGGTCATCGGCTCGATCCAGCTGGAGTCGGCGCTGACCGAGGGCCGGATCCAGGTCGAGCAGGGCCTGCTGGCCCGCGCCCACGGCGGTCTGCTGTACGTCGACGAGGTCAACCTGCTGCACGACCACCTGGTCGACCTGCTCCTCGACGCCGCGGCGATGGGCCGCGTGACCGTCGAGCGCGACGGCATCTCGGTCGAGCACGACGCGCGGTTCGTGCTGATCGGCACGATGAACCCCGAGGAGGGCGAGCTGCGCCCGCAGCTGCTCGACCGGTTCGGCCTCACCGTCGAGGTGGCGGCGCCGCGCGACCCGGGGCTGCGCGCCGAGGTGGTGCGCCGGCGGATGGCCTACGACGCCGACCCGGCCGCGTTCTCCGCCGGGTACGCCGCCGCGGAGGCCGCCTTCGCCGAGCGGGTCGCGCACGCGCGGGAGCGGGTCGCGAAGGTGCTGCTGGGCGACGCCACGCTGCTCAAGATCGCCGAGATCTGCGCGGCCTTCGAGGTCGACGGCCTGCGCGCCGACATCGTCACCGCCCGGACCGCCGTCGCCCACGCCGCGTGGGCCGGCCGCGACGAGGTGACCCGGGCCGACATCCGACGGGCGGCGCTGCTGGCGCTCCCGCACCGGCGCCGCCGCAACCCGTTCGACGCACCCGGCCTGGACGAGGACCTGCTCGACCAGCTGCTCGGCGACGAGGAGCTGCCGCCGGAGCCGCCGGAGGGTGGGGCTCCCGACGAGACCGAGTCGTCGGCCGACGAGCCGGGTGGCGACACCGACCCGGCCGCGCCCGACTCCTCCGAGTCCTCGGAGTCCGGCCCGGAGTCGCCCGCGAGCGGCGGGGCCCCGGAGGCCACGGTCGGCTCCGGTACGCCGTACCGACCGAAGCTGCTGAAGGTCTCCGGTCTCGGCGCCGGCCAGGCGGGCCGGCGCAGCCGCGCGATCGCGACCAGCGGACGCCGGGTCGGGGCACGACCCGGCGGTGACGGGTCGCTGCACCTCGTCGAGACCCTGAAGGCCGCGGCGGCCCGTGGCACCCGGGTGCTGGAGCCGCGCGACCTGCGCGTCGCCGTGCGGGAGGGCCGCGAGGCGAACCTCGTGCTCTTCTGCGTCGACGCGTCCGGCTCGATGGCCGCGCGCAAGCGGATGACCCAGGTGAAGACCGCGATCCTGTCGCTGCTGCTCGATGCGTACCGCCGGCGCGACAAGGTGGGCCTGGTGACCTTCCGCGGCCTGAGCGCCGACGTGGCCCTGCCGCCCACGCACTCGGTCGACGTCGCGGCGTCGCGGCTCGAGGAGCTGCCGGCCGGCGGTCGCACCCCGCTCGCCGAGGGCCTGCTGGAGGCGGCGAAGGTGCTGCAGCGCGAGCGGCTGCGCGACCCGCGGCTGCGGCCGCTGCTCGTCATCGTCACCGACGGCAGGGCGACCGGTGGCGCCGATGCCGTGGCGCGGAGCCAGCAGGCGGCGGCGTACGTCGCCGGGCTGGGTGTCGCCACCGTGGTGGTGGACAGCGAGACGGGCCCGCTACGGCTCGGGCTGGCGGCGCGGCTGGCGGAGACGCTGGGCGCCGAGCACCTGCCGGTGGCCGAGGTGAGCGCCGAGGCGCTCGCCGCCACCGTGACCCGGAAGGTGGCGTGAGATGCCGCAGGGAGTGCCGGCGAACGTCCCCGACGACGGCCTGACCACGCGCCAACGCCGCAACCGGCCGCTGACGATCGTCCACACCGGCGAGAACAAGGGGAAGTCGACGGCCGCCTTCGGGCTCGGCCTGCGCGGCTGGAACCAGGGCTGGAACGTCGCGGTCTTCCAGTTCGTGAAGTCCGCGAAGTGGAAGGTCGGCGAGGAGACGGCGTACCTGGCCCTCGGCAAGCTGCACGAGGAGACCGGCGTTGGCGGGCCGGTGCAGTGGAACAAGATGGGCGACGGCTGGTCGTGGTCGCGCAAGAAGGGCGACGACGAGGACCACGCCCAGGTCGCGCGTGACGGCTGGGCCGAGATCAAGCGTCGGATCCTGGCCGAGGAGCACGACCTCTACATCCTCGACGAGTTCGCCTACCCGGTGAAGTGGGGCTGGATCTCCGCGACCGAGGTGGCGGAGTTCCTGCGCGACCGGCCGGGTCACCAGCACGTCGTCATCACCGGACGGGACGTCGCGCCCGAGATCATCGAGGTGGCCGACCTCGTCACCGAGATGACCAAGATCAAGCACCCCATGGACGCCGGTCAGAAGGGCCAGAGGGGCATCGAGTGGTAAGCCTGCCCCGGCTCGTCGTGGCGGCGCCCTCGACCGGGCAGGGCAAGACCACGATCGCGACCGGGCTGATGGCCGCGCTGCGGGCCGCCGGGTCGGTCGTCAGCGGGCACAAGGTCGGTCCCGACTACATCGACCCCGGCTACCACGTGCTCGCCACGGGCCGGCCCGGCCGCAACCTCGACCCGCACCTGGTGGGGGAGTCGCGGATCGTGCCGCTGTTCCTGCACGGCGCGCGCGGCGCGGACGTCGCCGTGGTCGAGGGCGTGATGGGCCTGTACGACGGGCGCATCGGCACCTCCGGCTTCGCCTCGACGGCGCACGTCGCCGGGTTGTTGAACGCCCCCGTGGTGCTCGTCCTCGACGTGGCGCGCCAGTCGCGGACGGCCGCTGCGATCGCCGCGGGCATGGCCGCGTTCGACCCCGCGGTGCGGATCGCGGGGGTCGTGCTCAACCAGGTCGGCTCCGCGCGCAACACCGCCGAGATCACGGCGGCGCTCGAGGGCGTGGGACTCCCGGTCCTGGGTGCCGTGCCGCGTGACGCTTCCTTCGCGAAGCCGTCGCGCCACCTCGGCCTCGTCCCCGCCGCCGAGCGCGGCGAGTCGGAGGCGACGATCGCGGCGCTGGGGGAGTACGTCGCCCGCCACGTCGACCTCGCCGCCCTCCTCGCCGTCGCCCGCTCCGCGCCGGATCTCGACGGGGTCGCCTGGGACCCTGCCGCCGAGCTGGCCGCTGCCGGCCTCACCGCCGCCACGGGCTCCTCGCGTCCCGTCGTCGCCATGGCCGGCGGCCGCGCCTTCACCTTCCGCTACGCCGAGACCGAGGAGCTGCTCCGGGCCGCGGGCTGCGAGGTGGTCTCGTTCGACCCCCTCACCGCTCCCTGCCTGCCGGCAGGCAGGCAGGCGATGGACAACCCCAGCCAGCCTGCCTGCCCGCAGGCAGGCAGCGGCGGCGTCTACCTCGGCGGCGGCTTCCCCGAGGTGTACGCCGAGCAGCTGGCCGCCAACCGGCCGCTGCTCGACGAGATCCGCGCCGCCGTGGCCGACGGCGTGCCGACGGTCGCCGAGTGCGCGGGGCTGCTGCTCCTGGCGCAGTCGCTGGACGGCGTCCCCATGGCGGGGGCGATCAAGACCGACGCGGCGATGGCCGAGCGTCTCACCCTGCGCTACCCGGTGGCCGAGGCCGCGACCGACTCGCTGCTGACCCGCGCCGGGGAGCGGATCGCCGGCCACGAGTTCCACCGGACGGCGACCGCCCCCGCGGCCGGCGAGAACCCCGCCTGGATCATCGACGGAGCTCCCACCGGCTGGGCATCACCGACCCTGCACGCGTCGTACCTGCACACCCACTGGGCCGGCTACCCCGAGCTCGCCGTGCGATTCGTCGAGGCGGTGCGCGCCCGTGGATGAGCCCCTGCTCCACCCGCTCGACCACCACGGCGACGTCGAGACCGGCGAGGGTCTGCTCGACTTCGCCGTGAACGTCTTCTCCGGCCCGCGGCCCGCGTGGCTGGACCGGGCCCTGCACGAGGCCGTCGACGCCAGCGGGTCCTACCCGAGCAACGCCGAGGCGCGGCGGGCGATCGCCACCGCTCACGGCCGGGACCTGACCGAGGTCCTCCCGACCTCCGGCGCCGCCGAGGCGTTCACGCTGGTCGCGCGGATGCGGCCCTGGCGTCGCCCGGTCGTGGTGCACCCGCAGTTCACCGAGCCGCACGCCGCGCTGGTGACGGCCGGTCACGAGGTCACCGAGGCGCTCTGCACAGCCCCCGCCTTCGAGCTGAGCTCGGCAGACGTCCCCGACGACGCCGACCTGGTCGTCGTCGGCAACCCGACCAACCCGACTGGTGTCCTCCACCCGGCAGAGGACATCCGGGCGCTCCTCCGGCCCGGCCGGGTGGTCGTGGTCGATGAGGCGTTCCTCGACGCGGTGCCCGGCGAGCGCGAGACACTCACCGCCGCCCGCGAGACCGGCCTGCTCGTCATCCGCAGCCTCACCAAGCACTGGTCGATCCCCGGCATCCGCGCGGGGTATGTCGTGGGCGACCCCGCCCTCGTCGCCGAGCTGGAGCGGCACCAGCCGCCCTGGTCGGTCTCCGCCCCGGCGCTCGCCGCGACGGTCGCCTGCCTCACGCCGACCGCCCGCGACGAGGCCCACGCCCGCGCGACGACGATCGCGGGCTGGCGTGCCCACCTCCAGGCCGGCCTCGACGCCCGCGGCATCACCCATGTCCCGTCCCAGGCGTCCTTCGTGCTCGCGCAGGTCGGCACCGGGGTCCGCGAACAGCTGCGCGAGCGCGGCATCGCCGTCCGCCGTGCGGACACCTTCCCCGGCCTCGACGCGTCCTGGGTCCGGATCGCGGTGAGGCCCCCCGACCTCACCGACAAGCTGCTGGTGGCCCTCGATGAGTAGGGCGCTCGGCCTGCTGCTGGGGTACGCCGCCGACCGCCTCCTCGGCGACCCACGCCGGTTCCACCCGGTCGCCGGCTTCGGCACGGTGGCCGGCGCCGTCGAGCGGCGTACCTATGCCGACGCGCGACCCGCCGGCATCGTCCACACCACCCTGCTGGTCGGAGGAGCGGTCGCTGTCGGTGCGGCACTGCCGCGCACCACGACCACCACGGCGGTCGCCACCTGGGCGGTCCTCGGCGGGCGCTCGCTCGAGCGCGAGGCGACGGCCGTCCACGCGCACCTCGCCGCGGGCGACCTCCCGGCCGCGCGGCAGCGGCTCACGCACCTCGTCGGCCGCGACACCTCGGCGCTCACCGCGGACGAGGTCGCCCGGGCCGTCATCGAGTCGGTCGCCGAGAACACCTCCGACGCCGTCGTCGCCCCGCTGGCCTGGGGGGCGGTCGCCGGGGTCCCCGGCCTCCTCGGCTACCGCGCGGCCAACACCCTCGACGCCATGGTCGGCCACCACAACGCCCGCTACGAGCACTTCGGCTGGGCGAGCGCGCGCCTCGACGACGTCGTCAACCTCCCCGGGTCGCGGCTCGCCGGCCTCCTGGCCACGGCTCTCGGCGGCCGCCCGACGGCCGCGCTCGAAGCTTGGCGGCGCGACGCCTCCGCCCACCCCAGCCCCAACGCCGGCGTCGTCGAGTCGACCTTCGCGGGGTCCCTCGGCATCCGGCTCGGCGGCACCAACACCTACGACGGCGACCGCGTCGAGCACCGCGCCGTCATGGGCGACGGTCGCCCGCCCGCGCCGCAGGACATCCCGCGCGCCACCCGCCTCGCCACCCGCGTCGGCCTCGGCGCGGCACTGGTCGCCGCAGCAGCAGCCGGGAGGGTCCGATGAGCGCCACCGTCCTGGTCGGCATGTCCGTGGCCGACGTCGACCGCCGCGACGACCTCCTCGCGACCGCCCGCGAGCTCGGCGCGACCGTGGCGTTCCTGCAGATGGCCGACCCCAGCCTGTCCGCCGAGCTCACCCGCCTGGCCGACGAGGGCCACGAGACGATCACGCTGGTCGGGGTGAGCCTGGGCCCGCTCGGTCCCGGCCAGTCCTGGCTCTCCCGCATCGCCGCCCACTGGTGGCGCGAGCGGGCCGGCCGCCGCCCCGACGTGCGGGTCGCCAAGCGGCTCGCGGACGACCTGGCCGACCTGCCCTCGGAGACCCGCCCGATCACGTCGTACGAACCCGGCCTGACCTCCGACGCCTGGGAGCAGGTGAGCGGCCACCGGCACCAGGTCAACATCTGCCGCGGCACCCGCTGCACGGCCAAGGGGGCGACCGACAACCTGCGCTCGATGATCCTGTCGATGATGGAGCACGAGCTGGGCGACGACGACGTGCTGCTCGTCCACACCGGCTGCCAGTTCCCGTGCAACCAGGCGCCCGTGGTCAGCGTGCAGCCCGATGACGTCTGGTACGGCGGCCTCGACCCGGCCGCCGCCGCGACGATCGTCACAGAACACCTCGTGGGCGGACAGCCTCTCGCCAGCCACCGGCTCAACCGATAGGGTCGGAGCGCACGACGAACGTGAGGAAGCCAGTGAGAATCTGGCACGGTCACGCCACTGTGAGGATCCGCGAGGATCCGAAGTCAGATCTTCCGTCGCCGTGTTGACCGCCCAACAAGGGAACGTTGTATTCCTGAAGGAGCATCACGTGAGCAACACGTCTGCTATCTCGACCCCGATCAGCACCCCGCTGGTCTCCGTCAACGTCAAGACCGTCGCGCTGCTGGTCGGCGTCGCGTTCCTCGCGCTGATGACCTACTACTTCATCGGCATCGACGAGGGCGCCATGTCGCTCTCGGGCAAGAGCATGCTGCTGCACGAGTTCTTCCACGACGGCCGTCACCTCATGGGCTTCCCCTGCCACTGATCCCCAGTCGGCAGGAGAACAACAGAACATGGTGAAACAGCTGCTGGGCCGCGGCGCGCTCTCCGGAGCCGTCGCGGGCCTCGTCGCCTTCGTCTTCGCGCGCCTCTTCGCGGAGCCCCTCATCCAGCAGGCCATCGACTTCGAGGACGGCCACTCCCATGACCACGAGGAGGAGCTGGTCAGCCGCTCGGTCCAGTCGCTCGTCGGGCTGGGCACCGGGATGATCCTGTTCGGCGTCGCGATGGGCGCGCTCGTCGCCGTCGGGTATGTCGTCGCCATCGGCCGCACCGGTCGGGTCCGGCCGTTCCCGCTCGCCCTGCTGGTGCCGGCGTTCTACTTCGTCGGCGTCTTCGCGGTGCCGTTCCTGAAGTACCCCGCCAACCCGCCGGCCATCGGCGACCCGGACACGATCCGTGACCGCGGCGCTGCGTTCCTCATCACTGTCGCGGTCTCGTGCCTCGCGCTCTTCCTGGCCGTGTACGTCGGCCAGCAGCTGCGCGACCGGCTCGGCCTCTACCGCACGGTGCTGGCCACGGGCCTCGGCTACGCGGTCGTGATGGGCCTGCTCTTCTGGGCCCTGCCGAGCTTCCACGAGACCCCCGCGGGTTTCCCTGCGGACGTGCTCGCGAAGTTCCGGGTCGACGCGATCCTCAGCCAGGTGCTGCTCTTCGGCACCATCGCCCTGGTCTTCGCGCCCCTCGCCGACCGGGTGCTGCGCCTGGCCGCGGTCGAGGAGCAGGCGCCCGCCCTGGTGTAGCTCAGGCACCGCCGAGGAGGTCCAGAACCTCCTCGGCGGTGCTCACCTGCCGCACGCCGGCAGGCGGCGCCGGCCGTCGTACCACCACGACCGGGATCTCCAGCTCGGCCGCGGCCTGCATCTTGGGCCAGGTGTGGGAGCCGCCGGAGTCCTTGGTGACGAGGACGTCGACCCGGTGCGTGCGCATCAGGTCGAGCTCGCCGTCCAGCGTGTAGGGGCCACGGCTGCTCAGCAGGGTCCAGGTCTCGGGCAGGTCGATCGACGGCCGATCCACCACCCGTGCCAGCGCGGCCGACGAGCCCAGCACCGGCACGAAGCGCGCCAGCTCCTGGCGCCCGACGGTCAGGAACGGCCGGTAGCCCAGCAGCACGGCGCACTCGGCGGCCTCGTCGTGGGTGTCGACGTACCTCCAGGTCGGGTCGGGGCGCCAGCCCGGTCGCTCGAGCCGGACCAGCGGCACGTCCTCGGCCGCGCAGGCCTCGGCGGCGTTGGCCGACATGCCGCGCGCGAAGGGGTGGGTCGCGTCGACAACGACGTCGTAGTCGGCGAGCGCAGCCCGGAGACCGGCCACCCCGCCGAACCCGCCGATCCGCACCGGACCGACCGGCAGCCGCGGCTCGGCGACACGGCCGGCGAGCGACGACACCACGTCGACCCCGGCCTCGACGAGCAGCGCCGCCAGCTCTCGCGCCTCGCCGGTGCCACCGAGCAACAACACCCTCATGGCAGGATCCTCAGCCCGGCAGGAGCGCCTGCACCCGCCAGGTCCAGCAGAGCCGCGACGTCGAGGTGCTCCTCGACCAGGTCGGCGATGAGGTCGATCCGGCGTGCGCGCGCAGCGGGGAAGGAGGCCCGCGACGTCACGCCCAGCGCCTCGGACAGGTAGCGCGCCCGCGCTCCGTCGTCCTCGAGCGACCCGTGCACCATCGTCCCGGTCACGTGGTCGCGGACGGTGGTGCCGGAGACCCGGCCGTGGTGGATCTCGTAGCCCGCCGGTGCGTGCAGCCGCAGCGTCTTCTCCGCCACGAACGTGGTGGTGTGGTCGAGCAGGCCCAGCCCCTCCACCACGGCCCCGGAGGAGCCCTCGATCCCGTCGGCGTCGGAGATCGTGCGACCCAGCATCTGGCAGCCGCCGCAGATCCCCAGCACCGGCCGCCCGCGTCGCGCGTGCTCCACGACCGCGACGTCGAGGCCACGCGAACGCAGCCACGCCAGGTCGCTGATCGTGGCCCGGGTCCCGGGCAGCACCACCAGGTCCGCGTCGCCGAGGTCGCGTGGGTCCGACACGAAGGTCACGTCGAGGTCGGGCTCCAGCCCGAGCGCGTCGAGGTCGGTGAAGTTGCTGATCCGGGGGAGTCGCACGACGGCGACCTTCTTCGCGCCGGCGGCGGCCCGCCTGCCCTCGAGGTCGAGCGCGTCCTCGGAGTCGAGCCAGAGGTCGGGCGACCACGGCAGGACGCCGTACGTCGGTCGTCCGGTCACCTCCGTGATCCGGTCGATCCCCGGCCGCAGCAGCCCGAGGTCGCCGCGGAACTTGTTGACCACGAAGCCGGCGATCAGCGCCTGGTCGGCGGGCTCGAGCAGAGCGACCGTGCCGTAGAGAGCGGCGAACAGCCCGCCCCGGTCGATGTCCCCGACCACCACGGTCGGCAGCGACGCGTGCCGCGCGAGGCCCATGTTGACGTAGTCCCCGGCGCGCAGGTTGATCTCGGTCGGACTGCCCGCGCCCTCGGCCACGATGACGTCGAAGCGCGAGGCGAGGTCGTCGTACGCCGCGTGCGCCGCTGCGGCCAGGTGCCGTCGCCCTTCCTCCCAGTCGCTCGACGACACCTCGCCGGCCGGCTGCCCCATCAGCACGACGTGCGAGCGGCGGTCGCTGCCGGGCTTGAGCAGCACCGGGTTCATCGCGGGCTCCGGCGTCACGCCGGCCGCGACGGCCTGCACCCACTGGGCCCGCCCGATCTCGGCCGGCCCGTCCGGCCCGGCGACGACCATGGAGTTGTTCGACATGTTCTGCGCCTTGTACGGCGCCACCTTCACCCCGCGCCGCGCGAACGCCCGGCACAGGCCCGTGGTGACCACGCTCTTGCCGGCGTCCGAGGTGGTGCCGGCGACCAGCAGCCCGCTCATGGCGCCCTCAGCAGGTAGACGTCCATGACCCACCCGGCCGCGGCCTTCGCGCGCGCCCGGGCGGCGTCGAGCTCACCGAGGACGTCGCCGACCCGGCCGGCGACCAGCTCCTCCGACGGCGTGCCGAGGTTCGCGCCCCACCAGATCGACCAGTCTTCGAGGCCGTCGAGCTCGAGCGACCGCCCCAGCATGACCACCAGGTTCGTCTGCCCGGCGGCGATGTCGCCGCGCAGCCGGCGCGCGGTCGTCACGTGCACCGGTGCCCCGACGGCGTGCAGCACGATCCGGTGCCGCGCGGCCAGCGCCTGGGGCGCGGAGATGCCGGGCAGGACGTCGTACTCCTCGCCGAGCGACTCCACGATCCGGATCGTCGAGTCGTACAGGGCGGGGTCGCCCCAGACCAGGAACCCGACGGTGCCGGGGCGCTCGTCGAGCACCGCCCGGTACGCCGCGACCCGCGCCTGGTGCCAGTCCGCGACGGCCGTGACGTAGCCGCCGTCGCCGACCGGCTCGCGGTCCCGCTCCGGGTCTCGTACGGCGACGAGCTCGACTCCGTGCTCCTCGCAGATCGCGCGGCGCACGGCCAGCAGCTCGTCCTCCTCGCGCTTCGAGGCGGCGAGGACGTAGTCGCAGCCGCGCAGGGCGTTCGCGACCTCGGGAGTGACGTGCTGCGGACCCATCCCGATCCCGAGGACCCTGATCATCCCGCAGAGTCCTCCAGGTCGCCCTCGACCTCCAGGTAGACCGCCTGCATGGCAGCGAGCGTATCCGCGTCCGGCTCGGCCCACAGCCCGCGCTCAGCGGCCTCGTGGAGCCGCTCGACGATGCCGCGCAGTGCCCAGGGGTTCGACTTGCGGAGGAACGCCTGGTTGGTCTCGTCGAGCACGTAGCTCTGGGCCAGCGACTCGTACATCCAGTCGTGCACGACACCGGCGGTGGCGTCGAAGCCGAAGAGGTAGTCGACCGTCGCCGCGAGCTCGAAGGCGCCCTTGTACCCGTGCCGCTGCATCGCCCCGATCCAGCGTGGGTTGACCACGCGGGCGCGGAAGACACGAGCGGTCTCCTCGGCCAGGGAGCGCGTCCGGATCGCGTCGGGGGAGGTCGAGTCGCCGACGTACGCCTTGGGGTCCGAGCCCGTCAGCGCACGGATCGTCGCGACCATGCCGCCGTGGTACTGGAAGTAGTCGTCGCTGTCGGCGATGTCGTGCTCGAGGGAGTCGACGTTCTTCGCGGCGACCTTGATCCGCCGGTAGTTGGCGCGCATGTCGTCGGCGGCGGGGGCGCCGTCGAGGTCGCGGCCGTAGGCGAAGCCGCCCCAGGCCGTGTAGACCTCCGCGAGGTCGTCGTCGCTGCGCCAGGTGCCGGACTCGACGACCTGGAGGATGCCGGCGCCGTAGGAGCCGGGCTTGGAGCCGAAGATCCGGGTGGTCGCGCGGCGTACGTCGCCGTGCGACTCCAGGTCGGCCTGCGCGTGGGCGCGGACGTAGTTGCAGTCGTCCGGCTCGTCGAGCTCGGCGACCATCCGCACGGCGTCGTCGAGCATCGCCACCACGTGCGGGAACGCGTCGCGGAAGAAGCCGGAGATGCGCACCGTGACGTCGATGCGCGGACGACCCAGCTCCTCCAGGGGTACGACGACCAGGCGGTTCACCCGGCGGGACTCGGCGTCCCACTCGGGGCGGACGCCGAGCAGGGCCAGGACCTCCGCGATGTCGTCACCGCTGGTGCGCATCGCGCTCGTGCCCCAGACCGACAGCCCGACCGAGGCCGGGTACTCGCCGGTCTCGGCGAGGTAGCGCTCGAGCAGCGAGTCGGCCATCGCCTGGCCGGTCTGCCAGGCGAGCCGCGACGGCACTGCCCGGGGGTCGACGGTGTAGAAGTTTCGGCCGGTCGGCAGCACGTTGACCAGCCCGCGCAGCGGCGAGCCCGACGGCCCCGCCGGCACGAAGCCGCCGGACAGCGCGTGCAGCACCGCGTCGAGCTCGTCGGTGGTGCGGGAGAGCCGCGGCACGACCTGGGTGGCCGCGAACGTGAGGACCGTGCGCACCTCGGGGGAGTCGTGCAGGGTCGGCACCACGGCCGGGTCCCAGTCCGCCTTCTCCATCGCCTCGACGAGGGCGCGGGCCTCGGCCTCGAAGGCGTCGACCGTGGAGGTGTCGCCGGCGTCGAGGCCCAGCGCGGCCCGCAGCCCCGGCACCGCGTTGCCGACCCCGCCCCAGACCTGCCCGGCCCGCAGGATCGACAGCACCAGGTTGACCCGCGTCTCGCCCTCCGGCGCGGCGCCGAGCACGTGCAGCCCGTCGCGGATCTGGGCGTCCTTGATCTCGCAGAGCCAGCCGTCGACGTGCAGCAGGAAGTCGTCGAACTCCTCGTCCTCGGGCCGCTCCTCGAGGCCGAGGTCGCGGTGCAGCTCGGCGGCGCGCATCAGCTGCCAGATCTCGCCGCGGATCGCGGGGAGCTTCGCCGGGTCCATCGCCGAGATCTTGTCGTACTCCTCCAGCAGCGCCTCGAGCCGCGCGATGTCGCCGTACGACTCGGCCCGCGCCATCGGCGGCACCAGGTGGTCGACGATGGTGGCGTGGGCGCGGCGCTTGGCCTGCGCGCCCTCGCCGGGGTCGTTGACGAGGAACGGGTAGATCAGCGGCATGCTCCCGATCGCCGCGTCGGTGCCGCAGGAGGCCGACATGGCGGCGTTCTTGCCCGGCAGCCACTCCATCGAGCCGTGCTTGCCGAGGTGGATGACGGCGTGCGCGCCGAAGCCGTTCTCGAGCCAGCGGTAGGCGCCCAGGTAGTGGTGCGACGGTGGCAGGTCGGGGTCGTGGTAGATCGCGACCGGGTTCTCGCCGAAGCCGCGCGGCGGCTGGATCAGGATCACGACGTTGCCGGTCCGCAGCGTCGCGAGGACGAGCTCGCCGGCGTCGTTGACGAACAGGCCGCCCGGTGAGGCGCCCCACTTCTCGACCATCGCGTCGCGCAGGTCGGCGGGCAGGTCGGCGGTCCAGGCGTCGTACTCCGCCTTCGTGATGCGGACGTGCGCGTCCGTCAATTGACCGCTGGTCAGCCACTCCTCGTCCTGGCCCCCGGCCGCGATCAGGGCGTGGATGAGGGCGTCGCCGGCCTCGGTGTCGTCCGCGATGTCGAGCTGCGGCAGGTCGCCGACGTCGTACCCCTCGTCGCGCATCCGGCGCAACAGCCGGATCGCCGAGACCGGGGTGTCCAGGCCGACGGCGTTGCCGATCCGCGCGTGCTTGGTGGGGTACGCCGAGAGCACCAGCGCGATCCGCTTCTCGGCGTTCGGGATCCTGCGCAGCCGGGCGTGGTTGACCGCGATCCCGGCCACCCGCGCGCAGCGCTCGGGGTCGGCGACGTAGCGCGGGAGGCCCTGGTCGTCGAGCTCCTTGAACGAGAACGGCGCGGTGCTGATCCGGCCGTCGAACTCCGGGATCGCGATCTGGGTGGCGTAGTCCAGCGGGCTGACGCCGTCGTCGGACTCCTCCCACTCCGCGCGGCTCGAGGTGAGGCACAGGCCCTGCAGGACGGGGATGTCGAGGGCCGCCATGCGCTCGACGTCCCAGGCCTCGTCGTCGCCACCGGCGCTCGCCGTGGCCGGCGTGGAGCCGCCGGCGGCGAGGACCGTGACCACGAGGGCGTCGAGGGTGCCGAGCGCCTCGTAGAGGTCGTCGGGCGCGGCGCGGAGCGACCCCGCGAAGATCGGTACGCCGACGGCCTCACCGGTCGCGTCGATCGCGTCGGCCAGGGCGTGGGCGAAGTCGGTGTTCCCACTGGCCTCGTGGGCCCGGTAGTACAGCACCCCGACGCGCGGCTTCTCGGACGGCCGCTCCGCCATGCCCCAGACCGGGATCGCGGCCGGCGGCTCGAACCCCTCGCCGGTGAGCAGGACCGTGTCGGAGAGGAACGCGTGCAGCTGGCCGAGGTTGCCCGGGCCGCCCTCGGCGAGGTAGCGGTGCGCCTCCGCGGCGACGCCCATCGGCACCGTGGAGCGCTCCATCAGCTCCGCGCTGGGTGCCTGCTCGCCGCCGAGCACCACAACGGGCACCGTCACCGACGCGAGCCCCGGCCACAGGTCGTCGGGCGAGCCGAGCAGCCGCATGACGACCAGGTCGGCGTCGGCGACCAGCGCGTCGAGCGCCGTACCGTCGAGCCGGGCTGGGTTGCCCCACACCCAGTCGGCGCCGGACGCGCGCGCGGACAGCAGGTCGGTGTCGGACGTGGACAGCAGAGCCAGGCGCACGAGCGCGGTCCTCCTCCGGGGTTCTCGCCCCGTCTAGCGGTCGGATTCGCACGCGGCCAGTGTCTGGCTGTCCGCTCCCGGGGGAGAGGAACACAGTGGCGGAACCGCCCCGGACTCGCACCGGGTTCCTGCACCGCGAGCGACCTGCAGCCTACCCAGGGGTGATGGTGGCGGTCAGGACCGCCTCGATGCCGACGACTCGGCCGAGGACCCGAAGCGGCAGCGGCAGGTGCGTGAGGCCCTCCGGTCCGCCGACCAGCTCGAGGTCGGAGAGGCGGTAGTGGCGGCCCCGGTGCTCCAGCCCGCCGCCGCCCGCGGCCTGCAGGTTGCGCATCCAGTCCGACACCAGGCCGTAGCCGACGATGAACGCCACCCGGTCGCCCCGGCGGAACGTGAGCACCGGCGTCCGGTACGCACGGCCCGACTTCCGGCCGGTGTGCTCGATGATCCCGTGGAACGGGATCGTCCCCGCCCAGCGGCGCTGGATCGGGTTGGTGACGTGGCGGTTGAACCTGGCCAGGGCGCGCGGCGCGTGCATGCCTCGACGCTACGCCGTCTCGCTAGGCCGTCTCGACGGGCAGGTCGTGGTTGCTCCACTGCGACCACGAACCTGGGTAGAGCGCCGCGTCGATGCCGGCGATGGCCAGCGCCGCGATCTCGTGGGCGGCGGTGACGCCCGAGCCGCAGTACGCCGCCACCGGCCGCCCCGGGTCGATGCCGGCCTTCTCGAAGAGCAGGCGCAGCTCGTCGGCCGGCAGGAAGGTGCCGTCCGGGGCGAGGTTCTCGCTGGTGGGCGCGTTGAGCGCGCCCGGGATGTGCCCGGCCTTCGGGTCGATCGGCTCGGTCTCCCCGCGGAAGCGCTCCGCGGCGCGGGCGTCGACCAGCAGTCCCTGGTACGTCGCGATCTCGGCGAGCTCGATCGTCGGCAGGTGCCCGGGGGTGAGGGTGACGTCGCCCTGCGCGGCGACCTCCTCACCGGTCACGAGCGGCCCGGCCCAGGCGCCCAGCCCACCGTCCAGCAGCCGTACGTCGGCCACCCCCGCCCACCGCAGCAGCCACCAGGCCCGCGCCGCGGCGGTGTTGCCGGTCGCGTCGTAGACGACCACCGCGTCGCCGTCGTCGATGCCCCAGCGCCGGGCGCTCGCCTGCAGGTCGTCGATGGACGGCAGCGGGTGCCGCCCCTCGGTCGGTGTGGCGGGTGCGGCGAGCTCGGTGTCGAGGTCGACGAAGACCGCGCCGGGGATGTGTCCCGCGAGGTAGTCCGCACGTCCGTCGTACGCCGCCCCGCCGGCCGCCGTCAGCTGCCACCGCACGTCCAGCACGACCGGCGGGGTGGGGAAGTCGAGCGCTTCCGCGAGCTCGCGCGCGGTGATCAGGACGGCCATGTGGCCATCGTGTCAGGCGGGTTGGCGACGCCTGGCGAGCACCACGCCGGCTCCCGAGGCGACTCCGGCTCCGACCAGGATGCTGGACCATACGAACCGGTCCCGGTTCGCCGCGTAGCACCGCTGCTCGATGCCGGCGGCGTCGGTGTGCATGCCGACGTCGTTGCGATCGCCGAGCAGGATGGTGTCGTACGGCGCGAAGCACTGGTAGGTGCCGTCATCGGTGTGGTCGATCGTGGGGTTGTCGAAGGCCAGGGCGACGCCGGCGACCACGAGCACCACGCCGGCGATCAGGACGAGCCGGCTCCACAACCTCATGCGGGCAAGGCTCGCATGCCGGCGATACGTTGCGTGCATGGACCGACCGAGGCTGGCCGAGGAGCTGGACCTGCAGCCGCATCCCGAGGGCGGTTGGTACCGCCAGACCTGGGTGTCGCCGGTGACCGTCACGCTCGACGACGGCCGGGTGCGCCCGACCGCGACGCTGATCTACTTCCTGCTGCCGGCCGGCGAGGCGTCCGCCTGGCACCGGGTGCGTTCGGACGAGATCTGGTTGGCGCACCAGGGCGAGGTGCGGCTCGAGCTGGGTGGGAGCGGGCCCGAGCCCGGTGAGGTGACCGAGGCCGTGGTACGCACCGGCAGCGCCCAGGTGCTGGTGTCGGCCGACGTCTGGCAGCGGACCGTGCCCAGTGACCGCGATGCGCTGGTCAGCTGCCTGGTGTCGCCCGGTTTCGACTTCGCCGACTTCGAGCTCGTCGCCGGTCGCGACAAGGACGACTCCGACGGTCGATGATGGTGGGGTGGACCTCGGCCGACGGCGAGCGCTCGACGACAGGGCTCTGACGGCCGACCTCCGCGGCGTGACGCTGTCCGGCCCGCTCGCTCCTGCCGACGAGCTGGTCGGCGGCTTTCGGCGGAGCGAGGCCACCGTCCTCCTGGGCGACGACGAGGCGACGTGGCAGCTCGCGTCGAGGGAACTTCTCCGGTGGGGCGTGAAGACCAGGAGTGGGTTCAGCGTCAGGCCGGGGTCCGGGTCGATGCCGGGTGCACCGGTCTCCGCCGGGCAGCGGTACTGGCTGGTCGCGCACCTCGGCCCGCTGCGCATCCGCGAGCCTGTCGAGGTCGTCGCTGTCGTCGATGAGGCTGACCGCAAGGGTTTCGCCTACGGCACGCTCGAAGGGCATCCCGTGTCGGGCGAGGAGTCCTTCATCGTGGAACGGCGACCGGACGGCGCGATCTCGTTCACCAACCGCGCGCTGACCGCGCCGCCCCCAGGCTGGTGGCGACTGCTCTATCCCGCGGCGTTGCTGGCTCAGCCGAGGTACCAGCGGCGCTATCGCCGGGCATTCCGCGCCTGACGTATCAGGAGACCGGTCCCGACGATCTGTTGGTCGTGGTCGAGCGCCGGCGCGTTCGGCTCCGCCGAGAGAGGAGTGGTCCGATGTCGATGGGAAACCCCGGGTGGAACCCCGGTGCCGATGCGCTGCGTGCGCAGCAGGAGGCGAACCGGCTGCAGCAGGAGAGCGCCCGCCGGATGGCCGCCGACGCGACGCGCATCGCCCAGGAGAACGCGAGGATCGGCTGGGTCAACGCCCGTCCGCGTCGTACGTCGCCGGCGGGGGTGATCGCGCGCCTCTTCGGGGTGCTGGTCGTGCTCGCGGTCCTGGTCGCGATGGCGGTCTTCGCCGGGCACGAGCTCAACCAGCGGGCGGGCGTCCCGGCCCCGACGACCAACCAGGGATGCCCCAGCGGGGCGCTGTTCTGCCCCTAGCCGCCGTCACTCGGCGCGAGTGGCGAGTCATCGTGAGCGGCCGTCAGGGCCGCCAAGCGGCTGAGGCGTTCGTCGAAGAAGGCCCGATTCGTGCCGAGGTAGATCTCCCCGAGCCCGCCGGCGGACACCTCGTGCAGCTCGCGCCGTGCGGAGAGGCGCGTCGTCTCGTCAGGGGAGGAGAGGGCGCTCACCCTTCCCTCCAACCAGGCCGCCTCGCCGCAATGCCCGGCCACCCCGAGAGTCGCCACCAGGTCGTCCGCGACCCGCTCGACCTCGGGTCGGGTGTCGGGATGGAGCGCGCGATGTGCCTCGGCACGAGCCACGATCACCGCCGCGATGCGATCGCCCCGGTTGCTGATCCCCAGCAGGTGGGTCAGAGGGGCCTTGTAGCCGATCAGCCGGGGGCCGGTGACCGCGGTGTACCGACCCGTCTGGATCGTGAGGCCGTAGCGGTCAGGGCTGACGGCGCGCACCGTCTCGAGCGGCACCACCCTCACGCGGCGACGGATCCGCCTCATGACGAGCCGGTCGTCGTACAGGTCGATCCGGGAGGCGCTCTCGAGCGCCGTCAGCGTCGCGATGGTGAGGAACAGGGCGGCGACAGGCGCGCGACCGTACCAAGGTCCGGGGATGACGACGACCGCTGCGCTGCAGGTCGCGAAGAACGTCGTGAGGCTCCACAGCGTGATGAGCGTGAGGATCGACGGACGCCACGGCCTGACGAGAACGTCCTCCGAACCCACGCGGCCATCGTCCCACCGAAGCAGGAGCGCGGAACGCCCGGCTCAGTCCTCCGGCCGCCACCCGACCGTGCAGCGCACGTCCTGCCAGACGTGGAGGCGGCCGTCCTCGCCGCGGGTCGGCTCGAGCGCCTCGGCGGCGGCCGCGACGGTCGCCTGTACCTGGTCGGGAGACATCCGGTCCCAGGCCGCGCGCTGGCCGACCGAGCGCGACCAGCGCACCCAGTGATCGGTGTCGTCGAAGACAGCCGGCACCCGGAAGGGCGTGGTGACGACGCGGTCGGCGCCCGCGTCGAGGACGAAGCGCTCCATGTTCGCGTCGGAGGCGAACGGGCCGTCGGGGCCGACCACGCGCGGGTCGAAGGCTGGCATGAAGGGGCGCAGCAGCGCCTCGGCCCTGCCCCAGTCCGGTGCCGTCGCGCCGAAGGTGGTCAGGGCGACCCGGCCGCCCGGCCGCACCAGTCGCATCCACCGCGAGATCGCGGCCCACGGGTCGGGGAGGAAGAAGATGACGAGCGAGGCGGTGACGAGGTCGACGCTTCCCTCCGGTACGCCGGGCGCGCCGGCATCGCCGTGCACGACCTCCACCTGCGGCCGGTCCGCGAGGAGCGCCGCGGTCCGCGCGACCATGGCGGCGCTGTAGTCGACGGCGAGCACCGAGCCCGTCGTACCGACGGCGTCGGCGAGCCTGCTGGTGACGGCGCCGCCACCGCACCCGAGGTCGACCGCACGCTCACCCGGGACGGGTGCGGCCGCTGAGACGAGCTGTGCGGCGATCGGGCCGAAGTAGGCCACGTCGGTGTTGTCGTAGTCGGCCGCGACCGTGTCGAACAGCGCGGCCACGGCGGCGAGCTGGGCGTCCGCTTCCATGACCGGTCAGCGTAGGCCCGCGGCGACCCGCATAGGGCCGGTTCAGGTCAGCGAGCGGTCCTGATCCGGAACGTGGTGCTGAGGCTCTCGTAGGTGTGCGTGCCGACGTAGCTGGTGTCGTGCGTGATGTCGAGCCGTACCCGCACGGTGTAGGTGCCCGCGCGGTTGGGGGATCCGCAGAAGAAGGTCGACTGCCACTGGTCGTTGTTGGCGTACCAGTCGAGGACGGCGCTGTCGTGGTAGCGGCCGGGGCCGTTGATGGTCACGTTCGCGGACCACGCGCGGAAGTCGGTGATCGAGGCCCAGTCGACGTCGAGCTTGAAGCCGGCGTGCGAGTGGCCGCACGCGCGCGGGGCGACGTACGCGCCGCGGGTGGTGAGGGCCGCGTGGGCCGAGGACGTCGTCGCCGCGGCGGCGGGGGACGTCGGCGACATCGTGACGAGACCCGCGAGGGTCAGGACGAGGGCGACCACGACTTTGTGCATTTCTCAACCATGCCGGAGAAAACCCGCGTGGAACCGGGGTTGTGACGCTCCGCATAGCGATCCGGCTGTGATGTCGGACAAGTCCGGTCAGGCCTGGCAGCGGGGGCACCAGTACGTGACGCGCTCCTGGCCGGCGTCACCGGTCTGCTCGCGGCGGATCGGCGTGCCGCAGCGCAGGCACGGCCCGCGTCGCCCGTAGACCCAGAGGTCCTCGCGGGTGGTGGGTCCGGTCGTCGTACGACGCACGCGGTCCTTGTTCGCCTCGAGCAGCCGGTGCGCCAGGTCGACCACCCCGCCCAGGTCCGGTACGTCGCCCACCCGGCGCTCCGGCAGGATCCCGCGCAGGAAGCAGATCTCGCTGCGGTAGACGTTGCCGATCCCTGCCAGGTTGCGCTGGTCGAGCAGGGCGAGCCCGATCGGCCGGTCGGGCTCGCGGGCGAGGTTGGCGACGGCCAGCTCGGGGTCCCAGTCGGGGCCCAGCAGGTCCGGGCCGAGGTGCCCGACGACGCGGTCCTCGTCGCTGCGTCGTACGACCTCGACCAGGCCGAGCTGGAAGCCGACGGCGACCCGCTCGGCGTTGCCGAGGATGATCCGTGCCTGCCAGCCGGGCGCGCGCCAGCGCTCGCCGGGCACGTAGAGGTCCCAGCGGCCCTCCATCTTGAGGTGCGTGTGGACCGTCGCGTCGCCCACCCGCGCGAGCAGGTGCTTGCCGCGGCTCACCACCTCGTCGACCCGTCGCCCGGTCAGGTCGACGGTCGCGTACGCCGGCACCCGGATGTCGCAGGTCGTCAGCTCCCTGCCGGCCAGCGCCGCGTGCAGCCGCCGGGCCGCGCGGTGGACGGTGTCTCCCTCGGGCACGGGCTCAGTCTGCCGCGCCTCGGGCTCCGGGGGCGGGTGGTGTCACTTGGACGGCTGCGGCGCCTGGATCTTGTTGCACTTCACCTTCGGGTTGACCCCGACGTAGTTCAGTGGCCCGGCCACGATGGTGAGGGCCGTGTCGCTGAAACCGTGGCAGCTCACGTCTGCCTTGTCGGTGAGGTATCCCCGCTGCAGGGCCGCGAGCACACCGATCAGCAGCCACACGACCACGACGGCTCCGATGATGCTCCTCATGCGTGGGCGGTACCCGGACACCGGCCGTCCATGCCCTCGCGACCCTCAGTCCAGGATCTCCGCCGTCCCGGCCGCCTGCATCGCGGCCAGCCCGTCCCGCATCGCCTGGAGCCGCTCCGGGGGATGGCCGATCCAGTCGGGGATCTCACCGACCACCCGGAGCGCCGAGCGGCTGCGGTAGGAGCGGGTGGGGTTGCCGGGGAACTTCTTGTCGGTGACGTTCGGGTCGTCCTCGTACTCGCCGGTCGGCTCGACCAGGTAGATCCGGCCGCGGCCCTCGCCGGCGGCCATCTCCGCGCCCCAGGTCGCCGCGTCGAGGGTGGCGGTGAAGTAGATGTGGTTCATCGTCCGGCCCTCCTCGAAGTTCGACGCGCGACCCGGGACGAGCAGGTCACCCACCGCGAGATCGGCCTTCGTCCCGTGCAGGAACACGCCGTCGGCGTACACCTCGAAGGGGATGGGTTCTCTCGGCGTGCTCATGCGCCCACGGTAGGCGACTCTGACCAAGGCAAAGGTTGTCCGGAGTTCGAGTCGGGGCCCGGAGCGGGACCGTACTGTCGGTTCGTGGATGCGTCGCGCGCGTGGCGGTGGTGCCTGGCCGTGGCCGCAGCCTGCACGATGGTCGTCCTCCTCGCCGCACCGTCCTTCGCCCACGCGACCGTGGAGGGGAGCGACCCCGCCCCGGGCTCCGTCCTCCAGACGGCGCCGACGTCGGTCACCCTCACCTTCGACGAGGCGGTCAGCGTCGTGACCGACTCCCTGCGTGTGTTCGGCCCGGACGGCGGTCGCGTCGACAGCGGTCCGATCCTGCGGCCCGCGGGTGACGGCGCGAAGGTCGGTATCGCCGTCGACGCCCAGGCCAAGGGGACCTACCTGGTGTCGTGGCGCGTCATCTCCGACGACTCCCACCCGGTGACGGGCGCCTTCACCTTCTCCGTCGGCCGCCGCACCACGGCCCCCACGGCAGCGACCATCACCACCAACCAGAGCCTCTCGCTCCTGCTCTGGTACGCCCGCGTCATCGGGTACGCCGGATCCGCGCTCCTGCTGGGCACCACCGCGCTGATCGGCCTCGCGGACGGCGCCGTCGGCACCGCCCGGTCCCGCCGGCGCGTCGTCGGCCTCGGTGCGGTCGCGCTGCTCGCGACCTGCGTGCTCGCCCTCCTCGCCCAAGGTGCGTACGACGCCGGCACGGGCTGGTCGGCCATCGGACGACCCGCCCTCCTCGGGGACGTGCTCGGCACCACCTTCGGACACGGGCTCCTGCTGCGGATCGCGGCCGTGGTCGCCTTCGTCGCGATCCTGCTGGCCGCGCGTGGCCGGGTGCGGATCGGGTTGCTGGCGGTGGCCGGGCTGGGGCTCGCCGCGTCCTTCGCGATGACCGGCCACGGAGTCACGAATCCGCTGACCTTCGTCTCGACCACCCTCCACGTCGTCGTCGCGTCCCTCTGGATCGGCGGTCTCGTCGGCCTGGTGGCGTGGGTCGTGCGCGAGCCGCACCGGCACGTCCTCACGTTGCAGCGATTCTCGTGGCTGGCCCTGGGTTGCGTCGGGGCGCTGGTCGTCACGGGGACGTACCAGGCCTGGCGCCAGGTCGGGGCGTGGGGCGCTCTCACGGGCACCACCTACGGCAAGGAGCTGCTCGTCAAGCTGGCCATGGTCGGCGCGGCGCTCGGGGTCGCGTCGTTGTCGCGGCGCTGGGTGCAGGGCCGAGCGACGTCGGCAGACACCGACGACGGCGTGGCCATCCGCCAGTCCGTCATCGTCGAGCTCGCGCTCGGGTTCCTCGTGTTCTCGCTGACCGCCTCGCTGGCCGCGACCGAGCCCGCGACCGCGGCGTACCACCCGACCGTGCGGGCGAGCCTCCCGGCGGGTCCCGACGTCGTACATGTCTCGGCCGTCCCGGCGGGCGACCGCACCCTCGACCTCGACCTCACCATCTCCGGCCCCGACCAGCAGCCGACGAACCCAGCCGAGGTGACCGCGGCCGTGTCGCTGGCCGCTCAGCAGCTCGGCCCGCTGCCGGTGGCCCTCACGCCGACGGGTCCCGGCCACTACGTGGGCGAGGTCGCTGTCCCGGTGAAGGGCGCCTGGACGCTCGCGGTCACGCTGCGGACCAGCGAGATCGACGAGTACGAGGCGACGACGGGCCTGCCGGTGCGGTGAGGTGGCGGACGGGCTGACCTGTAAGCCGGATTCTGTCCTCGTGAGAGGGGCGACCATCCATCTAGGACCGCCGTTGCCGGCGGCCTCCAGCGACCTACCCGCGTGCTCGGGCGGGCCGCCCTCGAACGCACGCTGTTCGGTCTTGCT
>DATFHM010000046.1:0-2500 GCA_035248385.1 Nocardioides sp. | reverse complement strand
GACGCTGACCTACTCGGGCTACGTGGCCGAGGTCTACCGCGCCGGCATCGAGTCGCTGCACCCGAGCCAGTGGGCCGCGGCCCGCTCGCTGGGCCTCAGCTACGGCATGACGCTGCGCACGGTCATCGTGCCGCAGGCCGTACGCCGGATCGTGCCGCCGCTGCTCAACGACTTCATCGGCCTGCAGAAGGACACCGCGCTGATCGGGGTGATGGGCGTCGCCGACGCGTTCACCCGCGCCCAGCTGGAGTCCTCGAACGTCTTCAACCTGTCCCCGGTGATCGTCGTGGCGCTGCTGTTCGTCGTCATCACCATCCCCCAGGCGCGCTTCGTCGACCGGCTGATCGCCCGCGAGCAGCGCAAGAGCGGAAGGGCCTGAGATGGCATTCCTCGAGATCCACGACGTGCACAAGTCCTACGGCGACGTCGAGGTCGTCCGCGGTGTGAGCCTGGAGGTCAACAAGCACGAGGTCGTGTGCCTGATCGGGGCCTCCGGCTCCGGCAAGTCCACGCTGCTGCGGACGATCAACGCGCTGGAGCCGATCAGCGCCGGCGAGATCCGGGTCGACGGCGACGTCGTCACCGGTCCCGGGGTGGACGTCAACCGGCTGCGGCGCAACGTCGGCATGGTGTTCCAGTCCTACAACCTGTTCCCGCACATGAGCGTGCTGCGCAACGTCACCCTGGCGCCGGTCCGGGTGGGCGGCATGGACAAGGCGGCGGCCGAGGAGCGTGCCCTCGAGCTGCTCGAACGGGTCGGCATGCGCGACAAGGCCGGCTGCTACCCCGACGCCCTGTCCGGTGGGCAGCAGCAGCGGGTGGCGATCGTGCGGGCACTGGCCACCAACCCGCAGGTGCTGCTGCTCGACGAGATCACCGCGGCGCTCGACCCCGAGCTGGTGGGCGATGTGCTCGCCATCGTGCGCGAGCTGGCCCAGGACGGTCTGACCATGCTGCTGGCCACCCACGAGATGGGCTTCGCGCGCGAGGTCGCCTCCCAGGTCTGCTTCCTGCACCAGGGCGCGATCCTCGAGCGCGGCAGCGCCGAGCAGATCTTCGAGGACCCGCGGGAGGAACGCACCCGGCAGTTCCTCGGCCGCGTCCTCGCAGCGGGCCGCCTCTGACCGGCGCCGCCCGCGCACCCACCGCCGACCGTCGCCGGTCGGCAGGCGCCAGCATGCCCGCCGGCCGCCGCACCCACTTCCCAAGGAGACACACCACCATGACGCACACCATCCGCGACGGCATCGCGCTGACCGACGAGCAGCAGGAGTTCGTGGCGCTCGCCCGTGACTTCGCCGAGCGCGAGATCCGCCCCCGGGCCCGCGAGGTCGACGAGGCCGACACCGAGTCGCCGCTGGACCTGTGGGCCAAGGCCGCGCAGATCGGCCTGGCGTCGTACATGCTGCCGTCCGAGTACGGCGGTGGCGGGGTGACCGACCTCGTCACGCAGTGCCTGGTCCAGCAGGAGCTCTGCTACGGCGACGTGGGCATCGGCAACTTCCTCACCTCCAGCGCGTTCTTCGCGGGCCCGATCGAGGCGCTCGGCAACGAGGAGCAGAAGAAGCGCTGGCTCACCCCGCTCACGGGCGACAACCCGCCGGTCACCGCGCTCGCGGTCACCGAGCCCGGTGTCGGCTCCGACTCGGCCGCGCTGCAGACCCGCGCCGTCCGGGAGGGCGACGAGTACGTCCTCAACGGCCAGAAGACCTGGATCTCGAACGCGCCGTACGCCGAGTGGATCATCGTCTTCGCCACGGTGGACCCCGCGCTCCGCTCCCGCGGCATCACCGCCTTCGTCATCGACCGCGACCTGCCCGGCGTCACCATCGGTCAGCCGATGAAGAAGATGGGTCAGCGCGGCATCTCCAACGCCGAGGTCTTCCTCGACAACGTGCGCGTCGGCCTGGACCGCCGCCTGGGCGAGGAGGGCCAGGGCTTCTACGGCCTGATGCGAACCTTCGACGCCTCCCGCATCCTCATCGGCGCCGGCGCGACCGGTCTCTCCCGCGCGGCCCTCGACCAGTCGACGCGGTACGCCCAGGAGCGCACCCAGTTCGGCAAGCCGATCATCGAGCACCAGGCGGTAGCCTTCCGGCTGGCCGACATGGCTGCGAAGACCGACGTCTCGCACCTGGTGACGATGCGGGCCGCACGGCTCTTCGACCAGGGAGAGGCCACGGCGATGGAGTCGGCGGTCGCCAAGCTGACCGCCTCGGAGAACACCTCGTGGGTGACCAACGCGGCGCTCTCGATCCACGGCGGCTGGGGCTACAGCCGCGAGTTCCTGCTGGAGAAGTGGGTCCGCGACGCCAAGCTGGAGGAGCTCGAGGAGGGCACCAGCGACATCCAGCGCCTGATCATCTCCCGCGCGGTCGCCCGATGAGCCTGTCCGTCTTCTCCGACCCGCGCTCGGTCGCGGTCGTCGGCGCCTCGGCCGACCCGGCCAAGTGGGGCTACTGGCTGGCCCGCGGCGCCCTGCGCGGCACCGGCCGTCGCC
>DATFHM010000045.1:0-3204 GCA_035248385.1 Nocardioides sp. | reverse complement strand
CGACCCCGACGACCTGCGGTCCGAGCTCACGAACCTGGGCCTCCGGGACGTGCGCGTGAAGCCGCTCGGCATCGCCGGCGCCTTCGCATTTACCGCGACACGCTGACACGATAGAACGAGTTCTCGCACAAAACGAGAACGTGTTCTAGTATTGGCGACATGACTGAATTCGCGCCCGAGGTACAGGCCGTCCTGGACGGCGTCAGGGACCTGCTGCCGACCTTCCGGGACCGTGCCGACGAGGGCGATCGCCTGCGCGTCGTACCGGAGGCGTCGATCAAGGAGCTGGAGGAGACCGGCTTCTTCCGCCTCCTCCAGCCGAAGCGGTACGACGGCCTCGAGGCCGACCCGGTCGCGTTCTACTCGGCGGTCCGCGACATCGCCGGGGCCGACGGCTCGACCGGCTGGGTCTCCAGCGTGGTCGGCGTCCACCCCTGGCAGGTCGCGCTGTTCGCCGACGAGGCGCAGCAGGCCGTGTGGGGCGAGGACACCAAGACCCGGCTCAGCTCCAGCTATGCGCCGACCGGCAAGGCGGTCGTGACCGAGGGCGGCTTCAAGCTCTCCGGCAAGTGGAGCTTCTCCTCGGGCAGCGACCACTGCTCGTGGGTGCTGCTCGGCGGCCTCGTCTTCAACGAGGAGGGCCAGGTCATCGACTTCCGAACCTTCCTCGTGCCGCGCGAGAAGTACCAGGTCGTCGACGTCTGGAACGTCGTCGGCCTGCGCGGCACCGGCTCCAACGACATCGTCGTCGAGGAGACCTTCATCCCCGAGGCGTTCACCCTGTCGATGGGCGAGACCGGCGCGTGCAAGGGCCCCGGTCAGGCGGTCAACACCAGCGACCTCTACAAGCTCCCCTTCCACTCGATCTTCACGACCACGATCGCCACCCCGATCGTCGGCATGGCCAAGGGTGCGTACGCCGAGCACGTGGACATGCAGCAGAAGCGGGTGCGTGCGGCGTACCTCGGTGAGAAGGCGTCGCTCGACCCGTTCGCCGCGGTCCGCATCGCCCGCGCGTCCTCCGAGATCGACGCGGCCTGGGCGCTGCTGATGAGCAACATCCGCGAGGAGCAGGCGCACGTCGCCAAGGGCGAGGCGGTCCCGCTCGAGCTGCGGCTGCGGGTCCGTCGCGACCAGGTGCTCGGCACCGCCCGCGCCATCGAGGCCATCGACGCGCTGTTCGAGGCCTCCGGCGGCCGTGCCCTCGCCGAGGGCACCTACCTGCAGCGCGCCTGGCGCGACTCGCACGCGGGCCGCGTCCACGCCGCCAACGACCCGGAGCGGGCGCTGCAGATGTACGGCGCCCAGCAGTTCGGCCACAAGATCGATCCCGGGATGTACTGATGTCCTTCGCGAAGGAAGATGTCCGCCGCTCGGCCAAGGCCGGCGACATCACCCTGAACTACTACGAGGCCGGCCCCGAGGGCGGTTCGACGGTCGGCGGCGGGCTGCCGTTCGTGATGCTGCACGGCGGCGGGCCGGGGGCCTCGTCGTGGAGCAACTTCGGCTCGGCCCTGCCGCGGTTCGCGCAGAGCTTCCGCACCTTGCTCGTCGACCAGCCGGGCTTCGGCCAGTCGGACAAGCCGCCGGTCACCGCGAACTACTTCCGGCACTCGGCCGACTACCTGGTCAAGCTGCTCGACGAGCTGCAGATCGAGAAGGTCCACCTGCTCGGCAACAGCCTGGGCGGCGGTACGGCGACGCGCTTCGCGCTGTCCTACCCCGACCGGGTCGGCCGGCTGGTCCTGATGGGTCCGGGCGGGCTCAGCCTCAACCTGTTCCACGCCGACCCGACCGAGGGCGTCCAGCGGCTCATGGAGTTCTCGATGGACCCCACCCGCGAGCGGCTGCGGGCGTTCATCTCGAGCATGGTCGTCAACCAGGCACTCGTCACCGACGAGCTGGTCGAGGAGCGCTTCGCCGACGCCACGGCGCCGGGCTCGCTGGAGGCGATGCGCTCGATGGGCGCCTCGTTCTGGAACCCGGAGTGGGCCGAGGACGGCATGCTCTGGCGCGAGGTCCACCAGATCCGCAAGCACACCCTGCTCACCTGGGGCCGTGAGGACCGGGTCAACCCGCTCGACGGCGCCCTGGTCGCCCTCAAGCAGATACCCAAGGCGCAGCTGCACGTCTTCCCGAACTGCGGCCACTGGGCCCAGATCGAGGCGGCTGAGGAGTTCGCCCAGGTCTGCACCGCCTTCCTCTCCAACCACCGGGAGCGCGCATGACGATCGACATCAAGTCCATGGGCTACGTCCGGGTCAACAGCACCGACCTGAGCGCCTGGACCACCTTCGCCGGCAAGGTCCTCGGCCTCGCCGAGGGCCGCGGACCGAACCCGGAGCACCAGTACTGGCGCATCGACGAGGTCAGCGCGCGGCTGGTCGTCGTCCCGTCCGACCGCGACGAGCTCGCGGCGACCGGTTGGGAGCTCGCCGACCACCGCGCCCTGCAGGAGGCCCGCGAGCACCTGCAGAAGGCGGGCGTCGCGTTCGAGGAGGGCACGCCGGAGGAGCTGGCCGAGCGCCGGGTGCAGGAGCTGATCCGCTTCAGCGACCCGTGGGAGAACGTCTTCGAGCTGTTCCACGGCATCACCTACGAGTCGCGGCCCGTCGTCACGCCGTACGCAGCGAAGTTCGTCACCGGCGACCAGGGCATGGGCCACATCGTGGTGCCGGTGCTCGACGACGTGGAGGCGCTGCGGTTCTACACCGACGTGCTGGGCTTCCGGCTGCGCGACTCGATGAGCATGCCGGGGGAGTTCGTCGGCAAGGAGCCGGGCTCCAAGGTCTGGCTGCGCTTCCTGGGCGTCAACCCGCGGCACCACTCGCTGGCGTTCCTGCCGATGCCGAACCCGAGCAAGTGCGTGCACATCATGCTCGAGGTCGACGAGCTCGACCACGTCGGCCGCGCGCTGGAGCGGGTCAAGAAGCACAAGGCGCCGCTGTCGGCCACCCTCGGGCGGCACATGAACGACGAGATGGTGTCCTTCTACGTGAAGTCGCCCGGCGGGTTCGACGTCGAGTTCGGCACCGAGGGCCTGCGCGTCGACGACGACCGCTGGGTCGCGCGCGAGTCGACCGCCGTCTCCTACTGGGGACACAACTTCGGCGGGAACGGCTGAGTCGATACCGTGACGACCATGTCCGACGAGCTGCCAGAAGGCATGAGCCCCGATGCCCGTGCCACCTGGCCGCACCCCTC
>DATFHM010000044.1:0-5200 GCA_035248385.1 Nocardioides sp. | reverse complement strand
TGCCCTCCTGGGCGTCGAGGAAGACGACCTGGTCGCAGCCCTGGCCGTAGGCCTCCTGCTGCGCGACGAGCGAGCTGGCGTAGTTGCCGCCGGTCTTGGCCGCGCCCATGCCGCCGCGGCCGGCGCGGGTGTACTCCTCGCTGAGCCACAGGGTGACGGGCTTGACGCCGCCCTTGAAGTAGGCACCGGCGGGCGAGGCGATCACCATGAACGTGACGTGCTCGGCGGGCCGCACACCCAGGAACTTCTCGCTCGCGAACATGAAGGGCCGCAGGTACAGGCTCTTCTCGTCGGCCTGGTCCGGCACCCAGCGGGCGTCGACCTTGACCAGCTCGGAGACGGCCTGCACGAAGTCCTCGACCTCGAGGACCGGCAGCGCGAGCCGGTGGCTGGAGCGGATCATCCGCTGCGCGTTGGCCTCCGGGCGGAAGGCCCAGATCGAGCCGTCCTCGTGCCGGTAGGCCTTCATCCCCTCGAAGGTCTCCTGCGCGTAGTGCAGGACGGCCGCCGCCGGGTCGAGGGTGATCGGGCCGTACGGCGTGATGCGAGCGTCGTACCAACCCTTGGCCGGGGTCCACTCGACGGTGAACATGTGGTCGGTGAAGTGCGTGCCGAACCCGGGGTTGGACAGGATCTCTGCCAGCCGCGCGTCGTCGGTCGGGTTCGCAGAAAGCGTGGTGGTGATCTGCATGCTCATGAATCTAGTCCTCTGTGTGCGCAGGTGGGAGTCGGGACGGACCCGCGCCTGGGCTCGCGACGAGCGGGGCGCGGATCAGCCGGCTACTCGGGCCGCCACGGAGTCGCCGACGGCCGGCGTGTGGATCGCCTGACCGGGGGTGCGGGCCTCGAGCTCGGCGAGCACGGCGGACTCGACGCGGGCCGCCGCCTCGGGGTGGCCGAGGTGGTCGAGCAGCAGGGCGCCGGACAGGATCGCGGCGATGGGATCGGCGATCAGCTGGCCGGCGATGTCGGGGGCCGAGCCGTGGACCGGCTCGAACATGGACGGCGCGGTGCGGTCCGGGTTCACGTTGCCGGAGGCGGCGAGGCCGATGCCACCGGTGATCGCGGCGGCCAGGTCGGTGATGATGTCGCCGAAGATGTTGTCGGTGACGATGACGTCGAAGCGCTGCGGGTCGGTCGCCATGAAGATCATGACCGCGTCGATGTGCAGGTAGTCGACGGCGACCTCGGGGTACTCCTTGGCGACGTCCTGGGTGATCCGCCACCACAGGGTGCCGGCGTTGACGAGCACGTTGGTCTTGTGGACCAGGGTGAGCTTCTTGCGGCGCTTCTGCGCGCGGTTGAACGCGTCGCGGACGACCCGCTCCACGCCGTACGCCGTGTTGATGCTGACCTCCGTCGCCACCTCGGCCTTCGTGCCGGTGCGCATGGAGCCGCCGTTGCCGACGTACAGACCCTCGGTGCCCTCGCGGACGACGACGAAGTCCAGCTCGCCCTTGCCCAGCACCGCGTCGGAGAGCGGCGACACCGATCCCGGGTAGAGCTTGGACGGACGCAGGTTGACGTAGTGGTCGAGCTCGAAGCGGAGCTTGAGCAGCAGGCCGCGCTCGAGGATGCCCGGCGGCAGGTTCGGGTCGTTCGGCTTGCCGCCGACCGCGCCGAGCATGATCGCGTCGGCGCCGCGGATCTCCTCCAGCACCGACGCGGGCAGGACCTCGCCGGTGGCGAGGTAGTTCTCGGCGCCCAGCGCGTAGTGGGTCTGCTCGAACTTCACGGCCTCCGGAGCCGCGGCCTCGAGGACCTTCAGGGCCTCGGCGGTGACCTCGGGACCGATCCCGTCACCGGGGACGACGGCGAGGGCGACGGAGCCCTGGGCAGGGGGGAACGCGTTGGTGCTCATGGGTCGGAAATCTAGTTGTCGTCGGGGCGCTCGGCCGCGTCGTCTCGCTGGTCAAACGGGTCGAAGCTGGCGGCCGCGGGGTGCAGCGGGTGGTCCTCGTCGTGCTGGGCCGGACCCCAGTAGACGTGGGCGGGGCGGGTGCGATCGTGGGTGATCGAGAACATGGCGGATGGCTCCTGGGTGTGCGTCGAGGCTTCGGGTTCGAGAGGCCGACGCGGGAACCGCCGTCAGGGGAAACGCCGCGAGCACCGCGGCGAGGTGGCCTCTCTCAGGCCCCGCCGCGGCGCTGAATTACCTTGAGAAAGGAAGGTGCGCTCCGCATGGTGGGATCACCGTACCGCATCTTGGGCGCTGGGTAAGACTGTTTCCATCATGAGTGCGCCACCGGACCTGCCTGACGTCGTGCTGCGTGCGTTCGACGTGTGTCGGCGCGCGGGCTACGTCTCCTTCTGCCGTACCGAGACCGGCCGCCTGCTGGCCGCGCTGGCCGCGACGCGCGCCGGCGTGATGGCCGAGTTCGGCACCGGCTGCGGCGTCGGCACCGCCTGGCTGCGCTCCGGCGTCCGCGGTACGACGACCACGATCCTCACCGCCGAGCTCGACCCGAAGCTCGCCGCGGCCGCCTCGGAGATCTTCGTCGACGACGCCCTCGTCGACGTGCTAACCGCCGACTGGTCGACGCTGATGGACAAGGGCCCGTACTCGCTGCTCTTCATGGACTCCGGCGACCCGGAGTCCGTGCGGGTCGACCGGGTCGCCGACCTGGTCGAGCCGGGCGGCGTGGTCGTGCTCGACGACTTCTACCCGTGCGAGATGTGGCCGCCGATCACCGCCGGCCGGGTCGACACGCTGCGCGAGGAGTGGCTCACCGACGAGCGGTTCACCGCCGTCGAGGTGATGGTCGCCCCCGACGCGAGCGTCATCCTCGCCACCCGTCGCTGAACCACGCCGCGTTTCGGCCGGTGCGCCACGGGTACCGCGTCACGCGGTGGTCGTAGGGCGGCCACCCGTGACAGGAGGTGGATTCCCATGATCATCTTGGGAGTTGTTCTGCTGATCCTCGGAGCGCTGCTGCACGTGGCGATCCTGTGGACGCTCGGCATCATCGCGATCGTCATCGGCGCGGTGCTGTGGATCGCCGGAGCCGCCGGCCACGCCATCGGCCCACGCACCCACTACTGGTGACCTGCTACTGGTGACCTGCCCGTGACGGATCAGGCCTCGCCCGGCGCCGCCCTGCGGACGACCAGGCGGGTCCAGGCCCCGAGGTAGACGCGGTCGTCGCCGTCGAGCTCGCGCTTCTGCCCCGCCACCAGCGGGGTGGAGGGCAGCGGGCCGACGGCGTCGGCGACGTAGGTGCCGTTGGAGGAGCCGAGGTCCTCGACCCACCAGCGGGTGCCGTCGGTGGTCAGTTGGCAGTGCCGGCGGCTGATGCCGGAGTCCGAGGAGAGGTCGATGTCGGGGTGGATGCCCCGGCTCTGCGACGCGCGGCCCACCAGCAGCGACCGCGCCCGCAGGGGTACGACGGACGGCAGCCCCGCCGACGGGAGCGGGTCGTCGGACTCCTGGGCGGCGTACCAGTCGGGGTCGATCCAGATCTCCGCGACCCAGCCGGGCTCGATCGCCGGCGCGGCCGGGGTCGTGGGGGCGGCACCGATCGGTGGGGGCTCGGCACCCGCGTCCGGCAGCGCCGGCGGGTCGAGCGGCCGGGGCAGGCTGCCGGTGGTGAAGTCGTAGCCGCACGCCTCACAGAAGAGCGCGTTCGCGGGGTTGATCGTCTGGCAATTCGGGCAGGTGGCCGGGGCCTCGGCGGCGGGTGCGTCCGCCGCGTCCGGTGCCGGCTGCTGCGCGACCTCGGCTGCGGGCGCGGCCGGCTGCTCCCCGATGGGGAGCCCGCACACGTCGCAGTAGTCGTCGGCCGAGGACTGGTGCCCCGACGGACAGGTCGAGGTCATGAGGTCGTGTCCCGGCGGATCCGGGTCGTCTTCGTGGATGCGGTGTCCAGGGCCATCTCGTCTGCCTTCTCGACGGTGCGCTTCAGCTTGACCGTACCCTCGGCCTCGTTCTCCACGTCCACCACCTTGCGCAGCTTCGCGGTGGCCTCGTCGTTGCCGGTCTGCGCGGCGAGCTGGATGGCCCGGCCCAGCTTGGTGGTCGCGGTCTCGTCGTCGCCGGCGGCCTTCGCCGCGAGCCCTTCCTGGATCGCCTGGGCGAGCTCGGTCTGGCCGGTGTAGTGGGCGACCTGCTGGTCGATCTTCGTGGTCAGCGACTCGTCGCCCGACCAGCGCGCCTTGACCAGGCCCTGCGTCACGATGTCATTGCCGACGACCAGCTGGACCCGCGCGGCGAGCTGCTCCTGGCCGATCGCCTTGGCGGCCACACGGACCGCGACGTGGTAGTCGCGTGACTCGTCGGCCCAGCCGCCGGTCGGGAAGTCGCCGGTGAGCGGGTTGACCTCGACCCGGCGGTCGGTGAGGTCCTCGACCGTGGGCGACACCTGGCGCACGAACAGGACCTGCGCGCCCTGCGGCGCCCACACCCGCAGCTTCGCGTCGGCGACACCGCGCGCCATCGAGGCCCGCATGATCTCCTGGAACTGGGCGCGCATCTCGGCCGGCCCGGGGATGATGTCGACCGTCCCGAGCAGGGCCTCCGAGATGCGGCGTACCTCCGCCACCTGCCAGTCGGTGCCGACACCGCGGCAGTCGGCCTGGAAGTAGCCGGTGGCGCGCCGGATCGCCTCGTCGAGCTTGCCGGGACGCTCCCGGTTCTCACCGTCGGTGAGCAGCAGCACGTGCCGCTGGGTCACCGAGGAGATCGAGCTGAACAGCTGGCCGGCGAGGTCGAGCCAGGTGCTGATGGCCGTGCCGCCGCTGCCGACGAACCGCTCCGCCGCGCTCTTCGCCTCCGAGCGGGTGCGCTCGTCCATCCGGACCATGCCCGGCCCGCTGGACACCTGCGGGTAGGCGAGCATCGCGTGATCGGCGCCCGCGATCACCGCGAACCAGGTGCCGTCGACGATCTCGTCGAGCGCGGCCTTGGCGCCGTCGATCGCGGCCCGCATCGTGTCGGGACCCATCGAGCCCGACGTGTCGACGATGATGATCTCGCCCGCGTCGCCCGCGCTCCCCTGCCCGGCGGTGCCGGCGCCCGCGCACGTGATCGTGACGATCGCGTTGACGTCGGTGCCGCCGTCGGGGAGGTACTCGTTCTGGTAGACCGCGGCGCTGAACTCAGCCATCGTGCTTTCCTTCCTGCTCGAGCCGCGCGACTGCGACCGTGATGTTGTCGTGCCCGCCGCAGGTCGTCGCGAACCTGACCAACGAAGAAGCCAGGGCC
>DATFHM010000043.1:0-9532 GCA_035248385.1 Nocardioides sp. | reverse complement strand
CTTCGATCAGACGTTCGATCGAACACATGGACGAGCATAGAACACGCATTCGACACAACCCAGGCATTTCGTCGCACGCGTGTTCGACGGCGTGTCGCGACACGCCGCATCGAACACCTGTTTGAGATCGGCGGTGATCGGCGTTACGTTCGATCCATGACCAAGAAGGCTGTTCGCCCCGTGAGTGAGCTTCCCGATGGTCCGCCCGACGGCACGGGCCTCACCCCGCGCCAGCAGCGGATCCTGACCACGATCAAGAAGGCCATCGACAAGCGTGGCTACCCGCCGAGCATGCGCGAGATCGGCGAGGCCGTCGGCCTGACGAGCACCTCGAGCGTCGCCCACCAGCTGCGCCAGCTGGAGGCGAAGGGGTTCGTGCGCCGCGACCCGCACCTCCCCCGCGCCATCGAGGTGTTCCTCCCCGAGACGCTGATGAAGCGCAAGCCGATCTCGAGCATGGCCGAGACGTCGTACGACGAGACCTCGATCAACGACGCCGCGCCCGAGCCGAGCAACGTGCCGCTCGTCGGTCGCATCGCCGCCGGTGGCCCGATCCTCGCCGAGGAGCGGGTCGAGGACGTCTTCCCGCTGCCGCGCCAGCTCGTCGGCGACGGCCAGCTGTTCCTGCTGGAGGTCAGCGGCGAGTCGATGATCGACGCCGCGATCTGCAACGGCGACTACGTCGTCATCCGGCAGCAGGCCACCGCCGAGAACGGCGAGATCGTCGCCGCCATGATCGACGGCGAGGCCACCGTCAAGACCTTCCAGCGCAAGGACGGCAAGGTGTGGCTGCTGCCGCACAACCCGGCCTTCGACCCGATCGACGGCACCCACGCCACGATCCTGGGCAAGGTCACGGCCGTGCTCCGCAAGGTCTGACGCATCGACTTTTGCTCGGTCCGGGTCCGCCCGGAGGTACGGATCACCTAGATTCAGCGGGTGCTTCGCATCTCCGGACGGACCCGCGTCCTTTCCCTCGTCCTCGCCACGACCCTCGCCGCCTTCGGTACGACCGGCGGTGGCCAGCCCGCGCACGCGTCCCCGGCCACCGCCGCGACGCACCTGCGTCCGACGATGACGCACGCGCAGGCCACGGACGCCCTGTCCCGCGCCGACCTGCTGTTCCACGGCACCCGGGCGCAATCGCGGATGGTCCAGCGCCACGAGGACGCCACGATGCTGCTGCGCGACCTGCGCGTCGCCTATCCGACGCTCTCCCCTGCCCAGCGCCAGCAGGCCGACCGGCTCTTCGCGCGGCCCGGCCCGTCGGACAACGACCCGGAGTTCCCGGTCGTCTACACCGGCACGGAGCAGGAGGAGTGCAGCGCGATCGTGCCCATCTGCGTGCACTACGACGTCACGTCGGGCGACCCGGGCGGCCACAACGACGCGACCAACGGGGTCGACCCCACCGACGGCCCGGATGCGAACACCACGCCGGACTACGTCGACGCCATCGTCGCGATGATGGAGCACGTCTGGCAGACGTACGCCGCCGCGGGCTACCGGATGCCGCTGAGCGACGTGGACAGCACCGACAACGGCAACATCGGCGGACAGAACGCCAGCCAGACCGACATCTACCTCGGCGAGCTGTCCCGCTACAGCCTCTACGGCTTCTGCACGAGCGACGATCCGCGGCTGGACGACACGACGACCTTCTTCTCCTACGCGTCGGCGTACTGCGTCCTCGACAACAACTACGCGCACGCCGAGTACCCGTTCCACACCCCGCTGGAGAACGCCGAGGTCACCGCGGCGCACGAGTTCTTCCACGCCGTGCAGTTCAGCTACGACTTCTACGAGGACCGCTGGCTCATGGAGGCCACGGCCACCTGGGCGGAGGACCAGCTCTACACCAGCATCAACGACAACGTGCAGTACCTGTCGATGAGCCCGATCACCCGGCCCGACCTGCCCCTCGACTACGGCACGAGCAACGACAACGTCACGAGCCTGCACTGGTACGGGACGTGGATCTTCTTCCGCTTCCTCACCGAGCGCGAGGTGACGACGAAGGCGGGCGGCCTTCCGGTGCTGATCCGCGACATCTGGCGCCGTCTCGATGCCAACAAGGCGGCGAACCCCAGCGCCCCGGACCTGTACTCGCTGCAGGGCGTGCGGAGCGCCCTCGCCGCGCACGGCATCAGCTTCACCACCGCGATGAGCCAGTTCGACCTGGCGGCGCGCCACCCCACCAAGTACTTCAGCGAGGCGCGGGCAAACCACTACCCGGCCGCGCCGGTCGCGATCTCCGGCCGCGTCGGCCCGGGGTTCAAGAACGCCTGGACCCGGTTCACCCTCAAGCACCTGAGCTACCGCGTGCTGCGGCTGATCCCGAAGTCCGGCATGAGTCGCGCCTGGCACCTCCGGGTGCACCTGGACCTGCCGACCAAGGCGCAGGGTGCAGCGGCGACGCTGTGGATCAACAAGAAGAGCGGCGGCACCTCCGCCAAGCTGATCACGCTCTCGGCCAAGGGCGACGCGACGTTCAGCATCCCGTTCAACTCAGCCCAGATCGCGAGCGTCGAGATCGAGGTCATCAACGCCTCGGCGCGGTTCAACCACTGCTTCAACGGCTTCAACAGCTCCATCTTCTACAGCTGCGTCGCCCAGCACGGCCAGGACGACGGCACCTCGAACTTCGTGCAGGCCACCGCGTACAAGGCCTGAGACCGCGACTTCGGGCGACTACCCGACGACCACGTATGGTCGTCGGGTACGTCGTCGTGTCCGGACACTGAAAGTCGAAGGTTCCATGCTCCGCAGCAGCAGGACTGTTCTCGGGTTGCTTCTTGCCATCACGCTCGCCGGCTCGCTGGCCCTGGTCTCCCCAGGCGCGCAGGCCGCACCGATCCGGAGTCACGCGACGAACCCCAGTCCACGCGTGCTCCTGCACCGCGCCCAGCACGCGCTCGACCGGGTGGAGCAGATCTTCTCCACGACCGGTACGACGGTGCGCGGCGACGCCACCCTCGCCCTGCGCGACCTGGCCCAGACCAAGTCGGCGCTGCCGCCGAGCCAGCAGCGCGAGGCCGAGCGCTACTTCGCCCGACCGACCGCGAGCAGCTCCAGCTGCCCGGGTGACTACGCCTGCTACAAGACCACCGCGAAGCGCTACGAGCTGTGCAACTCGCGCCTGTGCGTGCACTACGTGAAGCAGGGCACCGGCCCCTCCCGCGACAACACCAACGGCGTCGACCCCGAGGACAACGGCCGGTCCGGACGTTGGCCGGGCGAGGCGCACAACGGCGTACCGGACATGGTCGAGTTCACCCTCCAGCAGCTGACCCACATCGACACCGTGTACCGCAAGGCGGGCTACCGCTCGACGCTCGGCGACGGGCGGCAGGGCGGCGACTCGCGTCGCGACATCTACCTCGGCAACATCGGCTCCAAGGGCCTCTACGGCTACTGCACGTCCGACGACCCGAAGCTCGCCTACGACGCCTCGGGCACCAAGCACCCGGCGGTGTCGGCGTACTGCGTGCTCGACAACAACTACAGCCGTGCCGAGTTCCCGTACCACTCCCCGCGTCAGAACATGGAGGTCACCGCGGCCCACGAGTACTTCCACGCGGTGCAGTTCGCCTACGACTTCGACGAGGACTCCTGGATGATGGAGGCCACGGCGACCTGGGCCGAGGACGAGCTCTACACGGGGATCAACGACAACCGGAACTACCTGCCCTACGGTCCGATCGGCAAGCCCAGCGTGAGCCTGGACGCCTACTCCAACGCGAGCGGCAACAGCGGCTACCTGCACCAGTACGGCACCTGGATCTTCTTCCGCTACCTCACCGAGCACTACCGCACCCAGCAGGGCGGCCTGCCGATCCTCGTGCGCCAGATCTGGCGGCGCTCGGTCGGCAAGGACCACTACTCGGTGGCCGCCATCAAGGGCGCGCTCGCGAGCCTCGGCACGACGCTGGACGCCCAGCTGGCCCGGTTCGTGACGGCGAACCGGCGACCCTCGACGAGCTACCGCGAGGGCAGCCACTACCCCCGCGCACCGCTGGCCGCCGACGCGCAGCGGCTGACGCCGGGGGCCCTGCTGGGCAACAGCGCCACCAAGACCGCGGACCTGCCGCACCTGGCGGCGGCGACGTACCGCTTCCTCCCCGGCACCGGCGCGACGAAGCTGGACCTCAAGCTGGCCGGCGTCCAGCCCGGCCAGGACATCGAGTACGACGTCGTCAGCCACACCAGGGACGGCGCGTACACCTCGCATCTGTTCACGGCCGACACGTCCGTGCCGTTCGATCCCGCGACCGTGTCCTGGGTCGAGGTGTCGATCATCAACGCCGGAACCAGCTACACCTGCTGGAACCGCACGACCGGCTTCTGGATGTACACCTGCCAGGGCACGTCGAACGACGACCACCCCGGCGGCAACCTGACGGCGACCGCGTCCTGAGCTAGGACCCCGCCGCGGCGGCGAGGCGGGCCAGTGCCTGCCTCGCCACCGCCGGGTCGGTCGTCGCCCACATCGGCGGCAGGCTGGCCTTGAGGAACCCGCCGTAGCGGGCCGTCGCCAGCCGTGGATCGAGTACGGCGACCACGCCGCGGTCGGTGTGCGTGCGGATCAACCGGCCCGCGCCCTGGGCCAGCAGCAGCGCGGAGTGCGTGGCCGCCACCTGCATGAAGCCGTTGCCGCCGGCCTTGTCGGCCGCCTTCTGGCGCGCACTCATCAGCGGGTCGTCGGGCCTGGGGAACGGGATCCGGTCGATGATCACGAGCTGGCAGGTGTCGCCGGGGACGTCGAGCCCCTGCCACAGCCCGAGTGTGCCGAACAGGCAGGTGTGCGGGTCCTCGACGAACTGCCGCGCCAGCTCGGGCAGCTGCGCGTCGCCCTGCGCCAGCGTGGTGAGGTGCGGCAGCTTGGTGCGGACGTGCTCGGCCGCGGCCTCGGCGGCCCGTCGGCTCGAGAACAGGCCGAGCGTGCGGCCGTCGGCCTTGTCGATCAGGTCCACGATCTCGTCGAGCTGGGACGGCCCGAGACCGTCGCGGCCAGGAGGCGGGAGGTGTTGGGCGACGTACAGGATGCCCTGCTTGGGGTAGTCGAAGGGACTGCCGACGTCGAGGCCGACCCACGGCTGCTGTCGGTCGCTTCGCTCCCCAGCGGCTGCGCCAGCTACACCCTCCTTCGGCGGGGCCGGCGTGGCCGACGCCTCGACCCGCTCGGAGGGCTTGAGGCCCACCGACGTGGCGATCGTGGTGAAGTCGCCGCCGAGCATCAGCGTGGCCGAGGTGAGGATCGCCGTCTTCTCGGCGAGCAGCTTGTCGCGCAGCTGGCCCCACACCTGCAGGGGCGCGATGCAGAGGCGCGGCGGGATCCGGTCGGTGCCCTCGGCGAGCCACAGCACGTCGGCCTCGGAGGCCGCGGCCATCCGCTCGGTGATGCCGAAGACGTCCTGCACGCCGGCCTTGGCCTGGGCGAGCCCCGCGTCGGGATCGCTGCCGGCCTCGGCGCGCGGGAAGGCCGAGATGCACGCGCGCGCGGCGTCGCGGACGAGCGCCAGGGCATCGGCGAGCTCCTCGGGCAGAGTCTCGATCCGGCCCGGGTCGGTCTCCCCCATCGCTGCCCGCAGGGTGTCGGCGGCGTCGGACAGGACGTGCGCCGTCTCCCCCTCGACGTGCTTCACGGCGCGCTTGGCGGCGCGATCCACCTCGGCGGCCCACAGCTCCGCGGTGGACGCCTGGGTCACCCGGGCGACGAGCTCGTGCGCCTCGTCGACGATGACGGCGTCGTACTCCGGGAGCATGGGGATGCCCTCGATGGCGTCGATCGCGAGCAGCGAGTGGTTGGTGACGACGAGGTGCGACTTCTGCGCCTTCTCCTTCGCGCGCTCGGCGAAGCACTCCTCGCCGAACGGGCACCGGGTCGCCCCGAGGCACTCGCGCGCGGAGACGCTGACCTGGCGCCACTCCTTGTCGGTGTGCCGCGGGGCGTTGTCGCGCTCGCCGCTGGCCTTCGACTCGGCCTCACCCTCGGCCCACTCGCGCAGCTCCATGACCTTCTTGCCCATGGCGCCGAGCGCGGCCTCGGCCTGGATCAGCTCGCCCTGGTCGTCCGGAGCGCCCTCCCGGACCCGGTGCAGGCAGGCGTAGTTGGACCGCCCCTTCAGCACGGCGAAGCTGGCGTCCACGCCGGGCATCGTGCCGACGGCCTCGACCAGCCGGGGCAGGTCGCGCTCGACGAGCTGGTGCTGGAGCGCGAGGGTCGCCGTGGCGACGACGACCCGGTCGTCGTGCAGCAGGCTGGGCACCAGGTAGCCCAGCGACTTGCCGGTGCCGGTGCCGGCCTGGACGAGCAGGTGCTGGTGGCCCTTGAGCGCCACCCCGACGGCCTCGGCCATCGCGGCCTGGCCCTCGCGCGGCTGGCCGCCGAGCGCCTCGACCGCGGCCGCGAGCACCGAACGGACGGGACTCTCGGGATCGGGCACCCGAGAACAATAGGTGACGGGTCCGACGGTTCCGCACGGGCTCGTCGTACCTGATCGCCTGGCCCAATTTTCGGCCGAAGGAGGCCAAACGATCAGGTACGACGGGGGCTCAGACGGCGTACGCCGCCAGCTCGCCCGCCAGTGCCTCGGACGCGAGCCCGGTGACCCGGGTGCCGTCGGCGGTGTGCTCGAGGGTCGCGATCTCGCCGTCGCGGTGGATGCGGTCGATGAGGTCGCCGCGCGAGTAGGGAACCAGCGCCTCGAACGCGACACCGGGCCGCGGCAGGTCGGCCTCGACCGCGGCGATCGCGGCCTCGATGCCCTCGCCGGTCTTCGCCGAGACCGCGACGGAGTGCGGCTCGGTGCGCAGCAGCCGCTGCACGACGAGCGGGTCCGCGGCGTCGATCTTGTTGACGACGACGAGCTCGGGGACCTCGGCGGCGCCGATCTCGGACAGCACCTCGCGCACCGCGGACAGCTGCCCCTCGGGGTCGGGGTGCGAGCCGTCGACCACGTGCACGATCAGGTCCGCGTCGGCGACCTCCTCGAGGGTGGACCGGAAAGCCTCGACCAGCTGGTGCGGCAGGTGGCGCACGAAGCCGACGGTGTCGGACATCGTGTAGATCCGGCCGTCCTGCGTGGTGGTGCGGCGGGTGGTCGGGTCGAGGGTGGCGAACAGCGCGTCCTCGACGAGTACGCCGGCACCGGTGAGCCGGTTGAGCAGCGACGACTTCCCGGCGTTGGTGTAGCCCGCGATCGCGACGCTCGGGATGTGGTTGCGCCGCCGCTCCTGGCGCTTGGTGTCGCGGGTGCCCTTCATCTCCTTGAGCTCACGACGCAGCTTGGCGATCTTGTCGTTGATCCGGCGTCGGTCGGTCTCGATCTTGGTCTCACCGGGACCGCGACCACCGATGCCGCCGCCGTCGGCGCCGACCCGGCCACCGGCCTGGCGGGAGAGGTTGCCACCCCAGCCACGCAGCCGCTGCTTCATGTACTGGAGCTGGGCCAGCTCGACCTGCGCCTGGCCCTCCTTGGACTTCGCGTGCTGGGCGAAGATGTCGAGGATCAGCGCGGTCCGGTCGACGACCTTGACCTTGACCTTGTCCTCCAGGTTGCGCAGCTGGGAGGGCGCGAGCTCGCCGTCGCAGATGACGGTGTCGGCGCCGCTGGCCTGGACGATCTCGCGCAGGCCCTCCACCTTGCCGCGCCCGATGTACGTCGCCGGGTCGGGCGTCTGCCGGCGCTGGTAGATCGCGTCGAGGACCTCCGAGCCGGCGGTCTCGGCGAGCAGCGCGAGCTCGGCCATCGCGTTGTCGACGTCCTGCTGGGTGCCCTCGGTCCACACACCGACCAGGACGACCCGCTCCAGCCGCAGCTGGCGGTACTCGACCTCGGTGATGTCCTCGAGCTCGGTGCGCAGGCCGGCGACCCGTCGCAGCTCGTGGCGTTCGACGAGGTCCATCGCGCCGGTGGTGGGGTCGGCGCCGGACTCGGCCGGGTCGTCGGCGTACCCGGACTCGAAGTCGTCGGGCTCGTCGGTCTCGTCGAGTCCCTCCCACCCTTCGGTGGCGGCAAGCTCGGCGTCGAGGGAGAAGTCATCTGCGCGGTTCGTCATGAGCATCACCAGCCTAACCGCCCGGAGGCCGGAAGACTTCCCGTATTTCTTTCCGGGCAAAGCCCTGTCCACGGACCGGGACCGGAGGTAGGTTCCCGAACCAGGCCCACTCGGGCTCTCCCGTCGGTTTCTCGGAAAGGAACTCGCATGGCATCCGCTCGTACCCGAGCAGTCGCCGCAGCCACCTCGGTGGCCGCTGCCTGCGCGATCGCCGGCGTCGCCGGACTCCCCGGTCGCGCTGACGCCGCATCCCGGCACACCCTCGCCGGAAGCGTCCCGTCCTGGGCGAACAACGCCCACAAGGTGTCCTCCACACCGGGAAGCCAGTCGGTGACCTTCCGGGTCTACCTGCCCTGGCAGCACGCCGACCAGGCCGCCGCACTCGCGACGGCGGTCTCCACGCCGGGCAACGCGCAGTACGGCAAGTTCCTGACGCCGGCGCAGTTCCGGGCCAAGTTCAGCCCGTCCACCACCTCGGTGAACCAGGTCGAGACCTGGCTGAAGGCGCAGGGCTTCACGTTGAGCGCCCTCCCCGCGAACCGCAAGTACGTCGAGGCGACCGGCACCGCCGCGCAGGCGGCCGCCACGTTCAGCACCTCGTTCGCCGAGTACAAGGTCGACGGCAAGACGGTCCGCAGCAACACCACGCCGCTGTCCGTCCCGGCCGCCGCGGGTGACGTCGAGGGCGTCGTCGGGCTCGACGAGTCGCAGCTGCTGGTCCACGCCAACCAGATCACCCCGGCGCCCGATGTCTTCGTCAACGGCAAGCCGTGCTCGGCGTACTGGGGCCAGGCGACGGTGGCCGGCACGCCGACCAAGGACGGCACGGTGCTGCCCAGCGACCCGGCGAACTTCGCGCCGTGCGGCTACTCCGGCGTGCAGCTGCAGGGCGCGTACGGGATGAAGAGCGCCATCGACAGCGGCAACGACGGTCGCGGCGTGACGATCGGCATCATCGACGCGTTCGCGTCCCCGTACATCGCGAGCGACGTCGAGACCTACTCGAGCCTGCACGGGCTGCCTTCGATCAAGGGTCACTTCACCCAGATCATCACCAACGGCTCGCAGAACAAGCCCGAGAACCGGAAGATGGACCCCGCGGGCTGGGCCGGCGAGGAGACCCTCGACGTCGAGGCCGTGCACACCATGGCTCCCGGCGCCAACATCGTCTACATCGGCGCCAACAACAACGGCCGCGACATGGACGCCCTGATGAATCGGGTCGTCGACAAGCACCTGGCCGACATCGTCTCGAACTCCTACGGGTACGGCGGCGAGGCGCTGCCGTTCGGCACCATCAAGCCGTCCCTGGACACCCAGATCCAGGCCGCGGCCGAGGGCATCTCGCTGCTGTTCTCCAGCGGTGACGACGGCGACGAGACCGGCGGCGACCCGTCGGTGGCGCCGACGCCGGACTGGCCGGCCTCCAGCCCGTTCGTGACCGCCGTCGGCGGCACCTCGATGGGCATCG
>DATFHM010000042.1:0-13796 GCA_035248385.1 Nocardioides sp. | reverse complement strand
CGACTACAAGTTCGCCGTCATGGACGACGGCCGGCACAGCGTGACGCACTACGAGACGCTCGAGGCGCACCGCTTCGCCAGCCTGCTGGAGATCCACCTCGAGACCGGCCGCACCCACCAGATCCGGGTGCACATGAGCGCCCTCAAGCACCCGTGCGTCGGTGACATCACCTACGGCGCCGACCCGAGCCTGGCCCGCAAGGTCGGCCTGGAGCGGCAGTGGCTGCACGCGGTCAAGCTCGGCTTCGAGCACCCGGAGACCGGCGACTACGTGACCTACGAGTCGACGTACCCCGACGACCTCGCACACGCCCTCGAGGTCATCCGCAGCTCCCACTGACGGCCCGTTAGGGTCTCCGGCATGGGTACGCCGGAGAGCGCCGAGTCCTTCCACGCACGGATCGTCGCCGCGGCCGACGCCGAGGGGCGCCTGCCCGTCGCGACCGACCAGATGGCCGGCTGGGACATCTACCCCTTCGAGCTCGACGGGCTGCGGCTGAAGCCGGTACAGCCGCTCGGCGACGCCGAGTGGCCCCGCCACGGCGACGACCCTCGCGAGTGCGCGTGCACCGGCGAGAAGGACGACGCGCGCCTGGTCTGGAGCAACGAGCGGTGGCGGCTCGGCCACGTCGTGAGCACCGGCCTGCCGCTGATGATGACCCTCGACCCGGTCGCCCACCACGACCTCAACGACCTCCCGGACGACCTGGCGGGGGAGATGGGGCGGCTCATGGTCGCCATCTGCGACGCGATGGAGCAGGTGCCGAGCATCGGGCGGGCTCACGTCCAGAAGATCGGCGACGGCGCCGCGCACCTGCACGTCTGGTTCATCGGCCGGCCGGCGCGCACCACCCAGTTCCTGGGTTCGCCCCTCCTCGACTGGGAGGAGAGCTTCCCGCGCGTGCCCGACCCGGTCCTGCGCGACAACGCGGGCCTCGTCGCCGCGACCCTGGTGGACCGGGTCGGCGGCCAGGCGGGGCCGTTCGCCGGCTGACCGCCTACGCCTCGGTGAGCGAGGCGCTCGGGAGCCACGCGGCGCCGAGCAGCTCGGCGACCTCGGCCAGCCCAGCCGTGTCGCCGCCCACCGCGTCCGTGGCGGCCGCGATCCGCTCGACCATCGCGCGGCCGACCTGCTCCTCGACCGTGCCCTCGGCGTACGCGATGTGCCACGGCGAGACCTGGTGGTCGCGGTGCGTGCGGCCGGTGACCTGCCGGCCCGCGATGCCGGAGAAGCGCGCCTGGTGGAAGACACCGACGCGGGGGTCCGTGGACGCGGACGTCCCGTCGGGGAGCGTCTCGCCGGCGTGCAGGCTGATCGAGGCGACCGTGGTGAAGACGCAGACCGAGGCCTTGCCGGTCTGGAAGCGCAGCCGCTCCTCCTCGACGTCGAACCGGTCCCGGCCGTAGATCGTGGCGACGCCGATGCCCGCGTCGCGAAGCCGGTCCGCGATCGGGTCGGCGGCCGTCGCCACGAACTCGACCGAGCACGCGACCTGGCGCCCCGCGTCGACCTGCTGCGCGATCCACGCCACCGTCGAGTCGACCCGGATCAGGCCGGCCTTCTGCCGGAACCGCAGCAGCGCCGCCCGGCCCTTCGCGGTGTTGCGCCCGCGCCGGGCGATGTCCATCTCGCGGCAGAACTCGCCCCACTCCGCGTCGTACGCCGCCCGCTCGGCCGCGGTCAGCGTCACCGGCATCCCGGAGATCGGCACCGGGCCCCACGGCGCGGCCCGGTGGAGCATCGCCGGCGGCTGCTCGTCGGCGAGCCAGCCGCGCACCATCGCTAGGTCGGCCTCGCGTCGCGCCGGCTCGTCGGTCCACGTGGCGCCGTACCGGCCGCCGAGCTCGATCGCGACACCGTGCCGCTCCAGGGCGCTCGCGAACGTGGCTCCCGGCTGGGTCGCGGTGTACCAGGACCGCACCGGCTCCGCGTGCACCTGCGCGTACGCCGGCGCCAGGTAGGCCAGCTCCAGCGGCGTGTGTCCCGGCGTGGCCGTCGTGGCGATCACGAACGACGCGCGGTCGTGCGGCGCGCCCAGCCCGGACACCTTCGCCCAGTGCTTGAACCGCTTGGTCGTGGTGTGCCGCAGCGCGTGGGCCTCGTCGGCGATGACGACGTCCCACGTGTGCCCGGCGACCTTCTCGAGCCGGTCCCAGGTGATGACCACCCAGTCCATCCCGCCGTCGCCGAGCGCGGTGATCGTGCGGCACCAGTGCCCGATCGTGATCGCGGCCGGGCGGTCGGCGACCACGAGCACCCGCCGCGCACCCCGGAGCGAGCCGACGGCGGTCGCGCCGAGGACCGCCGTGATGGTCTTGCCGACCCCCGGCTCGTCGGCGAGCAGGAACAGCCGGCCTCCGGCCGCCGCGCGCTCGGCGATCGCGTCGGCTCCCTCGAACTGCATCTGCCGGGTCTCGAGGTCCTCACTCGCGGGCGGGTTGGGGGTGGGGTGGCCCGGGTTGAGCTCGTTCTCGAGGAACCGGCCGAGCGTGTAGGGGCCGGGGCGATAGGGCTCCAGGTACGCCGGCAGCCGTGCGCCGACGTACAGGTGCATCCGGACCGCCGGGTGCCAGGTCGCGCCCTCGACGGACTCGCCGTACGGCACGTCCAGCACCCACAGCCGCTCGCCGGGGCCCGCAAACGGGAGGGGACGCGGGGTGCGCGGCGCCCGCGAGCGAGAGGTACGTCGGCGGGCCACTGGCCGACGCTATCGGTCCGCCCTAGCCTGCAGCTGTGACCACGCCGAGCGAGCTCCTGCTCCGCCCCGCCACCGCCGACGACATCCCGCGCGTCGCGGAGGTCCAGCTCGCGGCGCGCGACGCCTCGCCCATGCCGCCGGGCCTGCACCCGCTCCCCGAGGTCATCGGCTACCTCACCGCCAACTTCGGGCCCACCGAGATCTGGGTCGCGGAGACCGAGGGCCGGATCGTGGGCTACGCGCGCTTCGACCGGACCTGGCTCGACGACCTGTACGTCGAGCCGGCGGCCCAGGGCACGGGCGTCGGCAGCGCGCTGCTGGACCTGGTGAAGGCGCACCTCCCGGACGGGTTCCAGCTCTGGGTCTTCGTGTCGAACGTCCCCGCACGGGCGTTCTACGCAGCCCGCGGGCTGGTCGAGGTGGAGCGCACCGACGGCGCCGGCAACGAGGAGAAGCAGCCCGACATCCGGATGGAGTGGGCCGGCTGACATGTCGGTGGTGCCTGTCAGGATCACCTGGTCGGGGCCGGTAGGCTGAGGCTCTTCCCCGATCGACCACCTGCCCGCCCTGAGCTCGAGGAGCCGAACAGCACCGATGGCCGGTTCAACCGGGGACTTCGCCCACCTGCACGTCCACACCGAGTACTCCATGCTCGATGGGGCCTCGCTCCTCGACGGCCTGTTCAGCCGGGTCAGCGAGCTCGGCATGAGCTCGATCGCCATGACCGACCACGGCAACCTGCACGGCGCCTACGACTTCTACTCCAAGGCGAAGAGGTACGGCGTCAAGCCGATCATCGGCATCGAGGCCTACCTGACCCCGGGCACGCCCCGCGGCGAGCGCAAGCGGGTGCGCTGGGGCAAGGGCGACCAGTCCGAGGAGGGTGGCGACGACGTCTCCGGTGGCGGCGCCTACACCCACATGACGATGTGGGCCGAGACCACCGAGGGCATGCACAACCTCTTCCGGCTCTCCAGCCGGGCGAGCATGGAGGGCTACTTCTACAAGCCCCGGATGGACAAGGAGATCCTCGCCGAGCACGCGAAGGGTCTGATCGTGTCCACCGGCTGCCCGAGCGGCGCGATCCAGACCCGGCTGCGGCTGGGCCAGTGGGACGAGGCGGTGCGCGAGGCCCAGGAGCTGCGCGACATCTTCGGCTACGACAACGTCTACCTCGAGCTGATGGACCACGGCATCTCCATCGAGAAGCGGGTCCGCGACGACCTGCTGCGCCTGGGCCGCGAGCTCAACATGAAGCCGATCGCCACGAACGACTCGCACTACAACAACCCCGAGGACGCCAGCGCGCACGAGGCGCTGCTGTGCGTGCAGTCCGGCAGCAGGCTCACCGAGCCGCCGTACTCCCAGGGCGGCAAGCGGTTCGCCTTCGAGGGCTCCGGCTACTACATCAAGTCGGCCGAGGAGATGCGCGAGCTGTGGGGCCGCCAGGACCTCATGGCGGCCTGCGACAACACCCTGGAGATCGCCGAGCGGTGCGAGGTCACCTTCACCGAGTCGACCGGCGGCTACATGGCGCGCGCGGACATCCCGGCGGGGGAGACCGAGGAGAGCTGGTTCCGCAAGGAGGTCTGGCGCGGCATCGAGGCGCGCTACCCGGGTGACAAGCTCACCCAGGAGGTCAAGGACCGCACCGAGATGGAGCTGGCGGTCGTCGCCCAGAAGGGCTACTGCGGCTACTACCTCGTGGTCGCCGACTTCATCCAGTGGTCCAAGGACAACGGCATCCGGGTCGGCCCGGGCCGCGGCTCGGGTGCGGGGTCGATCGCGGCGTACGCACTGCGCATCACCGACCTGTGCCCCCTCGAGCACGGCCTGTTCTTCGAGCGGTTCCTCAACCCCGAGCGCCCCTCGATGCCCGACTTCGACATCGACTTCGACGACCACCGCCGCGGCGAGGTCATCCAGTACGTCAAGGAGAAGTACGGCGCCGAGAAGGTCGCCTACATCGCGACCTTCGGCCGGATCAAGGCCAAGCAGGCGATCAAGGACGCGGCGCGCATCCTCGACCACGGCTTCGCCATCGGCGACAAGATCACCAAGGCGCTGCCGGCCGACGTGATGGGCAAGGGTGTCCCGCTCAAGGACCTCTTCAACCCCGAGCACAAGCGCTACAACGACGGCGGCGAGTTCCGGGCGCTCTACGAGGAAGACCCGGAGGTCCGGCGGATCTACGAGACCGCCATCGGTCTCGAGGGCCAGATCCGCCAGACCGGCGTGCACGCGGCCGGCGTGATCATGGCGAGCGAGCCCCTGATCGACATCGTGCCGCTGATGGAGCCCAAGCAGGACGGGCAGGTGATCACCCAGTTCGAGTACCCCAAGTGCGAAGAGCTCGGCCTGGTCAAGATGGACTTCCTGGGCCTGTCCAACCTGCACACCCTCGAGGACGCGCTGGAGAACATCCGCGCCAACCGGGGTGAGGACCTGGTCCTGGAGGACGTCCCGTTCGACGACCGGGCGACGTACGAGCTGATGGGCCGGGGCGACACGCTCGGCGTCTTCCAGCTCGATGGTGGCGGCATGCGCTCGCTGCTGCGCCTCATGCAGCCCGACACCTTCGCCGACATCACCGCCGTCTCCGCGCTCTACCGCCCGGGCCCGATGGGTGCGGACTCGCACACCAACTACGCCCTGCGCAAGAACGGCCGCCAGGAGATCGACTACATCCACCCGGCGCTGACCGAGCCGCTCAAGGAGGTGCTCGGGGAGACCTACGGCCTGATCGTCTACCAGGAGCAGGTCATGGCGATCGCACAGGTGCTCGCCGGCTTCTCGCTGGGCGCCGCAGACAACATGCGCCGCGCGATGGGCAAGAAGAAGAAGGAGGAGCTCGACAAGCAGTACGCCGGCTTCGAGGCCGGCATGCTCGAGCGGGGCTACCCGGCGGACGCGATCAAGACGCTGTGGGACATCCTCGTCCCGTTCGCCGACTACGCCTTCAACAAGTCGCACTCGGCGGCGTACGGCGTCATCACCTACTGGACGGCGTACCTCAAGGCCAACTACCCCACGGAGTACATGGCCGCGCTCCTCACCTCGGTGAAGAACGACAAGGACAAGATGGCGATCTACCTCAACGAGTGTCGCCGGATGAAGATCGCCGTCCTGCCGCCCGACGTCAACGAGTCCTCGCACAACTTCACCGCCGTCGGCACCGACATCCGCTTCGGCCTCACCGCGGTCCGCAACGTCGGCGCCAACGTGGTCGACGGCATCGTCGAGGGGCGCACCGAGAAGGGTCGGTACACCGACTTCAACGACTTCCTCCACAAGGTGCCCGCGCATGCCTGCAACAAGCGGGTCATCGACTCGCTGATCAAGGCCGGCGCCTTCGACGACATGAAGCACCACCGCAGCGCGTTGGTGATGATCCACGAGACCGCCGTGGACCAGTACGTCGACATCAAGCGCAACGAGGCCATCGGCCAGGACTCCCTCTTCGCGGGACTGGGCGGTGACGACGAGGACAGCGGCTTCGGGGTCAGCGTGACCATCCCCGACGTCGACGAGTGGGAGAAGATGAAGCTGCTCGGCTACGAGCGGGAGATGCTGGGGCTCTACGTCTCCGACCACCCGCTGCTCGGCCTGGAGCACGTCCTCTCCAACGGCACCGACTTCACCATCGGCCAGCTGCTCACCGACGAGGCGATCCCGCACAACACCACGGTGACCGTGGCGGGCCTGGTCACGAGCGTGCAGCGCAAGATCACCAAGAACGGCGATCCCTGGGCGACCGTCACGCTGGAGGACCTCGAGGGTGGCATCGACGTGCTGCTCTTCCCGTCGTCGTACCGGCTCGCGGCGCCGTACCTCACCGAGGACGCGATCCTGCGGGTCAAGGGTCAGCTCGACAAGGACCGGGAGGCCCCGCAGCTGCGCGGCCAGGAGGTGACGGTCCCCGACATCGAGGCCAGCGGCGACGGCCCGGTGGTCATCAGCCTGCCGTCGACGCGCTGCACCGGGCCGGTCGTGCAGTCCCTGCGCGAGGTGCTCGCGGCCCACCCGGGCATGAACGAGGTGCGCCTCAAGCTGCTCATGCGCGACTCCACGCGGGTGATGAAGCTCGACGACCGGCTGCGGGTCACCCCGTCTCCGTCGCTCTTCGCGGACCTGAAGCAGTTGCTCGGTCCGGGATGCTTGGCCGGGTGAGGATGTCCGAGACACGTCGCCGGTCGCACCCGGCCGTGCTGGTCGTCGGCCTGCTCCTGCTCTCCGCGGGCGCCGGGGCCCTCGGCGGCTGGGGCTGGTGGTCGTGGTGGTCGCCGGCGCCCCGGGGCGTCATCGGCCAGCGCACCGACACCGGTGAGATCGGCTGGTTCGCCGAGCCCTTCGACCCGGGGCAGGCGCACGTCGCCTCCAGCACCTTCGAGTTCGTGGTGGTCGGCTTCGTCCTGGCGCTCGTCGTCGGGATCGTCGGCGGCGTGCTCGGACGCAACCGCGCGCTCCTCACCCTCGCCACGGCCGTCGTCGGCTCGGCGGTCGGCACGGTGGTGATGTGGGCGGTCGGCATGGCGTTCAGCCCACCGGACCCGCAGAAGTGGGCGACCCAGGAGAACATCGGCCACCACTACGACGGCAGCCTGACGATCGGCGGCTGGCCTCCCTACCTGGCCTGGCCGGTCGGGATGCTGCTCGGCTTCCTGGTCGTGATGCTGACCCTCACGACCGAGGAGCGGCCGCGTGTCGTCGGTCACCCCGACGCCGTCGATTCTCCCGAATTGGTCGATTAGCCGGACGAATCACGGCATCCACGGCATGATCCGCGGGAGTTGTCCCGCAGTCACCAGCTCTGGAGGCCATGATGTCCGCCGTTCTCGGGTCCACCCCCGATCTCCCCACGCCTGCGCCGCGGAAGGGCCGGTGGACACGCCGCGTCATCGCGGGCTCGGCCGGGGTGCTGCTGGTCGGCGGGCTCACCGCCGCCGGCTTCGGCGCGCGCTGGTACCTCCACACCGGCGCCCAGCCGGCGGAGGCGCTGCCCTCCTCGACCCTCGCGTACCTCGCGGTCGACCTCGACCCGAGCGGCAAGCAGAAGCTCGCCGCGAAGGGTGTGCTGGACAAGCTGCCGATCGCGAAGAGCGACGACCTCGGTGGCGTCGGTGACCTCCGCAAGGAGATCGTGGACAAGCTCCTCTCCTCGGGCAGCTGCAGCGGCAAGTCCTACGAGCACGACGTGAAGCCGTGGCTCGGCGAGCGGGCCGCGGTCGCGATGGTCAAGGTCGACGACGGGCCGCAGCCGGTGCTCGTGCTGCAGAGCAACGACGACGGCAAGGCCGACAAGGGCCTGCAGGCGCTGTCCGAGTGCGGCGGCAGCGACTTCGGTGGCTGGGACGTCCGCGACGGGTGGATCGTCTGGACCGAGAAGAAGGAGTACGCCGACGCCGTGGTCGACGCGGCGAAGAACGGCACGCTCGCCGACGACCCGGCGTACAAGGACATGGTCGACGAGGCCGGGGGCACCGGCCTGGTCACGGGGTACGTCGCTCCCTCCGCCATCCGCACGCTCGTGAGCAGCTTCGCCCTGGAGAGCCCGCTGCCCGCAGGGATGGTCCAGCAGCTGGCCGACCGGGTCCCGTCGATCGCGCTGACGGTGCGCGCCGAGGGCGGCGAGGTCCGCGCCGACGTCGTCGCCACGCTCCCCAAGGACAACCCGACGACGCCGGCGAGCGTGGAGCCGGCGCTCGCCGACCTCCCCGCGGGCAGCTCCGCGGTGCTGGCGGTGCGACCGAGCGAGGGCATGTCGAGCGCCGCGTTCAAGTCGGCCTTCGACGCCGGCCTCAGCAGCTCCATCCCCGACCCGGCCGAGCGCCGCCAGGCCGACCAATTCTTCCGGAGGACGCTCGGTGCGCCGATCGAGACCGTCCTGCAGGACGTGCTCGACGGCACGCTCGTGGCGGTGCTCGGCCCGACCACGGCCGACGACTTCGGCCGCTCGCCCGACCAGCTCCCGATCGCCGCGCGGCTGACCCCGGCCGCCGATCGCAAGGACCGCGTCCTCGGCTACTTCGAGAAGCTCTCGCGACAGCTCGGCCTCGACCAGTGGGCAGAGGTCTCCGGCGACTCGATCGTGGCCGGCACCTCGCCGGACGCGCGCGCCAAGGCGCTCAGCGGCGGCGGCCTCACGGGCTCCGCCAGGTTCCGGTCGGTCATCGACCTCGACGGCCACGACGTCTCCTCGCTGCTGTACGTCGACCTGCACTCCGGTCTCGTGACCGCCGCCCTCGAGCAGGGCCTCGTGGGTGAGCCGAAGGCGCTGGAGAACCTGAAGAAGCTGTCGGCGATCGGCCTGGCCGGGTGGCTCCAGGACGGCAAGGCGCACGCCCAGCTCCGGATCGCGCTCGACTGACCGGCGCCGGGCTCAGCGCCGCAGCGGTGCGGTCCGCGCGGACGTCAGCCGGACCAGCTCCGCCGGGCTGAGCTCGACCTCGAGCCCGCGCCGGCCCGCCGACACGAACACCGTCGGGTGGGCCAGCGCGGACTCGTCGACCACGGTCGGGTGCGGGCGGCGCTGGCCCAGCGGCGAGATGCCGCCGACCACGTAGCCGGTGGCGCGCTCGGCGGCCTTCGGGTCGGCCATCGCGGCGCGGCGGCCCTCCACCGCCCGGGCCAGGGCCTTGAGGTCGAGCTGGCCCGCGACCGGGACCACCGCGACGAGGAGGGTCCCGTCGACGTCGGCGCAGAGAGTCTTGAACACCCGGTCCGCGGTCACGCCGAGAGCGGTCGCGGCCTCCTCGCCGTACGACGCCGCGCGCGGGTCGTGCGGGTACTCGTGGACGGTGAAGGCGACACCCGCCGCGGCGAGGGCGGCGATCGCCGGCGTACCTCCGGAGGCCCGACGGGCCATCAGTTCGGGGACCAGCGGGTCCGTGCGACCTCGCTGGCGGGGAGCGACGGGATGACGTTCATCGCGCGCAGCTCGGAGCGGAGCAGGTCGGTCACGAGGATCAGCCGTTCGCCCGCGTCGTCGGCCTCGAGCAGCTGCTGGCGCTCGGCCATCGGCAGGGGAGCGCAGGCCGCCATCGTCCAGGAGAGGTACGTCGGGTCCTGGGGCAGCTCGCCCTGGAACGGGTCGGTCGTGAACCCCCGCAGCACGCTCCGGTAGGCGGTGAAGGTCGCCCGCGCCGACTCGACCACGTGCGCCTCGACCTCGACGGCCGGCTCGGGCAGCTCCTCGACCTCGCCGAGCGGGAACACGTCGCCGGTCATGAGCCGGTCGAGCCGGATCCGGTCCCGACCGACGGCGACGACGTCGAAGGTCCCGTCGCGGTGCGCCTCGACCTCGGTCAGCTGGAGCCGCACGCCCACCCGGAACAGCGACTGGGCGCCGTGGTCGCCGACCTCGTAGCCCTCCCGGATGCCGACCGAGCCGAACAGCCGCTCGGCCGGGTCCTCGACCCGCAGCAGGTGGTGCACGAGCGCGCGGTAGCGGTCCTCGAAGACCCGCAACGGCAGGCTGACCCCCGGGAAGAGCACCGCGTTGAGCGGGAACATCGGGAGGTCAGCGGTCACACCTCAACCCTAGTGCGGGCTCTCGGCGGCGGCCTTGATCCGCGCCAGCGTCTCGCGCATCCCGTCGCGCATCATCGCGGTGAAGACCTCCTGGCCGCCCAGGAAGCCCTCGGTCAGGTCCCGCGAGAGGTCCGAGATGCCGTCGGGCGCCTCCCGGCGCTGGACCAGCCGGGTGCCATCGGCGGCGGGGAGCAGGTCGAAGCACCACACGACGAAGTTCTCCTCGACCCGGAAGGCCAGGCGTCGCTCGGCCTCGTAGCCGACGATCTCGCCGTGCGTGGTCCAGACCAGCTCGCCGTGGGCGTTGCGGTTGGTGAACCGGGTGCCGAGCCCGCATGCCGTCGCCTCGCCGGAGAGCCGGGTCGAGGTGACCTGCGGGCTCCACTCGGCCATCCGGGTGACGTCGCCGACCAGGCCCCAGACGGCCGCCGGGGGAGCGGCGATCTCGACCTCGTCGTACAGGGAGGGAACAGGGGTGCCGGGCATCGTCGTCTCCTGTCTGTACGACCGATCGGTCGTACAGTTGCAGGCTAGGCCGAGAACAACAATGCGTCCAGTCGGTCGGATATCTTGGTGGCATGACCGAAGACACCGACGGACGACGCGCGCGCGGTGACCGCACCCGCCGGCTCGCGGCGCGCACCGCGGCGCGGATGGCCACCGTGCACGGCCTCGACTCGATCACCGTCGGGGGACTGGCCGAGGCGACCGGCACCAGCAAGAGCGGCCTGCTGACCGTCTTCGGGGCGCGCGAGGAGATCCTGCTCGCCGCGGTCGCGGAGGCACGCGCCCTGTACGTCGAGCAGGTCATCGCCCCCGCCTGGACCGAGCCGGCCGGGACTCCCCGGCTGCGCGCCCTGCTCGACCACTGGGTCGGCTACCTCCGCGCCGAGGTGTTCCCCGGCGGGTGCTTCGTGGCGGCGACCTCGGCGGAGTTCGGCCACCGCGAGGGCCGGGTGGCCGACGCCGTCCGGGCGCTCAAGCGCGAGTGGCTGGACGTGCTCGAGCGCGAGCTGACGACGGCCGGGGCGCAGGATCCGGAGGAGGCGGCGTTCCGGATCGACGCCTACCTGGTCGCCGCCAACACGCGCCGCGAGCTGTTCGGCGACGACGCGGTCCTCGACACCGCTCGCGCGCTCGCGCTCGCGGTCGTCCCGCCCCTCGTATCTCGGTCGGGGCGCGACACCGCGCGACCGTAGAATCGGGGCATGCCCCTCATCCGCCGCATCGACCTGCGCGAGGTCGCTCCCGTGCCGTCCGGGACCGACTACCGCGCAGCCGTGCCCCGTGCCGACTTCGACATCGAGGCTGCGGTGCCGGCGGTCCACGCGATCTGCGAGGACGTGCGGGTGCGCGGGGTCGACGCGCTGCTGGAGTACGCCGAGAAGTTCGACGGCGTCCGCATCGACGACATCCGGGTCGCGCCCGAGGCGATGCAGCAGGCCCTCGAGCAGCTGGACCCGGACATCCGGGCCGGCCTGGAGGAGTCCATCCGGCGGCTGCGCGCGACCTGTGCCAACGAGCTCGAGCACGACGCGGTCACCGACCTCGGGCCGGGCGCCCGCGTGACCCACCGCAAGGTGCCGGTCGGCCGGGTCGGCCTCTACGTGCCCGGCGGCCTCGCGCCGCTGGTGTCGTCGGTGCTGATGAACGTGGTGCCCGCCCAGACCGCGGGCGTCCGCTCGATCGCCCTCGCCTCCCCGCCGCAGCGCGAGTTCGGCGGCTCGGTGCACCCGACGATCCTGGCCGCGTGCGCGCTGCTCGGCGTCGAGGAGGTGTACGCCGTCGGCGGTGCCCAGGCGATCGCGATGTTCGCCTACGGCGTCGGTCCGTGCGCGCGCGTCGACATGGTCACCGGCCCGGGCAACATCTACGTGGTCACCGCCAAGCGGATCCTCAAGGGCCAGGTCGGCATCGACTCCGAGGCCGGCCCGACCGAGATCGCGATCCTGGCCGACGAGACCGCCGTGCCGGCGTACGTCGCCGCCGACCTGATCAGCCAGGCCGAGCACGACCCGCTCGCGGCCTCCGTCCTCGTCACGACGTCGACGACGCTCGCCGACGCCGTCGACGTGGAGCTGGAGAAGCAGGTCGCCGCCGCCAAGCACACCGAGCGGATCACCACCTCGCTCGGCGGCAAGCAGTCCGGCATCGTGCTGGTGCGCGACCTCGAGCAGGGCCTCGATGTGGTCAACGCGTACGCCGCCGAGCACCTCGAGATCCACACCGCCGACGCGGCCGACTGGGCCGCGCGCGTCCTCAACGCGGGCGCGATCTTCGTGGGCCCGCACGCTCCGGTGAGCCTCGGCGACTACTGCGCCGGCTCCAACCACGTCCTGCCGACGGCCGGCTGCGCGTGCCACAGCAGCGGCCTGAGCGTCCGGGCGTTCACCAAGTCGGTGCACGTCATCGACTACTCCGCCGAGGGCCTGGCCGCGGTCGCCGACCACGTCGTCACCCTCGCCGAGGCCGAGGACCTGCCCGGCCACGGCGCGGCCATCACGGTGCGGGTCGCGGGGGAGCAGGCATGAGCTGGCCCCCGATCCGGCCCGAGCTGGCCGGCATCGAGCCGTACGGCGCGCCCCAGCTCGACGTGCCCGTGCAGCTCAACGTCAACGAGAACCCGTACGGACCGTCCGAGGACTGCCTGCAGGACATCGCCGCCTCGGTCGCCCAGGCGGCGGTCGACCTGAACCGCTACCCGGACCGGGAGTTCGTCGCGCTGCGCGAGTCGCTGGCGGCGTACCTCAACCAGGACGTGCCGGGCGCCGGCCTCACCGCCGCGAACCTCTGGGCTGCCAACGGGTCCAACGAGGTCATGCAGCAGCTGCTGCAGGCGTTCGGTGGGCCGGGCCGCAGCGCGATCAGCTTCGCGCCGACGTACTCGATGTACCCGGAGTACGCCCGCAACACCCACACCGAATGGGTCGCCGGCGCGCGCGAGACCGACTTCTCCCTCGACCTCGACAAGGCGCGCGCGCTGGTCGAGGAGGTGCGGCCGTCGGTCGTGCTGCTGCCGAGCCCGAACAACCCGACCGGCACCGCGCTGCCCCAGGCCGCCGTCACGATGCTGTGCGAGACGGTCGGCGACAGCGGGATCGTCGTGGTCGACGAGGCGTACGGCGAGTTCCGCCGGCCCACGACGCCGAGCGCGATCGAGCTGCTCGGCACCCACCGGAACCTGGTCGTCACCCGCACGATGAGCAAGGCGTTCGCGGCCGCCGGCCTGCGCCTGGGCTACCTGGCCGCCGACCCGGCGATCACCGACGCGATCCGGGTGGTGCGGCTGCCGTACCACCTCTCCGCCGTCAACCAGGCCACCGCGCTGGCCGCGCTCCGGCACGCCGACGAGCTGCTCGCGCAGGTCGAGGCGCTGCGCGTCGAGCGTGACGCCCTGGTCGTGTGGCTGGGGGAGCAGGGCTACGAGGTCGCCGAGTCCGACGCGAACTTCGTGCTGTTCGGCAGGTTCGCCGACCGGCACGCGGTCTGGCAGGGTCTGCTCGACCGGGGTGTGCTGATCCGGGAGACCGGGCCGGACGGCTGGCTGCGGGTGTCCGTCGGGACGCC
>DATFHM010000041.1:0-8630 GCA_035248385.1 Nocardioides sp. | reverse complement strand
CGTCGAGCACCTGCTCCAGCTTGTTCGGGAGGCAGCCGACCGAGACGCCTACCAGGCCGGCGTCGACGTGCTGGCTCGCGAAGGAGAAGACCGAGTAGGCCAGGCCGCGCTTCTCACGGACCTCTTGGAAGAGCCGGCTTGACGTGCCGCCGCCGAGTGCGGCGTTGAGGACCCCGAGCGCGAACCGCCTCGGGTCGGAGCGGGTGAGCCCTTGGACGCCGAGCACGATGTTGACCTGCTCGAAGTGGCGGGTCGCCTCGGCGATGCCCCTGCCGGCCTTGCGCGACCGCGCGGTCTGCCGGGTGACCACGGGCGCGGCGGTGCCGGCCAGGAAGTCACGGCGTGAGAACGCCGCGCGTGCGAGGCGCACGACCTGGGTGTGGTCGACGTTGCCCGCGACGGAGATGACCATGCGCTCGGGTCGGTAGTGCCGGTGGTAGAAGCGCCGGACCTGGTCGGGAGTCATCGACTCGATGGACGCGACGGTGCCGGCGATCGGCCGGCCGAGCGGGGAGTCACCCCAGGCCAGCGCCGAGAACAGGTTGTGGGCGACGTCGTCGGGGTCGTCGTCGTGCATCGCGATCTCGTCGAGGATGACGTCGCGCTCGGCGTCCACGTCGTGCGTGGTGATCACCGAGTCGGTGATCATGTCGCCGAGCACGTCGACCGCGAGCGGCAGGTCCTCGGCGAGCACGCGGGCGTGGAAGCAGGTGTACTCCTTCGCGGTGAAGGCGTTGAACTCGCCGCCCACCGCGTCCAGCGCGATCGAGATGTCCAGCGCGGTGCGCGAGCGGGTGCCCTTGAACAGCACGTGCTCGAGGAAGTGCGAGGCGCCGTGGGTGGTCGCCCGCTCGTCGCGCGAGCCGACCCCGACCCACACGCCGACCGACGCGGACCGGGCCCCGGCCATCTGCTCGGTGATGATCCGCAGCCCCGACGGGAGCGTCGTGCGGCGTACCTGCGAGGTGACCTGGCCGGCGGCGTCGCGCACCGTCTCCAGGGTCCGGGTCGAGGCGCGGGCCGCGGGGTGGAAGGCCGACGGCCGGCCAGCGAAGCGCTGGCCGGCCGTCGGGTGGAACGGAGTGGTCACTCCTCCTCGGAGCCCTCGGTGTCGACAGCCTCGGCCGCCTCGCCCTCGGCGTCCTCGACGACCGGGATCAGCGACAGCTTGCCGCGGTCGTCGATCTCGGCGATCTCGACCTGGAGCTTCTGGCCGACCGCGACGACGTCCTCGACGTTGTCGACCCGCTTGCCGCCGGCGAGGCCGCGCAGCTTGCTGATGTGCAGCAGGCCGTCCTTGCCGGGCATGAGGGCGACGAACGCACCGAAGTTGGTCGTCTTGACGACGGTGCCGAGGTAGCGCTCGCCGACCTCCGGCATCGTCGGGTTGGCGATCGCGTTGACGGCCTGGCGGGCAGCCTCGGCGGCCTCGCCGTTCGTCGCACCGATGTAGACCGTGCCGTCGTCCTCGATCGACAGCGTGGCGCCGGTGTCGTCCTGGATCTGGTTGATGACCTTGCCCTTCGGGCCGATGACCTCACCGATCTTGTCCACGGGGACCTTGACGGTGATGATGCGCGGCGCGTGGACCGACATCTCCTGCGGGGCGTCGATGGCCTCGGCCATGACCTCCAGGATGGAGAGGCGGGCGTCCTTGGCCTGCTTCAGGGCGGCACCCAGGACCTCGGCGGGGATGCCGTCGAGCTTGGTGTCGAGCTGGAGCGCGGTCACGAAGTCCTTCGTGCCGGCGACCTTGAAGTCCATGTCGCCGAAGGCGTCCTCGGCACCGAGGATGTCGGTGAGCGCGACGTACTCGGTCTTGCCGTCGACCTCACCGGAGATCAGGCCCATGGCGATACCGGCGACGGAGGCCTTCAGCGGCACACCGGCGGCCAGCATGGCCAGCGTCGAGGCGCAGACCGAGCCCATCGAGGTCGAGCCGTTGGAGCCCATCGCCTCGGAGAGCTGGCGGATCGCGTAGGGGAACTCCTCGCGGCTCGGGAGCACCGGCAGGAGCGCGCGCCGGGCGAGCGCACCGTGGCCGATCTCGCGACGCTTCGGGGAGCCGACGCGGCCGGTCTCGCCGGTCGAGAACGGCGGGAAGATGTACTTGTGCATGTAGCGCCGGTGCTTCTCCGGCGACAGCGTGTCGAGCTGCTGCTCCATCTTGAGCATGTCGAGGGTCGTGACACCCAGGATCTGGGTCTCGCCACGCTCGAACAGCGCGGAGCCGTGGACGCGCGGGATCACGTCGACCTCGGCGTGCAGCGGACGGATGTCGGCGAGGCCCCGGCCGTCGATGCGGACCTTGTCGCGCAGGACCTGGGTGCGGATGGCCTTCTTCGTCACGGCCTTGTACGCCGCGCCGATCTCGCCCTCGCGACCCTCGAACTGGGCGCCGATCTTGTCGAGCAGCGCGGCCTTGATCCGGTCGCCCTCCTCCTCGCGCTCCTGCTTGGACAGGACCTTCTCGCGCTTGCCACCGACCGTGTAGAGGTCGTGGACGTCCTGGCCCACGGCGGCCTCGACGGCCTCGTAGACGTCGTCCTGGTAGTCGAGGAAGATCGGGAACTCCTGGACCGGCTTGGCGGCCACGTTCGCGAGCTCGACCTGGGCCTCGCACAGCTGCTTGATGAAGGGCTTCGCAGCGTCGAGACCGCCGGCGACGACCTCCTCGGTCGGCGCCTGGGCACCGCTCTGGAGCAGCTCGAGGGTGGTCTCGGGCGCCTCGGCCTCGACCATCATGATCGCGACGTCACCGGTCTCGGTGACCCGGCCGGCGACGACCATGTCGAACACGGCCTTCTCCAGCTGGCTGTGGGTCGGGAACGCGACCCACTGGCCCTCGATGAGCGCCACGCGGGTGGCACCGACCGGGCCGGAGAACGGCAGGCCGGAGAGCTGGGTGGACAGCGACGCGGCGTTGATCGCGAGCACGTCGTACGGCGTGTCCGGGTTGAGCGCCAGGACGGTGATGACGACCTGGACCTCGTTGCGCAGGCCCTTCTTGAAGGTCGGGCGCAGCGGGCGGTCGATGAGGCGGCAGGCGAGGATCGCGTCCTCGCCCGGGCGACCCTCGGAACGGAAGAACGAGCCGGGGATCTTGCCCGCGGCGTACATCCGCTCCTCGACGTCGATGGTCAGCGGGAAGAAGTCGAAGTGGTCCTTCGGGTGCTTGCCGGCGGTGGTGGCCGACAGCAGCATGGTGTCGTCGTCGAGGTAGGCGCTCACCGAACCGGCGGCCTGGCGGGCCAGCAGGCCCGTCTCGAACTTGACGGTGCGGGTGCCGAACTTGCCGTTGTCGATAACGGTCTCAACGGCGGAGATCACAGGATCAGTCAAGATGTTCTCTTATTCGTACGTCGTGGAGCACGCTGCCCCACAGGGATTGGACTTGTTTGTCGCAGGTCAGCCTATCCAGCGGGCCGACAAAAGCCAGAACGGACGACCACGAAGGTCGTCCGTCCCATGGTATTTCCGTCGCTCGGCGCGTGCGGCTCCAAGGCGCGGGCCCGAAGGCGGCCTACAAGCGGAGCGGGCCGTCGAGGGCCCGCAACGCCGGAGACGCTCCGCCGAGCGGCGGAAATCAACGACGCAGGCCGAGGCGCTCGACAATGGAGCGGTAGCGCTCGATCTCGGTCTTCTTCAGGTAGTTCAGGAGGCGGCGGCGCTGGCCGACCAGGAGGAGCAGGCCACGACGGCTGTGGTGGTCGTGCTTGTGCTGCTTGAGGTGCTCGGTCAGGTGCGAGATGCGGTGGCTGAGCAGCGCGATCTGGACCTCCGGCGAACCGGTGTCACCCTCAGTGGTGGCGTACTCGGCGATGATGCTCGCCTTGGTCGCAGCGTCGGTTCCGACTGCCATGTGGATTCCTGCTTTCCGGTTCGTTGCGCGGTGCCCCAGCCTGAGTTCCTGGAGCGCTCTGGTTCCGCGGCCGTCTGACGGCGTACGTCGCCCGTGCGGGCAACCTGGCAAGACTACCAACGCGGGCGGGGCCCGGCCGAATCGAGGGACGAGCGGCGACGGAGCGGCACGTGAGGCGCGCCGCTCGACTTTTTGCACTAAACCGTTGGCGCACCCAACCAAAGTCCGGGAGAATGCGGTACGTGGCTCCCCACACTCCCACCGCCCGACGCACGGCCCGGTTCCTGGGCCTGCTCAGCGTGCTCACCTACAACTGGTGGGTGGGCGCGGTCGCGGTGGGCCTGATGCCGAGCCCGGACGGGATGTTCAGCGATCTCGAGGCGACAGGCGTCCCCCATGCGTCGGTCTTCGAGCACCTCGACGTCGCGTCCGGGCTCCTCATCTGCGTGGGCCTCATGGTGCTCGGCCCGCCCGTCGCGAACGAGCGGGTCCGGGAGTGGAAGCTGCTCATGGGCTTCGGCCTCGCCGGCGTGATCGGCGGGATGTACCCCTACGCCTGCCCGGAGGGCCGCGACGACGCGTGCCGGGCGGCGGAGTGGACCTTCCAGCTGCCGCTGCACCACTACATCCACATGGTCTCGGGCATCGCGGAGTTCGGATTCGCGACCCTGGCGATCGTGCTGATCTGGCGCCGGCTGCACGACGGGGCCGTCCACGTGTGGTCGACCACCGCCTCGGCGCTGGCCATCGGGCTGCTGGTGGGCTACCCGGCTCTCGCCCTGTCCTACCTGATCGACCGCTGGGACGCGCCGGTCGAGGCGTTCTTCTTCGTGCTCTTCGCCGGGGTCGTGGCGATGGTGTTCCTCGAGCCGGACGCCGACGAGATCCCGCAGGAGACCGCCGCGACCAGGACCCGCAGCGCCCCGGCCACCCCCTGCCCGGCTCAACGGCCGCCGTCCGGTCAGGACTGCTCCTAGACCAACGTGACCGGGTGCTTGACCACGGCGTCGAAGAAGTAGCCGTTGGGGTTGTACGCCGCCACGTCGGGCTGGGTCCGACCCGCCTGGTCGGTCGCCCGGGCCATCAGCGTGCGCGCACCCTTCGCGGGCCGGCGCAGCGTGTAGGACCACTGGGTCCAGCCGAATCCTCCGTCACCGGACTCGGTGGGACGCCCGGAGCCCCGGTGCGGCTCACCCCGCCCGACGTAGGTGCGGCCGAGGTCCGCGTGCTTCCAGGTCGCTCCCCCGTCGACGCTGATCTCGACGGCCGCGATGGGCGCGAGACCGCTCCAGGAGCGACCGGTCAGCGTGACGGACGACGCCGCCGGGATCTGGGCGTTCCACGGCAACTCGAAGGCCGACCGGACCGGATTTGCGGTCAGCGGGCCGTCGATGTTGTACCAGGTCGTGCTCCACGGGGAGGTCTGCTCGCTGGTCGACACCTCGAGCGAACCCAGCCACTTGGTCGAGGCGATGCCGATCCAGCCCGGCAGCACCAGCCGGAGCGGGTAGCCGTGGTCGGGCAGCAGCGGCTCACCGTCGACGCCCCACGCCAGCATGGCGTCGTCGAAGGCCTTCTCGACCGGGAACGGCCTGCGCACCGGGCCGTAGTCCACCCCGCCGCTGACGTAGTGCGGGTCGAGGCCGGTGGACATGATCGAGACGGCGTCGGGACGGATCCCGACGGCCCGCAGCACGTCGGCCAGCCGGACCCCGTCCCACTGCACCGACGCGACGGCACCCAGGGTCCACTTGGTGCCGGCCACGGATTGTCCCTGCTGGGTGGCGAAGAAGCTGCGACCGTTGCCGGTGCACTCGTGCACCGAGGTGTGCCGGACGTTCGGGAACGCCTTGACCTGGTCCAGCGTGAGGCTCACGCCCGCCGGGTCCTCGAGGCCGTCGCCGAAGATCCGCAGCGCGTACGTCGAGGCGTCGATCGTCGGCGTCGAGACGTGGTCGCGCACGAACAGGCGCTCCTGGGTCGTGGCGTAGGCGGCGGGGTCGACCGAGTCCCAGCGCATCTCCGCGTTGGTGCCGTAGTCGATGAACCAGGCGGCCGGCAGGGGCTTGACGATCGCAGGCGCTCCCGCGACCGCGCGCTCGGCGAGACCGGGGAGGAGGTCAGCGGCGGAGAGGGCGACCGCACCACCGAGGGCGGAGCCGAGGAAGGACCGACGGGAGAGACGCATGCCAGACATGCATCAACGCTAATACGATCGACTTACTCCGGTTATGAGCCGGAGCGGGTTCCGCTCATGCCGAGCAGATCTCCCGCGCACGCGCGACGTCGTCGGCCATCGCCACGAGCAGGTCGTCGACCGAGTCGAAGCGCAGCATCCCGCGCAGGCGCTCGGAGAACGTCACCTCGACCTCCCTGTCGTAGAGGTCCAGGTCGGTGCGGTCGAGCACGTAGGACTCGACCCGCCGCTCGCGCTCGCCGTCGAACGTCGGGTTCGTGCCGACCGAGATCGCCGCCGGGTACGTCGTGCCGGCGTCCGGCCCGTCGAGGACGGTCAGCCGGCCGGCGTACACACCGTCGGCGGGGGCGGCGGCGCCCGGACGCAACGGGACGTTCGCCGTCGGGTAGCCGAGCTCGCGCCCGCGCTGGTCGCCCTTCACCACGACGCCGCGGACGCCGAACGGACGGCCGAGCGCCTCCGCCGCACCGGTGACGTCGCCGGCCGCCAGGCAGGTGCGGACGTACGTCGAGGACCAGACCTGCGGCCCGCCGTCGAGGGACACCTCGTCGACGACGAAGTCGTGCTCGAGGCCGGCGGCCCGCAGCGCGTTGCAGTCGCCGGCGGCGCGGTTGCCGAAGCGGAAGTTCGCGCCGACCACGACCGCCTTCGCGTGGAGGGCCTCGACGATGATCCGGTCGATGAACTCCTGCGGCGTCCAGGCGGCGATCTCGCGGCTGAACGGGATGACGAGGACGTCGTCGACGCCCGCCTCGGCGAGCAGCTCCAGCCGCGCCTGCATCGTGGTCAGGGTCGGCGGCGCGTGCTCGGGCCGCAGCACGGCGATCGGGTGCGGGTCGAACGTGACGGCCACGACGGCGTCGGCACCGACCTCGGCGGCCATCTTCCGCGCCCGTCGTACGACGTGCTGGTGGCCCAGGTGCATGCCGTCGAAGTTGCCGATCGTGACCACCGTGCGACCCAGGTCGGCCGGCACCTCGCTCAAGTCACGCCACGCTCGCACGTCGCTCATCCTACGAACACGGCCTCGGGCCTCGCGTGCGACCCGTCCGGCCGGTACAGCGCGAGGAAGGTGCCGTCGGGCGCGAAGACGGCGGAGAGGGCGTCCAGGGCGAGCGGGAGGCGCCGGCCGTAGCGGACCTCCTGCTCCTGGGCGGCGTCGAGCTCGACCGCGGGGAAGGCCGCGCGAGCCGCCTCCGCGATGGGCAGCAGCCGGAAGTCCTCACCGAGCTCGTCGAGCGTGTGCGCGACGTCGAGGCCGTACGGCCCGACCGCCGTACGCCGGAGCGCGGTGAGGTGCCCGCCCACCCCGAGCGCCGCGCCGACGTCGCGGGCGATCGCTCGGATGTAGGTGCCCGAGGAGCAGCGGACGGAGACGTCCACGTCGAGGTAGCCGCCGGTGCGCCGCAGCGCGTGGACGGTGAGCTCGTGGACGGTCACCGGCCGGGCCCTGAGCTCGACGTCCTCGCCGTCGCGGACGCGCTGGTAGGCACGCTTGCCGTCGATCTTGATCGCGCTGACGGCGGTGGGAACCTGCTCGATGTCACCGACCTGGGTGGCGAACGCCGCGCGCACGGCCTCCTCGGTGAGTGCGTCGGTCGCGACCGGCTCGCCGAGCTCGCCCTCGGCGTCGTCGGTCGTGCTGGTCCGCCCGAGGCGCACGGTGGCGTCGTACGCCTTCTCGGTGAGCATCAGGTGACCCAGCAGCCGGGTCGCCCGCTCGACGCCGACGACCAGGACCCCGGTCGCCATCGGGTCGAGGGTGCCGGCGTGGCCGACCTTGCGGGTCCCGGCCAGCCGCCGGACCCGCGCCACGACGGTGTGCGAGGTGATCCCGGCGGGCTTGTCGACGATGACCAGCCCGGACTCGGTCACTCCTCGTCGTCCTCGTCCCAGTCGTCCTCGAGGTCGTCGTCCTCGTGCGGCTTCTTGTAGGGGTCCTCGCCGGCGGCGTACGTCGCCCCCTCGCGCTGGGCCGCGACCTCGGCGTCGGCGAGCCGCGCCCGCTCGAGCACCTCGTCGAGGTGACGGGCCGTCTCGGGGAGCGCGTCGTGGAAGAAGGTCAACGTCGGCACGATCCGCATGCCGAGCTGCTTGGAGACCTCGGAGCGGATGACGCCCTTGGCCGACTCCAGCGCCTTAGCGGTCTCGGTCTCGTCACCACCGAGGACGGTGTAGAAGATCGAGGCCTGCTGGCCGTCGCCGGTCAGCCGCACGTCGGTGATGGTCACGAAGCCGAGGCGCGGGTCCTTGATCCTCCGCTCGAGCATCTCGGCGACGATGACCTTGATCCGGTCGGCGATCCTGCGCACGCGCGGGCTACTCATGTTCATTTCCTATCAGTCGGCAGAGCCGGTGGCATCACCACGATGCCACCGGCTCCGACCGGTTCGATGACCCGACGGTTCAGGACCGCGGGATCTCCTTCATCTCGAAGGCTTCGACGATGTCGCCTTCCTTGATGTCCTGGAAGTTCCGCAGCACCAGACCGCACTCGAAGCCCTCGCGGACCTCGGCGGCGTCGTCCTTCTCCCGCTTGAGCGAGGCCAGGTCGAGGTTGTCGGCGATGAC
>DATFHM010000040.1:0-9242 GCA_035248385.1 Nocardioides sp. | reverse complement strand
CGGACCGAACAGGAGCACGTCGCTGCCGAGCGCGGGCCGGTCGCCGCCGAGGTCGACCACGAACTGGTCCATGCAGACCCGGCCGCGGATCGGGCGGAACTTGTCGTCGATGGCGACCTGGGCGCTCGTCGACGGGTCCGGCGAGGAGGCGTGGCGCGGGATGCCGTCGCCGTACCCGACGGGGACCAGGCCGACGGTGGTCGCGTGGTCGGCGGTCCAGATCCGGCCGTAGGAGACGGCGTCGCCGGGTGCGAGGTCCTTGACCATCGCCAGCGCCGCGCGGGCGGTCATCGCCGGCACGAGGCCGAGGTCCGGGGTGTGGCCGGGCGCGGGGTCCAGGCCGTAGAGGGCGATGCCGCAGCGGACCGCGTCGAAGCGGCTGCTCGGGCGCAGGATCGCGGCGGCGGAGTTGGCGAGGTGGCGGACCTCGGGGGTGAGGCCGGCCGCGTCGGCCTGGGCGAGCGCCTCGCGGAAGCGGGCCTCCTGCTCGTCGTTGGCGGGGTCGTCCGGCTCGTCGGAGCTCGAGAAGTGCGACCAGATGCCGGTGATCCGCCAGCCGCCGTCGCGCTCGCCCTGGGCGGCGTGGGCGAAGAGCTCCGGCCAGGTGCTGCGAGGCGCGCCGCCACGGGAGAGGCCGGTGTCGACCTTGAGCTGGACCCTCGGCGTGGTGCCCGCGGGGGCCGCCGCCGCGATCGCGTCGAGCTCGTCGGCACTGTAGGCGGTCAGGTCGATGTCGTTCTCGACGGCGGGCGTGAGGTCGGTGCCGGGGACCGTGAGCCAGCACAGGACCGGGCCCGGGAGCCCCGCCGCACGGAGGGCGAGCGCCTCCTCGACGGTGGCGGTGGCGAGCCACTCGGCGCCGCCCTGCTTGGCCGCCCGCGCGGACGCGACCATGCCGTGCCCGTAGCCGTCGGCCTTCACGACGGCGATGAGCTGTGCCTGCGTGGTGGCGCGGAGGATCTCGGCGTTGTGCCGGATCGCGGCGAGGTCGACCTCGATCCGGCCCGCGCCCAGGGCAGGTCTGTCGTCGGCGGGCGCGGTCATGCGGTCGATTCTCCCAGGACCCGGCCGACAAGGCGCGGTAGGGCTCGGGCGACGTCGCCCGCGACGATCGGGCCGTCCTGGGCGGCCAGGGTGGCGGCGGCGCCGTGCAGCCACGAGCCGACCGAGGCGGCGTCGTACGGGTCGAGGCCGGTGGCGAGGAGGGCGCCGATCAGGCCGCCGAGGACGTCACCGGCGCCGGCCGTGGCCAGCCACGGGGTGCCGCTGGTCGTGACCCGGACCCGGCCGTCGGGGTGCGCGACCACGGTGCGCCGGCCCTTGAGGAGCACCACGGCGGCGTACTCCTGGGCGGTACGGCGGGCGTAGGTCAGCGGCTCGCCCTCGATGTCGGCGCGCGGGATGTCGATCAGCTCGGCGAGCTCGCCCGCGTGCGGGGTGAGCACGGCGAACCTGCCGCGGACCCGGTCGGCGTGCCGGATGGCGTCGGCGTCGACGACCAGCGGGACGTTGTCGTGGATCGCCTCGGTGAGGTGCCGCTCGGCGCCTCCCGCGCTGCCCGAGCCGACGACCCAGGCCTGCACCCGCCCGGCTCCGACGACCTCGGGGTGCTGCTGGTGGACGAGCGCGGCGGGGACCACGTCGCCGACGTACCGCACCATGCCGGCGAGCCCGCAGGCCGCGCCCGCGACGCTGAGGAGCGCGGCGCCCGGGTAGGTGCTGGAGCCGGCCCGGACGCCGACGACGCCGCGGGTGTACTTGTGGGCGTCCGGGCTCGGGACGGGGACGAGGCGCGCTACGTCGGCGGGCTGGAGCGCCTCGACCGGGGCGGGCGGGAGGTCCAGGCCGATGTCGACGAGCTGGACGGCGCCGCACGCCTGTGCCGCGGGGTCGACGAGGTGCGCGACCTTGTGCGTGCCGAAGGTGACGGTGAGGTCGGCGGTGACGTGCGGATCGCGCGCGCTGCCGTCGTCGACGCCGATGCCCGACGGGGTGTCCACGGCGACGACGGGGATCCCGTCCAGGGCCTCCAGGGCCTGCTGCGCGTCCGGGCGGAGGCCGGGCCGACCGCCGATGCCGACGATCCCGTCCACGACCACGTCGTACCTGACCAACGCGTCGGTTGCGGCACCCGAACCCAACGCGTTGGTCAGGTACGACGCGTGCCCGCCGGCCGCCCGCAGCTCGGCCAGGCCGGCGGGGTGGGCGGCCGTCGAGAGCAGCCAGGCGTCGACCCGGGCGCCGCGCCGGGCGAGCAGGGCGCCGGCGTACAGGGCGTCCCCGCCGTTGTCACCGCTCCCTACCAGCAGCACGATCCTCCGGCCGGAGACGCCACCCAGGAAGTCGGCGATCGCCGCGGCCAGGCCCGCAGCCGCCCGCTGCATGAGCGTCCCCGCCGGCAGCCGCGCCATCAGCTCGGCCTCGGCAGCCCTGACCTGCTCGACGGTGTGGGCGCGAATCACGTTTCCACGCTAGTGGGTGCGCCGGCTTGCTTGCCGGCAAGCAACTGGTTGCGGGCCCGCAAGCAAGTAGTTGCGTGCCCGCAAGCAAGCACCGTGGCCTGCCTGCCGGCAGGCAGGCCGACGAGGGCCAACCGAACCCAGCCTGCCTGCCCGCAGGCAGGCTGGCACGGTCACTCGACGGTGACCGACTTGGCCAGGTTGCGGGGCTGGTCGACGTCGTGGCCCAGCGCGGTGGCCAGCTCGCACGCGAACAGCTGCAGCGGCACGATCGCCACCAGCGGCTGCAGCAGGACCGGCACCTTCGGCAGCGGGATCAGCTCGTCGGCGTACGGCTGGATGGAGGTGTCGCCCTCCTCGGCCAGGCAGAGCGTCCGCGCACCCCGCGCCCGCACCTCCTGGATGCCGCTGAGCATCTTCTCGTGCAGCTGGTCGCGCCCCCGGGGAGGGACGACGCACAGCACCGGCAGGCCCTCGTCGACGAGCGCGATCGGGCCGTGCTTGAGCTCCCCGGCCGCGAACCCCTCCGCGTGCAGGTAGGCCAGCTCCTTGAGCTTGAGCGCACCCTCGAGCGCGACCGGGTAGCCGGCGTGCCGGCCGAGGAACAGCACCGACCGGTTGCCGACGTGGTCGCGGGCCAGCTGGTAGACGAGCTCGGCGCGGTCGAGGACCTGCTCGATCTTCGCCGGCATGTCCTCGAGCTGCTGCATGATCTCGGCGATCTCGTCGCCGAACCGGGTGCCCTTGACCTGGGCGATGTAGAGCGCGAGCAGGTAGCAGGCGATCAGCTGGGTCAGGAAGCCCTTGGTCGACGCCACGCCGATCTCGGGGCCGGCGTGGGTGTAGATCACCGCGTCGGACTCCCGCGGGATCGAGGAGCCGTTCGTGTTGCAGATCGCCAGCACCTTGGCCCGCTGCGAGCGCGCGTGCCGGATCGCCTGCAGGGTGTCGGCCGTCTCCCCTGACTGCGAGATCGCCACGATCAGGGTCGTCTGGTCGATGATCGGGTCGCGGTAGCGGAACTCCGAGGCGAGCTCGACCTCGACCGGCGTACGGGTCCAGTGCTCGATGGCGTACTTCGCGACCATGCCCGCGTAGAACGAGGTCCCGCACGCGATGATGATGATCTTGTCGAGGTCACGGATCTCCTCGTCGGCCAGCCGCATCTCGTCCAGCTGGAGCAGGCCGTCGACGCCGCGCCGCCCGATCAGCGAGTCGGCCACCGCCCTCGGCTGCTCGAAGATCTCCTTGCGCATGAACCAGTCGTGCCCGTCCTTCTCGGCGGCCGACAGGTCCCAGTCGACGTGGAAGCGGGTCGCCTCGGCCGGGCGGCCGTAGAAGTCGGTGACCTCCACCCCGTCCCGCGTCAGTACGACGATCTGGTCCTGCCCGAGCTCCAGCGCCTCGCGCGTGTGGTCGATGAAGGCCGCCACGTCCGAGCCGAGGAAGTTCTCGCCGTCGCCCAGACCCACGACGAGCGGCGAGTTGCGCCGCGCGGCGACCACGCGGTCCGGGTCCTCCGCGTCGACGGCCACCAGCGTGAACGCGCCGTCGAGCTGCTGGCACACCCGCTGCATGGCGGTCGGCAGGTCCACGCCGGACACCACCTGGAGCTCCACCAGGTGGGCGGCGATCTCGGTGTCGGTGTCGGAGAGGAAGACGTGGTCGTCGGCCTCGATCCGGCTGCGCAGCTCGTGGAAGTTCTCGATGATGCCGTTGTGGACCACCGCGACCCGGCCGTGGCCGCCGGTGTGCGGGTGCGCGTTGGCGTCCGAGGGCCGGCCGTGGGTCGCCCAGCGGGTGTGCCCGATGCCGAGCGTCGCCCTCGGGAGCGGCTGCTCGTCGAGCGCCTTCTCCAGGTTGCCGAGCTTCCCGGCGCGCTTCGCCACGGTCAGCGAGCCGTCGGCCACGACGGCGATGCCGGCCGAGTCGTACCCGCGGTACTCGAGCCGCCGCAGGCCGCCGATCACGACGTCACGGGCCTGTTGACCTCCGACGTACCCGACGATCCCGCACATGGTCGCCCACTCTAGAGGCTCGCCCCGCCGTGGACCCGCCGCCACGTCAGAGCGGCACCCTGGAACAATCTTTGCCATGTCGAACGGCTTTCCGGCCGGCGAGCAGACCCGCGAGGCCTCGCCGTACCTCGAGCTCGACCGCGCCACCTGGGCCGCGCTCGCGCACGAGACGGAGAGCCCGATCACGGCCGAGGAGCTCGCCAAGCTGCGCGGCCTGGGCGAGGCGATCGACCTGCGCGAGATCGTCGAGGTCTACCTCCCGCTCTCCCGCATGCTCAGCCTGTACGTCGAGGCCGCGGGCAGCCTCTACCGCGAGCAGCAGTCCTTCCTGCACGGCCACGCCGGCGTGCGCACCCCGTTCGTCATCGGCCTGGCCGGCTCGGTCGCGGCCGGCAAGTCCACCGCCGCGCGCGTCCTGCAGCAGATGCTCGCGCGCTGGCCGGAGCACCCGAAGGTCGCGCTCGTCACGACCGACGGCTTCCTGCTCCCCAACGCGGAGCTCGCCAAGCGCGGCCTGATGGAGCGCAAGGGCTTCCCCGAGTCCTACGACCGGCGTGCGCTGATGAAGTTCGTCGTCGACATCAAGTCCGGCAAGGAGGAGGTCGAGGCCCCGGTCTACTCGCACCTGGTCTACGACGTCGTCCCGGACCAGAAGATCACGATCCAGAGCCCCGACATCGTCATCGTCGAGGGCCTCAACGTGCTGCAGCCGGCCCGCGTCCGCGAGGACGGCCGCACGGGCCTGGCGATCTCGGACTTCTTCGACTTCTCGATCTTCGTCGACGCCGCCGTCCCCGACATCCGCGAGTGGTACGTCGACCGCTTCCTCCGCCTGCGCGAGACGGCCTTCCGCGACCCCAACTCCTACTTCGCCAAGTACGCCGCCCTCTCCCACGACACCTCGGTCGACGAGGCGCGCCGGATCTGGGACACCATCAACGGCCCCAACCTGGAGCAGAACGTCCTCCCGACCCGGTCCCGGGCGCGACTGGTGCTCCGCAAGGAGTCCGACCACTCCGTCCGCTACGTGCGAGTGCGGAAGATCTGAGCGCCCCGCGGCCGAGCTTGCGAGGCCGCGGATCAGGCGCCAGGTCGAGTAGCGGCGCGGCTGAGGGGCGAAGCCGCGACCCGCGTATCGAGACTAGAGCGCGAGCCGCTCCCGCACCACCAGCGCCAGGTCCTCGGCCACCGACTGCGCCTGCTCGGCCGTCGGGGCCTCCACCATGACCCGCACCAGCGGCTCGGTGCCGGAGGGGCGCAGGAGGACCCGGCCCAGACCGGCCAGGGACGCCTCGGCCTCGCCGACCGCGGCCGCGAGGACCTCGTCGGAGCCGCAGCGGCCCTTGTCGACGCCGGACACGTTGACCAGCACCTGGGGCAGGCGGGTCATGACCGAGGCCAGGTCGCGCAGGGTGCGTCCGGTCGCGACCATCCGCTGCAGCAGGTGCAGGGCGGTCAGCAGGCCGTCGCCGGTCGTGGCGTGGTCGCGCAGGATGACGTGTCCGGACTGCTCGCCGCCGAGGTTGAACCCGCCGGTCCGCATCGCCTCGAGGACGTAGCGGTCGCCGACCGCGGCCTGCTTTACCTTCACGCCGGCCGCGTCGAGCGCCTGGATCATGCCCAGGTTGCTCATCACGGTGGCGACAAGGGTGTCGCCGGCCAGTCGGCCCTGCTCCTTCAGCGCGATCGCCAGGATCGCCATGACCTGGTCACCGTCGACGAGCTCGCCGGTGTGGTCGATCGCCAGGCAGCGGTCGGCGTCGCCGTCCACGGCGATGCCCGCGTCGGCGCCGTGCTCCTGAACGGCGGCCCGCAGCGGGCCCAGGTGCGTGGAGCCGTAGCCGTCGTTGATGTTGAGACCGTCCGGCGAGGCGCCGATCGCGATGACCTCGGCGCCCGCGGCCTCCAGCACCTTCGGCCCGACCTCGCTGGCCGCGCCGTGGGCGCAGTCCAGCACCACCTTCAGCCCGGCGAGCGGCCGGCCCGCCGGGTCGTCGAGGGTGGCCAGCAGGTGCTCGGCGTACCTCTCGACCGAGGGGCCGTACGGCGCGACCGTGCCGACCGCGGCACCGGTCGGCCGGTCCCACTCCTGGTCGAGGTGCGCCTCGATCTCGTCCTCGAGCGCGTCGTCGAGCTTGACCCCACCGCGCGCGAGGAACTTGATGCCGTTGTCGGGCATCGGGTTGTGCGAGGCGCTGATGACGACGCCCACGTCGGCCTGCAGCTCGTCGGTCAGGAACGCCACCCCGGGCGTCGGCAGCACCCGCAGCCGGAGCACGTCGACGCCGGCCGACGCGAGCCCCGCCACGACGGCGTGCTCCAGGAACTGGCCCGAGATGCGGGTGTCGCGGCCGACCACGGCGAGCGGGCGGCGGCCCTCGGCGGAGTGCTCGACGAGCACGCGCGCGGCCGCGACCCCCAGATCGAGCGCGAGCTCGGCGGTGAGCTCGCCGTTGGCCAGACCGCGGACCCCGTCGGTCCCGAAGATGCGCGCCACAGTTCTCCAATCTAGAGCTCGCGTCGTTGGCAGAGTGACCTATCGGTCACCCTCGCAACGACGCGACGGAAACGGCACAAGGGCCACCACCGCGAACGGAGGTGGCCCTTGCAGCGAGGAGTCCCGGAGGACGATCAGCGCTTCGAGTACTGCGGAGCCTTGCGGGCCTTCTTGAGACCGGCCTTCTTGCGCTCGGTCGCCCGGGCGTCGCGGGTCAGCAGACCGGCCTTCTTCAGCGTCGGGCGGTAGCCCTCGACGTCGATCTCGTTGAGCGAGCGGGCCACACCGAGGCGCAGCGCGCCGGCCTGGCCGGTGATGCCGCCACCGTGGATGCGGGCGATCACGTCGAAGCGGCCCTCGAGGCCGAGAGCCGCGAACGGCTCGTTGACGACCTGCTGGTGCAGCTTGTTCGGGAAGTAGTCCTCGATGGTCCGGCCGTTGATGGTCCAGACGCCGGTGCCGGGGACGATGCGGACGCGGGCGACGGCCTCCTTGCGGCGGCCGGTCGCGGCACCCGGGGCGATGGTCGCGGGGCGCGACGGGGTGTCGACGGACGGGGTCGACTCGCTGGTGTACGCGAGGCCCTGCTCGTCGGTCTCGAAGGTCTCCTCGACCTCAGTGGCGTTCTCAGTCATGTGTCTGATCCTCGAAGTCGATTACTGGGAGATCTGCTTGATCTCGAACGGAACGGCCTGCTGGGCCTGGTGCGGGTGGGCCGGGCCGGAGTAGACCTTCAGCTTCTTGATGATCTGACGACCGAGGCGGTTCTTGGGGAGCATGCCCCAGACGGCCTTCTCGATGGCCTTGCGCGCGTCCTTGTCGAGGATCTCGCCGATGGGGGTCGACGTGAGACCGCCCGGGTAACCCGAGTGGCGGTAGACCATCTTGGTGGTGCGCTTGTTGCCGGAGAGGGCGACCTTCTCGGCGTTGATGACGATGACGTAGTCACCGGTGTCGGCGTTCGGGGCGTAGATCGCCTTGTGCTTGCCGCGCAGGAGGTTGGCCGCGGTGACGGCGAGACGACCGAGGACGACATCCTCGGCGTCGATCACGAGCCACTGACGCTCGACGTCAGCCGGCTTCGGAGCATACGTACGCATGGAGAGACCCATTTCGTTCGTGTCGGACCCCGCCCAGGGACCTGGCCGGAGGCATCTTCTGACGAACACTGCTCCCGACCTTCGGCGGGGAGACTGCCCTCACGCGTGAGAGCGGCAGGAGACGCAGCAAGCAGAGTACGGCGGCGGCGACGTGCCGACCAAATCACAGGCCCGACCCCTCGGGACGCCACGCTTCGGGACACCGGGTTATCCACTTGTGACCTCGCCGACTACGGTGGCCAGCGTGACTGAAACTCTCACCGTTCGCGACAACCGCACCGGAGCGGAGTACGAGATCCCGATCGTCGACGGCACCATCCGCGCCGCCGACCTGGGTCAGATCAGGACGGCTGAGGACCAGCCGGGCATCGCGACCTACGACCCCGGGTTCGTCAACACCGCCTCGTGCCGCAGCGCCGTCACCTTCATCGACGGCGACAAGGGCATCCTGGAGTACCGGGGCTACCCCATCGAGCAGCTGGCCGAGAAGTCGACCTTCCTCGAGGTGGCCTACCTGCTCATCTACGGCGAGCTGCCGACCAAGGAGCAGTACGAGGCGTGGGTGCACGAGATCACCTACCACACGTACGTGCACGAGAACGTCAAGGGCTTCATGCAGGGCTTCCGGTACGACGCCCACCCGATGGGCATGCTGATGGCCTCGGTCGGCGCCCTCTCCACGTTCTACCCGGAGTCCAGCAACATCGCCGACCCGGACAACCGGCACCTGCAGATCGTGCGGATGATCGCCAAGATGCCGACGCTCGGCGCCTGGGCCTTCCGGCACGCACAGGGCAAGCCGTACATCTACCCGGACAACGAGCTCTCCTACACCGAGAACTTCCTGTCGATGCTGTTCAAGATGAGCGAGGCCCGCTACCAGGCCGACCCGCGCATCGCGAAGGCGCTGGACACCCTCTTCATCCTGCACGCCGACCACGAGCAGAACTGCTCGACCAACGCGGTGCGCTCGGTGGGCTCCTCGCAGGTCGACCCGTACTCCGCGGTCGCGGCCGGCGTGGGCGCGCTCTACGGCCCGCTGCACGGCGGCGCCAACGAGGCGGTGCTGAAGATGCTGCGCCGGATCGGCTCGGTCGAGAACATCCCCGACTTCATCGAGGGCGTCAAGGCCGGCAACGAGCGGCTGATGGGCTTCGGCCACCGCGTC
>DATFHM010000039.1:0-19049 GCA_035248385.1 Nocardioides sp. | reverse complement strand
GGCGCAGTACATGCCCGACGCCGGCGTCGCCGAGGACATCTCCGGCGGCGAGGTCGTGAAGATCGACCTGAACCGGCCGATGAGCGAGATCCTCGCCGAGCTGACGAAGTACCCGGTCAAGACCCGGCTCTCCCTCACCGGCCCGCTCGTGGTCGCGCGCGACATCGCGCACGCGAAGATCCAGGAGCGCCTCGACGCGGGCGAGGGCATGCCGCAGTACATGAAGGACCACCCCGTCTACTACGCCGGTCCGGCCAAGACCCCCGAGGGCATGGCCTCCGGGTCGTTCGGCCCGACCACCGCGGGCCGGATGGACTCCTACGTCAAGGCGTTCCAGGCCGAGGGCGGCTCTATGGTGATGCTCGCCAAGGGCAACCGGAGCAAGCAGGTCACCGAGGCCTGCGACACGTACGGCGGCTTCTACCTCGGCTCCATCGGCGGCCCCGCCGCCCGCTTGGCCCAGGACTGCATCAAGAGCCAGGAGGTCCTCGAGTATCCCGAGCTCGGCATGGAGGCCGTCTGGAAGATCGAGGTCGAGGACTTCCCGGCCTTCATCGTGGTCGACGACAAGGGCAACGACTTCTTCACCGACCCCGCAGGCACCACCACGGTCCCGCTGTCGGGGATCCGGGTGCGGTCGGCCGAGTAGGCGCGGCGCTCCACCCGGGTCCTCCCGTCTTGGCAGAAAACGCCACGCGGGCCTCCGGGGGCGTGTTGTACTCCCCTTCCGGCGCCACTCGGGTGCCGACACCCCTCGGAAGGTCGGGAGATGCTCGGTCGGATTCCAGTTCTCGCCCTGATCGCCGCCGTCGCGACGACCCTCGTCTGCGTCGCACCTGCTCAGGCGGCTCCGCCCGACGTCACCGCGATCACGTCCTCCCCCGCCACGATCTACCCCCGGATCGGCACCGCCCAGCGCCCGGCGACCACCACCATCACCGTCGAGAGCACCACGAACGACGTGAGCTCCTTGGAGGTCCGGGACGCTGCCGATGCCACGGTGAAGACGTTCGACCTCACCGCGAGCGACACCACCCAGTGGAACGGCCGCGACACCGGCGGCAACCTGGTGCCCGCGGGCAGCTACACCCTGATCGCGTTCAACGGGACCGAGGCGGCCGCCGTGACCGGCACGGTCACCGTGTCGCTGCAGCACCTCGTCCGCAAGACCTACACCGTCCAGACCCTGCCCACGAAGGCCTACTTCAAGCACGTCGGCAGGTGCTCCACGCTGCGCAAGCCGTCGCGACGCGGCTGGGCCGGCTCGTACGGCTACTACGCCAACACCAGGTGCGGGACCCAGACCGCGGCGGCCAGTGAGGTGATCACGGTGCACGCGGTCCGTGTGCCCGCCGCCGAGCGCTACGTCGACGCCCGCATCGACACCTACGGCGGCGCGGCGAAGGCACAGCCGGGCAGCCGGGGCGGCATCGACTACTGGAACAACCCGGGCCAGACGTTCGTCGCGTTCCGCTTCGCCGGCTCCAAGGTCGGCTGGCACACCGGCGCCACCACCAGCGCCACCCCGCTCGTCGACGCCCAACGGTTCATCGCGTGGCGCTTCTACACGGCGTTCAAGTCGCAGTACGACGTCGCGAAGTTCCGCGTCGTCGTGCACTACGACGTGCTCAGCGCCAGCTGAGCCGCGACCCACGCCCAGCCGGGCACCGCGAAGCACGGACGCCGACCGGCGCGTCGTACGATCCCCGCGGCGCCGGAGGGGCGCCACCACACAGGGGGAACGCACATGCGACGACTGCTCGGAGCCGCTCTCATCGCCGGCTCGCTCACCGTCCTCGGGGTCTCCCCGGCCCACGCCGCGACGGCGCCGGCCGCGCCGACGTTGTCCGACCTGAGCACGTCCGTGGCGGGCCACGTGACCGGCACCATCACCGGTGATGTCGACGCGCAGTCGGCGTGGGTCTGCTTCGCCCATTGCCACGTCAACACGGGCCAGGTGTACGGAGGTTGGCTCGCTCTCGATTCGACCACGCACAGCACGACCTTCGACCTCCCCACGTGGGGCTACGGCGACGGAACCGTGACCGCTGTCGTGTGCCCGAACGCCGCCGCGACAGGTTGCACGGTCAACGACACGTCCACCTCTCCCCCCGCCGAGTCGACAACCCTGACGCCGACCGACATCACGCCTTCGGTCACCTTCTCCCCCGCCGACGGCGTCGTTCACGACGGTGACCAGCTGACGGCAACGGTCTCCGATCCCGGTGGCGGTTGGCTCGAGGCGATCTGGAGCGCCGACGACAACATGTCCGGCCCCTTCGTCACCCAGCTCGCGCACGACGGCATCGCGACGGCCGATCCCGTCACGATCACCATCGGCAAGGGCGCGGGACACGTCGCCGTCGTCCGCTGCAACGAGCACTTCCAGTACGACCCCTGCCAGCCGTTCGACTCGCTCAGCTACCAGCTGCAGGACACCGAGGCGCCCGACGTCACCTCAATGACGGTCTCGAGCCCGTTCGTGCGTCCCGAGGCGACCGACTCCACGAACAGCGTCTTCCTCCACGCCGCGGGGCCGAACGCCTCCAGTAACGACTGGTGGGAGGTTCTCGACGGCCAGGGTCATGTCGTGCGCAGCATCCTCGACGGCTGGGCGGTCTTCCAGACGGACTGGAACGCCTACTTCGACGGCCGCGACGACAACGGCTTGATGCTGCCGTCAGGGCTCTACACGATCCAGCTGCGCGACCCCGCCGGGAACGTCAGCGCGACTACCGTGAAGGTCCGCGTCCAGCGGCTCGTCTCGAAGACGTTCGTGAAGGCGGTGACGGCCAAGGCCTCCAAGACCAACCAGTACGTCGGCCGCTGCTCGAAGCTCGCGTCCCCGTCGTCGCACGGGTGGGCCGGGTCCCTGGGCTACTTCGCGAACACGCGTTGCCGCTCCACCACCGGCCCCGACAGCACGGTCGCGACCGAGCACGGCGTCGCGCTGCCAGCCGCGGCGACGTACCGCGACGTCCGGATCAGCGCCTACGGCGGCGCGGCCAAGGGCTTCGGCCGTTCGGTGGCGGTCATGTTCTACGAGGACCCGTCCCGCAACCGCCAGGTCGCCCAGGCGAAGCTGGGGCCGAAGGTCGGCACCTGGGCCGGCCCCGCCAAGGCGGTCTCCACCATGGCGAAGACGATCAACGGCACCCGCTACGTCTTCTGGAGCGTCGGCACCGCCGCCCGCCAGCACTACGACGTCAAGGGCTTCACCGTCACGGTGCACTATCAGGTGTGGGTCTGACGTCCCGGCTCAGTCCTTGCTGAACTCGTTGGTCTCCTTGTTGTAGGTCGGCTTGGCATTCGGCCCCGCCTCGCCCTCCTGGGCGTCGGGGTCGCCCGACCCCGCCGTGGCGTCGGAGGGCGGGATCGGGGTGTCGGCCTCGGCCGGGTCCATCCGGGACACCTCCGACACCTGGCCCTCGCTGCTGTCGTCGCGCTCCTCGTCCTCACCGGTGTACGCCGGGTCGTCGGGGCCTTCCGCGGGCATCTCCTGTTGCGAGCTCATGACGCCCGGTACCCAAGGCACGCGAGGCAACCCGGTCCGAACGGGTGCAGCCTCCCCGGAAGGTGAGTACAGCTCGGCCGAACGAACGTCCGTTCGGCCGGGCACGCCCACTGCCTGAAAGTGCCTGACGACTGTTCGGCATCCGCTGCGGGACCCCGGTCGGCGGGAGCATCATCGAGCCATGAGCGCACCCTGCGAGATCCGGGTCGGGGACCCGAACGACTTCGCTCCCCTCGTCGACCTGCAGCTGGCGCGCGTGCCGACCACACGACGCGGTGTGGCGGAGCTGCCGTTCCTGATCCGCGACCAGATGAGCTACCTCGCGCTCCGCACGGCGTACGTCGACGGCACGCTGGCCGGGTGGGGCGTCACCGCCAGGCCCGCGCACTTCGCGCCGGAGATGGGCATCATGTTCACCGTCGTGGCACCGGCGTACACCGGTCGCGGCATCGCCCGCACGCTGTACGACGAGCTGCTGCCGCTCGTCCCCGGTCACATCACGAGACTCGGGACGCTGGTCGACGACCAGGATCCCGTCTCCCTCGAGGTGGCGCAGGCCCACGGCTTCGAGCTGAAGCAGCACGGCATCGACTCCGAGCTGGCCCTCGTCGACCTCCCCGACCCGACCCCGCTCCCGGGCGTCGACTTCGAGGACGTCAGCGACCTGGTGTTCCCCGACGAGCCCGCGGTCGAGGCGATGCTGATCGCGAGCCAGACCAACCCCGAGGCGGTCGATGCCGGGATGATCTCGACGCTCGAGAACCTCCGTGGGATGCGGGCGAGCTTCGACCCCTACCTCGCCGTCCTGGCCCGCGTGGAGGGCGTTCCCGCGGCGATCATCACCGCCGACATCACCGACGAGACCCTCTACATCCACTACACCGGCGTGGACCCGGCCTACCGCGGACGCAGCATCGCGCGCTCCCTCAAGCAGTTCATGCACCTGGTCGCCGCGCAGGCCGGTGCGACGACCAGCTTCACCACGAACGAGGAGAGCAACGCGGGGATCCGGCGGGTCAACGCGGACCTCGGCTACACGATCGTCGGCGGGATGCACCGGCTCACCCGGGTCCTGCACGCGGAGGAGCCCACTACGCTCGCACCATGAGCGAGTTCCGCGTCGAGCACGACTCGATGGGCGAGGTGCAGGTCCCGGTCGACGCGCTGTGGAAGGCGCAGACCCAGCGGGCGGTGGAGAACTTCCCGATCAGCGGTACGCCGATCGAGCCGGCCCTCATCCACGCCCTGGGCGAGGTGAAGGCGGCCGCCGCGGTGGCCAATGGCGAGCTCGGGGTGCTCACCGGCGCGCAGGCGAGCGCCATCGAGAGCGCAGCCCGGGAGGTGGCGGCCGGGCAGCACGACGACCACTTCCCGATCGACGTCTTCCAGACCGGGTCCGGCACCAGCTCCAACATGAACGCCAACGAGGTCATCGCCAGCCTGGCCGAGGCGGCCGGCACGGCGGTGCACCCCAACGACCACGTCAACGCCAGCCAGTCGAGCAACGACACCTTCCCGACCGCGATCCACGTCGCCGCGACCCTGTCGGTGATGCGCGACCTGCTGCCCGCGCTCGACGTCCTCGCCACCTCCCTGGAGAGCAAGGCCGAGGAGTTCGGCGACCTGGTGAAGTCCGGCCGCACGCACCTGATGGACGCGACGCCGGTGACGCTGGGCCAGGAGCTCGGCGGCTACGCGGCGACGGTCCACATCGCCGGCGAGCGCCTCTTCGGCGTGCTGACCCGGGTGCGGGAGCTCCCCCTCGGCGGCACCGCCGTCGGCACCGGGATCAACACCCCGGCCGGCTTCGCGCAGGCCGCGATCAGCGCCCTCAGCAGTGCCACCGGCCAGGAGTTCACCGAGGCACGCAACCACTTCGAGGCGCAGGGCACCCGCGACTCGCTGGTCGAGCTGTCCGGCGTCCTGAAGACGTACGCCGTCGGCCTGACCAAGATCTGCAACGACCTGCGCTGGATGGGGTCCGGCCCCACGACCGGACTGGCCGAGATCCACCTGCCCGACCTGCAGCCCGGGTCCAGCATCATGCCCGGCAAGGTGAACCCGGTGCTGCCCGAGGCGACGCTCATGGTCTGCATGCAGGTGATCGGCAACGACGCGACCGTCACGGCCGCGGGCGCGAGCGGCGCCTTCGAGCTCAACGTCGCGATGCCGGTCCTGGCCCGCAACGTTCTGGAGTCGATCCGGCTGCTCGCCGCCGCCAGCCGCACGCTCGCGACCCGGTGCATCGACGGCATCACCGCCGACCCCACCCGGATGCGCCGGTACGCCGAGAGTTCGCCCTCGGTCGTCACCCCGCTGAACCGCCTGATCGGCTACGAAGCCGCGGCGAAGATCGCGAAGAAGGCGCTCGCCGACGGCGCGACGATCCGCGAGACGGTCCTCGCCCTGGGGTACGTCGAGCGCGGCGAGCTCAGCCTGGAGCAGCTGGACGCCGCGCTCGACGTGGAGTCGATGACCCGCCCGGAGTAGCGGTCAGACCCTCTTCGACCGTCCCGTCACGAACGCGGCTCCCATGACCGCGATCGCGGCGACGACGATCTGCCACAGGTGGCGGATCCAGTCGACGCCGTTGGTGGAGTTGTCCCACGTGGCCGCGTGGCCGTCGAAGGGCTTGTTGTTGTGCCCGAACAGCCCCCAGTAGATGAAGCTGCCGACGAGCATGCCGATCACACCGCAGACGACGGTGAGCCACAGCGGGATGTTGTCCTTGTCGCCGGGTGCGGCGAGCTTGCCGAGCAGGCCGATGATCAGGCCGCCCACGAGGGTCACGATGATGGTCCAGAGAAGTTCCATGATGCATCCCCTTCCGAGTGGACGCGGGTGCGTCCGCGATCTCCCACATCTTTACCCGACCAGCGCGGATGCGATGCTCCGGTGCCGGGTACGGCGTGTCGCGCCGGCCCGGCAGAATGCCGGTGTGAGCGACCTGCTGCCCTCCGACGCCGTCCTCGACCACCCCATCACGATCGACGGCACGACGTTGCCGACCTCCGAGCTGCTCGCCGCCGCGAGCGCCGCCGCGGAGGGGCTGGCGAGCCTGGAGCGGATCGCCGTCAACGCCACGCCGAGCATGGAGACGGTGCTCGCGGTCGTCGCCGCGGTGCTGTCCGGCACCACCGTCGTCCTGGTCCCGCCGGACTCCGGGACGGCCGAGCTGCGCCACGTGCTCGAGGACGCGAAGCCCCAGGCCTGGGTCGGCCCTCCCCCGCCCACGACCGACCTGCCCCACCTGCCGACCCCGCTGGACGCGCGGGCGCCGTACGCACCGGCGCCGGTCGACCCCGACCACGTCGCCTTCGTCCTCTACACCTCGGGCACCACCGGGCTGCCCAAGGGCGTCCTGCTGCCGCGACGCTCGATCCTGGCCTGCCTCGACGGCCTCGCCGACGCGTGGGGCTGGACCGCCGACGACGTCCTCGCGCAGGGGCTGCCGCTGTTCCACGTGCACGGCCTGATCCTCGGCGTGCTCGGCCCGCTGCACGTCGGCGGCGGCCTGCACCACGTCGGCCGCCCCACCCCGGAGAGGTACGCCGACGCGGCCCGCGCGGGCGCCACCATGTTCTTCGGCGTACCCACGGTGTGGAGCCGGATCGCCGAGGCGCCCGACCACGCCACGGCCCTGTGCGACGCCCGGCTGCTGGTGTCGGGCAGCGCCGCGCTGCCGACCCCCGTCTTCGAGCGGATCGAGGAGCTCACCGGCCACCGGATCGTCGAGCGCTACGGCATGAGCGAGACCCTGATCACCGTCGCGGCGCGTGCCGACGGCACCACCCGGGCCGGCTGGGTCGGCGTCCCGATCGCGGGCGTCGAGACCCGGCTGCGCGACGACGAGGACCGGCCGGTCCCGAGCGACGGGGAGTCGATCGGCCAGCTCCAGGTGCGCGGCACGACCCTGTTCGCGGGCTACCTGAACCGGCCCGACGCGACGGCCGAGTGCCGGACCGAGGACGGCTGGATGCGGACCGGCGACGTCGCCGTCATCGATCCGGACGGCGCGCACCGGATCGTCGGCCGGGCCTCGGTCGACCTGATCAAGTCGGGCGGCTTCCGGATCGGCGCCGGCGAGATCGAGTCCACCCTGCTCGGCCACCCGGCGGTCGCCGAGTGCGCCGTCATCGGCCCGCCCGACGCCGACCTCGGCCAGCGCATCGTCGCCTGCATCGTCCTGCGCGAGGGGTACGACGCGAGCGACGACCTGGCCGCCGAGCTCACGGCGTACGTCGGCACGGAGCTCTCCGCGCACAAGCGGCCCCGCGACGTCCGCTTCCTGCCCTCACTCCCCCGCAACGAGCTCGGGAAGGTGCAGAAGGCCCGGCTCTAGTACCAGCCGGTGGCCTGGCTGTGGCCCCAGGCACCGCACGGCGACCCGTAGCGGTCCTGGATGTAGCCCAGGCCCCACTTGATCTGGGTGGCGGCGTCGTTCTGCCAGTCGGGGCCGGCCGAGGCCATCTTCGAGCCCGGCAGGGCCTGCGGGATGCCGTAGGCGCCCGAGGGGTTGGCGGCGTGCACGTTCCAGCCGCTCTCGCGGTTCCACAGCGACTCCAGGCAGCCGTACTGGCTGCTGCTGAACCCGAACTGCCCGAGCAGCGCCTTGGCGATGTCGTGCGGGTCGGACTGCGACAGGGTGCGCGACTCGGTGATCGCGGCCGGCTTGTCGTCCACGACCGCGGCCAGCTTGGACGGGTCGACGGTCGGGCGGGCGTCGCTGCGCGACAGCTCCGGAGCCCGTACGACGGGCGCAGCGCCGGTCGTCGGCGTGGTGCTCAGCGCGGAGCCCTCCGCGACCAGCGACCCGCTGAGGTCGGCCGCGCCCTGCGCGCCCGCGTCCTTGCCCAGCAGGCCGGCGCCGACGGAGACACCGGTGACGGCGAGCGCCACGGAGGACAGGACCAGGGTGTTGCGGGCGGCTCGCTTGGGAGCTTCGGCCAGATGGGCATGCCGAGGAGCTCCGCGGTGTTGGGGCGCGGGGCGGCTGGGTTTCGACAATGCTCAGTTCCTGGCTGGGCGACACGGCTCATCGCCAGCCGAGTCGGGCGGTATCGCAACCGGCCCCTGGCGATCGCTCCACCCTGCCTGACGGGTGGAGGCGTTGCAAATCACCGGGACCGGCGTGTCCGGGCCACTCCGGACACACCGGTCACAGGAGTCACACCTGGCTCAGGTTCTCCAGCATCTCGGTCACCAGGGCCGCGATCGGGGACCGCTCGGACCGGGTCAGCGTGACGTGCGCGAAGAGCGGGTGGCCCTTGAGCTTCTCCACCACAGCGACGATGCCGTCGTGCCGGCCGACCCGCAGGTTGTCCCGCTGCGCGACGTCGTGGGTGAGCACGACCTTGGAGTTGGCGCCGATCCGCGAGAGCACCGTGAGCAGCACGTTGCGCTCCAGCGACTGCGCCTCGTCGACGATCACGAAGGCGTCGTGCAGGGAGCGGCCGCGGATGTGGGTCAGCGGCAGGACCTCGAGCATCCCGCGGGCCATGATCTCCTCGACCACGTCGTTGGAGGTCAGCGCGCCGAGGGTGTCGAAGACGGCCTGGCCCCAGGGCGACATCTTCTCCTGCTCGCTGCCGGGCAGGTAGCCGAGCTCCTGGCCGCCCACCGCGAACAGCGGCCGGAACACGACCACCTTCTTGTGCAGGCCGCGCTCCATGACGGCCTCGAGGCCGGCGCACAGCGCCATCGCGGACTTGCCGGTGCCGGCGCGGCCGCCGAGCGAGACGATGCCGACCTCCGGGTCGAGCAGCATCTCCAGGGCGATCTTCTGCTCCGAGGAGCGGCCGTGGATGCCGAACGCCTCGCGGTCGCCACGCACCAGGTGGACCTGCTTGTCCGGTCCGACCCGGCCGAGCGCGGTGCCGCGGTCGGAGAGCAGGACCAGGCCGGTGTGGCACGGCAGGTCACGGGCGGACTCGAGGTCGACGGTGCCGTCGTCGTACAGCTCGTCGACGTCGCTCGCGGCGACCTCGAGCTCGGCCATCCCGGTGTAGCCGGTGTCGGAGTCCGAGATCGCCTCGGCGCGGTACTCCTCGGCCGACAGGCCCACCGCGGACGCCTTGATCCGCAGCGGCAGGTCCTTGGAGACCAGCGTGACGTCGTGGCCCTCGTTCGCGAGGTTGCGGGCGACGGCGAGGATGCGGGTGTCGTTGTCGCCGAGGCGGAATCCGGACGGCAGCGTGGCGGGGTCGGTGTGGTTGAGCTCGACGCGCAGCGTGCCGCCCTCGTCGCCGATCGGCACGGCGGTGTCGAGACGGCCGTGCTCCACGCGCAGCTCGTCGAGGATCCGCAGCGCGCCGCGCGCGAAGAACCCGAGCTCGGGGTGGTGCCGCTTGCCCTCCAGCTCGGTGATGACCACCACCGGCAGCACGACCTCGTGCTCGGCGAACCTCCGCAACGACCCGGGATCGGCCAGCAGGACGCTGGTGTCGAGGACGTAGGTTCGTCGCTTCGACGTACCGGCCTTCGTGCGGGTCTTGCGCGCTGCGGGCTGTGCCTTCGTGTTCGCCACGACTCACCTCACCGGACCGCGCGACCCAGGGCCGCCCCGGCCCTATCCCTGGTAGACGGACCGGGTTGCGCTTCCGTGGATCATCACGTCGGGCCTCCCGATGGCGACCGGCTTCCCCACCGGCCACTGCTTCGGAAAGTACGCCGCTCCGGTGTCCGTTGGGTGCGACACGCCCGTGCGCGTGGGTGAACTTCGTGTGTCAGACCCGGCGGTAGGCGAGGTCGGTGATCGTCCGCTCCGCCCGGATCCCCTTGCGCTCGAACTTGGTCAGCGGGCGCTCGTCCCACCGCTCGGTGACCCCGCCCTCGAGCAGCGGCTCGGCGTCGAGGACCTCGACCATCTGCTCGGCGTACTCCAGCCAGTCGGTGGCCAGCCGCCAGGTCGCACCCGGCGCCAGGCGCGACGCGATCAGGGCAGCGTGCGGTGGCGTGACGAGGCGGCGCTTGTTGTGCCGCTTCTTGTGCCACGGGTCCGGGAAGAAGGTCCACAGCTCGCTCACGCTGCCGGGCGCGATGCGGTTCTCGAACAGCCACACCGCGTCCACGCTGCAGAAGCGCACGTTGCTCAGCCCGGCCTTGCCGACCCGGGCCAGCCCCTCGGCCACCCCGGGCCGCCACACCTCGAGCGCGAGCACGTTCATGTCCGGCCGGGTGGCGGCCAGGGCCGCGGTCGCCTCGCCGATGCCGCCGCCGATCTCGACCGCGAGCGGGGCCGCCCGCCCGAACACCTCGGTCCACGAGAAGTCGGGAGAGTCCACGGCCTCGTCGGGGATGACGAACGCGTCGGCGTACGCCGCCCACGCCGCCTCCTGGGTGGCGCCGAACCGGCTGCCGCGGCGCGAGTAGGTCAGGATCTCGCGAACCGGGCGGCCGTCCTCGGTGAGCTTGTGGTGCGGGCGGGCCGGGGGCAGCTGGTGGTCGTTCACGAGCCCGCCACCCCGACCACGACCAGCACGAGCAGGTACAGCAGGGCCAGGCCCAGGTAGACGCAGCCGATGATGCCGAGGATCCAGCCGACCGTGACCTGCGTGCTGCCGCCGATCGCCCCGTTCGACGCACGGATCTCGCGGCGCGCCCTGGTCCCCATGACGACCGCGAACGGCCCCGTGATCCCGCACAGGACGTGCGCCACGATCCCGAGCACCAGGATCGTCGTGGCGTTCGGGTGGTCCGGTGCCACCGGCGGGAACGGGTTCGGCGGGTACGACGAGTACGACGGGCCGGGCGGGTACGACATGCGGCCGATTCTCCCGGTCCGTCGTACCGTCCGCGAAACCGTGACGCCACCTTCGAGTGAGCCCGAGTGCCGCCGGAGGGGGTGCTGGCACCCCCTCCGATGGTGGTCCTGACCGGGTGGTCCGGCGCACCCGCGGGAGGGTTGCATGGGCCCATGCCCATCACCGTCCTCCTCGCCGACGACAACCTGATCGTCCGCGAAGGCGTGCGTGCGCTGCTGGCGCGCGACGAGGCGATCGACGTCGTCGCCGTCGCCGGCGACTACGAGGAGCTGGTCGCGCGGGCCGTCGAGCACGCCCCGCAGGTGGTGGTCACCGACATCCGGATGCCCCCGACCTTCCAGGACGAGGGGATCGAGGGTGCCCGCGAGGTACGCCGGCGGCTGCCCGGCACCGCGGTCGTCATCCTCAGCCAGTACGACGACCCCGAGTACGCGATCGCGCTGCTCAAGGACGGCGCGGCCGGCTACGCCTACCTGCTCAAGGACCGGGTCGCCGACGGCGACCGGCTCACGACCGCGATCCGCGAGGTGGCGACCGGCGGCTCGATGCTCGACCCCGAGATCGTCGCCGCGCTGGTGGCGCCCGCCCGGGCGCCCGGCACCCTGACCGCCGAGCAGGAGTCGCTGCTCGAGGAGGTCGCGGCGGGGCGTCCGGTGAAGGCGATCGCCCAGTCACTCGGGACGACCCCCGAGGCGGTCGACGACGCCATCGAGGACCTCTTCCTGACCCTCGCCCAGGACGCGTCGGCCGGCCGCGGCGAGGCGCTCAAGCGGCTGCGCCAGCTGCACGCCGCGATCCTGCAGCGCGAGGAGCAGGGCCTGACGCTGTCGCGGCTGCTGCCCTCCGGGCTGGCCGCGAAGCTCAAGCGCGACCGCGCCTCGGTGGAGCGCACCGAGCGGCTCACCGTGACCGTGCTGATGTCCGACGTGCGGGGCTACACCACGATCTCCGAGCACGCCGACCCGGCCGCGCTGGCCGAGCAGCTCAACGAGCACCGCAAGGTGATGAACGCCGCGGTCCTCGGCGAGGGCGGCACCGTCATGCAGTACATCGGGGACGCGGTGATGGCGGTCTTCGGAGCGCCCGACCCGCTGGCCGACCACGCGGCCGCCGCGATCCGGGCCGCCCGCGCCATGCACCTGCGGCAGCGGGAGCTCGACGCGACGTGGGCAGCCCGCGGGCTCGCGCCGTTCCCGCTCGGGATCGGCCTGTCCACCGGCCTGGTCGCCGCGGCGATGCTCGGCAGCGAGGAGCGGCTCGAGTACACCGTCGTGGGCGACACCGTGAACATCTCCGCGCGACTCCAGGACCTCGCCCGGCCCGGCGGCACGACCGTCGCGTCGGGTGGGACCCTCCGGGCCGCCGGCGTCGGCGCTGTGGGGGGCGACGGCGGCGGCCCGGTGTGGGAGGGGCTCCGGGAGGGGCGCTGGAAGCCCCTCGGCGACCTCACCGTCAAGGGCCGCACGGCCCCCGTTTCCGCTTACGCGCTTTTCACGGTTCCCCCACCGGAGGGGTGCGGAGGAGAACAGACTGCTGCCAACTCCACCACCACTCCCGCGCAGGAGCCGTCATGACCGAGACCAGCACCGCGCCTGCTCCCGTCGCCACCGGCACCGACCTCGCGGTCCAGGTGCGGGAGGCCCGTCGTACGTTCACGGCCGACCTGGCCCCGATCCGCGCCCTGCGCGGGCTCGACCTGGACCTCGCCCGGGGCGAGTTCGTCGCCGTCACCGGGCCGTCGGGGTGCGGGAAGTCCACGCTGCTCAACGCCATCGCCGGGCTCGATGCGCTCGACGAGGGCACGATCGAGGTCGACGGCGAGCGGATCGACGGGCGGTCGCAGGCGTGGCTGGCGAAGTTCCGCCGCCGCCACGTCGGGATCGTCTTCCAGTTCTTCAACCTCTTCGACGGCGTCAGCGCGACCGAGAACATCGTGCTGCCCGCCGTGCTCGCCGGCACCAAGCGCCGGGCCGCCACCGCGCGTGCCCACGAGCTGCTCGACCTGCTCGGTCTGTCCGACAAGCGCGACGCCGTACCGGCCGTGCTGTCCGGAGGTCAGCGGCAGCGGCTCGCCATCGCGCGGGCCCTGGTCAACCAGCCCACCCTGCTGCTCGCCGACGAGCCCACGGGCGCCCTCGACAGCGCGGGCGGCCAGGAGATCCTCGAGCTGTTCCGCCGGCTGCACGCGAACGGCCAGACGGTGGTCATGGTGACGCACTCGCCGGACGTGGCGGCCGGTGCCGACCGGATCGTCGCGATGCGCGACGGTCGGCTCGACGGGGCAGCCACGCAGGACTCCTGATGACCGCGGTGCTCGCCTGGGCGCGCCTCGACGTACGCCGGCACTGGCGCTCGCTGCTCCTGCTCGCCGCCATGGTGGCGCTCAGCACCGGGGTGGTGGCGGCGGCGTTCACCGCCGCCCACCGCGGCGACACGGCCCTGGCGCGCCTGGACGAGCGCAGCCTGCCCGCGACCGTCCTGGTGCCGAGCTACGACGCGCACCTCGACCTGCGGCCGCTCCAGCAGCTGCCGTACGTCGACGGCTTCATGCGCTTCGCGCAGGGCGGACTGGGGCTGGTCAGCGACGGGTTCCAGGGCACGACGAGCCGTCAGTCGCCGATCGACGACCAGGCCTACACCGACGTCGAGAAGCCCGTTGTCATCGCCGGCCGGATGTTCGACCCGGCCGCACCCGACGAGGCCGTCGTCACGCCGGGCTGGCCGGCGACGGCGCACCTCGGCATCGGCGACACGGTCAACATCTACCTCGCCTCCCGCGAGCAGATGCGCACCGGGAACATCGGCCAGCCGGAAGGGCCGATGGTGGCGCTGCGGATCGTCGGCATCGTGAAGGCGCCGGAGTACCTCGAGTGGCCGGGATCCACCCCGACCGTGATCCCGTCGCCCGGGCTGGCCACCCGCTACCCGTTCGTCTGGGACACCAGCAGCAGGCCGGGCTGCACCTGCGCCTGGGCGCCGCCCATCGCCGCCTTCGTCCGCCTGCACGACGGGCCCGCCGACGTCGGGCGCCTGACGGGCGACCTGGCGCGGCTGTATCCCGACGTCGACTTCGCCATCCTCAACCTGGCCCAGACCCAGGCCGCCTACCAGCACGACATCGCCGTGCAGTCGCTGGGCATCACGGCGTTCGCGATCGCTGCCCTCGTGGCGGCGCTCGTGGTCGTCGGCCAGGCCGTCGTCCGCCAGGTCGCCACCCGCCGCTCCGACCTGCAGGTGGGGCGCTTGCTCGGGGTCACCGCCGGACAGGCGGCCGTGGTCGGTGCGCTGACGATCGGCACCGCGGCCGTGGCCGGGGCGGGCGTCGGCGTCGTCCTGGCGGCGCTCACCTCGCGGTGGACGCCGCTCGGCCTGGCCCGCGTCGCCGAGCCGACACCGGGCTTCCTGGTGGATCCCTGGCCGCTGGCCGCGGTGTTCGCGACCGCGGTCCTCGGCTGCACCGCGGTCGCGTTCCTCGCGACGCTGCGCGTGCACTCGTCGTCGGGCGAGACCGTCGGCCGGCGGGAGCCCTCCGCCGTCGTACGGCTGGCGGCCCGGGCGAACCTTCCCGTCCCGGTGCAGGTGGGCAGCCGCTACGCCCTCGAGGCGCGGCAGGGCAGCGGCTCGCTGCCGACCCTGCCCGCGCTCGTCGCGACGGTCGTCGCGGTCACCGGGGTCGTGGCGACCATCGTGATCGGCAACGGCGTCAGCGACGCGCTGGGCCACCGTGAGCGCTACGGGCAGGACTTCACCGCCACGTCCAGCGTGGGCTTCGGGAGCAAGCACTTCCTGAACCCCGCCAAGGACCAGCAGGCGCTCGAGGCGCTGCCGTACGTCGACGGGGTGATGCTCCCTCGCCAGAGCACCGCCACCGCCGTCGACCACAGCGTCAGCGTCGGGATGCTGAGCTACGACCCGAGCACGGCCAAGCCGCTGCGGGTGACCGTGCTCGCGGGACGCATGGTGCAGTCCGACGACGAGGTCGCGCTCGCGCCCGGGGCGCTGCGAGCGCTGCACGCGTCCCTCGGCGACGACGTCACCTTCTCCGGCAGCGCCGGGAGCCGGACCTTCCGGATCGTCGGGGACGTCCTCACCCCGAACACCGCACCCGCCCGCTACGACCAGGGCGGCTGGCTGACCGACGGCGGCTACGACGCGATCTTCAAGGGCTTCGACGCGCACTGGGTGCTGGTGTCCACCGTGCCGAGCGCCGGGGATGGCGAGCTGCTCTGGACCCGGCTGGAGACCGACGTCAGCGAGTCCACCAACGGCGTCCAGAACCACGGCGGGCAGCCCTTCAACAGCCTGGTGTCGACCACCGAGGTCACGACCCCGCTGCACCAGATCCGGCTGTACCCGCTGGCCCTGGCGGTGTTCCTGATGCTGCTCGCCCTCGGCGCCCTTGCCCACGTGGTCGTCACCACCGCCCGCACGCGGGTGCGCGACGTCGGGGTGCTGCGCGCCCTCGGCATGACCCGCGCGTCGGCCTCCCTCATCCTGCCCACCCAGGTCCTGGTCGTGACGCTGGTGGGTCTCGTCGCCGGCGTACCGCTCGGCCTGGCGCTGGGCCGGACGGCCTGGCGCGGCTTCGCGTCCGTCATGCCGCTGCAGTACGTCGCTCCCGGGTTCTCCGGCCTCGACGTGCTGCTCCTCGCGCCCGTCCTCGCGCTCGCCATCGCCGTCGTGCCGGCGATCCTGCTCGCGCGTCGTCCGCTCGCGCCGATCCTGCGTGCCGAGTGACGGAGGACCGATGAACGACAGGATCCGGCTGCTGGCCCTCCCCCTCGTGCTCACGGCGCTCGACGTGCCGGCGCTCGTGCTCCCGGCCCTCGGCGCCGCGGCGCTGGCCGGGTGGGTGGCCGCCTGCCTGCTGCTCTGCTTCCCGGCGGGCAGGCGGGCGGTCCGCTTCGGTCGTGACCCGCTGCGCTGGTCGCTGGGCGCGCTCTCGCTGGGCGCCGCGGCCGCCGTGTCGTTCTGGGCCCTGCACCAGATGACGGGGATCCCCGCCAGCCCCCTGCGCTGGACGGAGTACGCCGGCAGCCTGGTCCCCCTCGTCGTCGTCATCGCCGCCTTCGTGGGCGGCGAGCGGGCGTCGTCGTGGTTCCTGGTCAACGCGTCGGCACTCGCCGCGTCGATGCTGGTGATCGTCGCGGTCTACCTGGTGCTCGTCGTCGGCATCAACGGCGCCCCGCACGACCACGAGCGCGACATCATGGCGGCCAGCATCGTGGCAGCGGTCGTGGCAGCGGGGCTGGTGCCGCCGGCCCGTCACCAGGTGCGGGCGTGGATCACCTCGCTGCTGGACGCACGGACGCCGAGCACGGCCGAGGTCGTCGGCACGTTCGGCACCCGGATGAGCCGTGCCGTGCCCATGGACGAGCTGCTCCTCCAGCTCGTCGAGTCCCTGCGCGAGACCGTGCCCGGCACTCGCGCCGAGGTCTGGACGGGGAGCGCGGCGCGGCTGGGCCGGGCGGTCAGCGTCCCGAGCCGGCCGGCGGCGGCGATCGCGGTGACCCCCACCGAGGAGCAGACGATCGCGCGGACCCGGATCGGCGGCCGGGCCTGGGCGTCGGTGTGGCTGCCCTCCCTGCTCCCGGACGAGGACACCGGCGACGTCCGGATCGTGCCGGTCGCGCACCTGGGCGAGCTGCTCGGCCTGGTGTGCGTCTACCGGCCGGCCGGCGCCGACCCGTTCGACGAGGAGGACGACGCGGCCCTCGTCGAGCTGGCACACCAGCTCGGCCTGGCGCTGCACAACGTCAACCTCGACTCCGCGCTACAGGCGTCCCTCGACGAGCTCGCCGAGCGCAACCGCGAGCTGCAGGCGTCCCGGCTGCGCATCGTCAACGCGTCGGACTCCAGCCGCCGCGAGATCGAGCGCAACCTGCACGACGGCGCCCAGCAACACCTGGTCGCGCTCGCGGTGAAGGCCGGCCTGGTGCGCACCATCGCCGAGGACGGCGACACCGAGACCGTGCTGGCGATGCTCGACCAGCTGCGCGACGACGTCCGGGTGACCATCAACGAGGTACGCGAGCTCGCCCACGGCATCTACCCGCCGCTGCTGCGCGACCGCGGGCTCGGGGACGCGCTCCGGGCCGCGGCCAACCGCTCCCCGATCGCCTGTACGGTCGACGCCGACCTGCCGGCCCGCTTCGCCCAGGACACCGAGACGGCGGCGTACTTCTGCACGCTGGAGGCGATGCAGAACGCCGGCAAGCACGCCGGCGCGGACGCCACGGTGGCGGTCACGGCCCGCACCACCGACGGCCGGCTCGAGGTCGAGGTCCGCGACGACGGCGCCGGCTTCGACACCACCGACGTCGCCCTCAGCCACGGCTTCGTGAACATGCGGGACCGCCTCGGCGCCCTCGGCGGGTGCCTGGAGGTCTGGTCGGCGCCGGGTCAGGGCACCCGGATCACCGCGACCCTGCCCGCCGAGCCGCCCGCGGACGAGGCGTAGCTAGGCCGGGAGCAGCTCGCGGAGGACCTTCGGCGTGAGGTCCTCCTTGTGCACGTACGTCGCCGCCCCGCAGCTGAGCGCGTCCTCGGGCAGGTCGCCGACGCCGTACGTCGAGAGCAGGACGACCGTCGTCTCCGGGTGCGCCGCGGTGATCCGCCGCGTCGCCTCGATACCGCTGATGCCGGGCATGTTGATGTCCATCAGCACCACGTCGGGGTGGAGCTCCTCGACCGCGTCGACGGCGGCCTCCCCGGTCTCGGCCTCGGCGAGGACGTGCCATCCCCCGACGACGGACACCAGCGAGCGCGCGACCTGCCGGAACGGCAGCTGGTCGTCGACGATGAGGACCTCAACCATGGCTCCATCCTCGCCGACCCGGCGACGGCCGGAAAGGGTGCTACCTTCCCCGCTCCGAGAGCAGCAGCAGCACCGCCGCGACCCGCCGGTTGACGTCCGGGGTCGGCAGCAGGCCGAGCTTCGGGAAGAGCGCGTTGATGTGCTTCTCCACGGCCCGCTCGGTGAGGAACAGCGTGGCCGCCACGGCCGCGTTGCTCTTGCCCTGCGCCACCTGGTCGAGCACCTCCACCTCCCGCGGGGTGAGGCTGCTGATCGGCGAGGACTCCTGCGGCGTCGTGGCCGAGACCAGCACCTCCACCACGTGCGGGTCGACCACCGAGCCGCCCGCCGCGACGGCCTTCACCGCGTCCGCGAGCTGCCCCGGCTCGCTCACCCGCTCCTTGAGCAGGTAGGCGCGACCGGCACTGCCGCCGCCCAGCAGCGCGGTGGCGTACGCCGGTTCGGCGTACTGGGACAGCACGACGACCCCCATCGCGGGCCGGGTGGTCCGGAACCCCACCGCCGCCCGGATGCCCTCGTCGCTGAACGCCGGCGGCATCCGCACGTCGGTGACCAGCACGTCGGGCTCGGCCGAGGCGACCAGCTCCTCCAGCGAGGGCAGGTCGGCACAGCTGCCGACCACCTCCAGCTCGGGGTCGCGGTCGAGCAACCGCTCGAGCCCCTCGCGCACCAGCAGCGAGTCCTCGGCAATCCCCACCCTGATCACGCCCCGATGCTAGGGGACAGCGCTCCTCCCGGAACCCGAAAAGCACGAAGCCCCGCCCGGCCCGAAGGCTGAGCGGGGCTCCGCGGTGGAGCTAGAAGGTCACTTGACGATCTTGGTGACGCGACCGGCACCGACGGTGCGGCCACCCTCACGGATCGCGAAGCGGAGGCCCTCGTCCATGGCGATGGGCTGGATGAGCTCGACCGACATCTCGGTGTTGTCACCCGGCATGACCATCTCGGTGCCCTC
>DATFHM010000038.1:0-12341 GCA_035248385.1 Nocardioides sp. | reverse complement strand
GGCGATCCTCGCCTCGCCCGCCTACCAGCAGGACGGCGTCCTCATCATCACCTTCGACGAGTCCGACGGCCCGCAGGCCGACGCCACCAGCTGCTGCGGCGAGGTCGGCAACCTCAACTCGCTGCTGCCCGGGCTCACCGGCACCGGCGGCGGTCGGGTCGGGGCGCTGGTGCTGTCCCGGTACGTCGCCCCGGGCAGCACCAGCACCACGCCGTACAACCACTACTCGCTGCTCCGCAGCCTCGAGGACATCCTCGGTGCCCAGGGCCACATCGGGTACGCCGGTGCGGCCGGCGTGACCTCCTTCGGGCCGGACGTCTTCAACGCTGCGGGGTAGCAGCCGCCGGTCGACCCGTCAGCCGACCGTCGTCGTCACCGGCACCGTGTGCAGCACCCCGCCCGCGCGGAACTGCACGAACAACCGGTAGGTCCCCGGCTCCGGGACCTCGACCATGAAGTCGAGGTTCGGGCCGCCGGGCCGGGACGTGACCGTCTCGATCGGGTGCAGGTGCGAGAACGCGAGGTCGCCCTCGCGGAACGCCGACACGTGCGCGTACGTGTCGAGGTAGGGCTGCAGGCCGGCGAAGGGACGGCCGTTCCGCTCGATGCTCATCCGCAACGTCGAGCCGTTGCGCGGCTGCCCGTGCAGGGTCACGGTCCAGCCGTTTGAGCTCGCCTCGCCGGTCGGTACGACGGGCGGGGTGCCCGCGTCCGTGCCCAGGTCCAGCGGTGCCGACAGCACGACCGGCTCGTCCGCGCCACGTGGGGTGAGCTGGGCGAAGACGCGGTAGGACCCCGGCGCCAACGCCGCCGGCCGGACCGTCCACACGCCACGGGACAGGACCGGGTGCAGGTGCTGGAAGCCGGACAGGTCGTCGCGGACCAGGTACAGGTGGAGCAGCTTGGTCTGCTCCCGGACCAGGTCGGTGACAGCGTTGCCGTCGCGGGTGATCGTGAAGCGCAGCGGCATCGGCATGCCGCTCATCGGGGTGGACAGCAGCGCGAGCGTGTAGCCGTCCGAGGTGGACGACAGCCCGTCGCCGTGGGCCATCCCTGGCATGCCGGACATGTCGTTCATGTCGTGGTCGGTCGAGCCGCAGGCGGCGAGGAGCAGGGCACCGGCCGCGAGGGTCGCGAGCAGGCGGGTACGTCGAAGGTGCATGGGTGTTTCTCCAGAGTGGTCGGAGCGGGTTGGGCAGGCAGCAGCGCGTGACGCCTACTGGCGCCACACACCCAGCCCCGCTCCGCCACCGGCGCGCGGCGGCGGTCGTGCGCGGTGCGACGTACCGAGGAGACCCGACAGCCGGGCGGGTGCGCCGGCGGCGACCGTGGGAACGGCCTGGGCGGGCGCCGCGTGCGGCACCGGGGTCGACGCCAGTCGGTGGCTGACGCACGGGTGCTGACCGCACGAGCTCATCGCCGTGGTCAGCGCAGGTCCGGCCGCGGGCGCCATGTCGGAGGAGCGATGAGCGTGGTCGCCGGGCATCGCCATGGCGGGCGGTGCCGACAGCACGTGCATCCCGATCAGGGCGGCCACGAGGAGCCCGATCGCTGCTGCGACCCACGCCCGGCTCCGGCCCATGCGGGGAGGCTACCGGGCCGGTCCCGACGCGCTCCCGACCGATAGGCTCGCAGGGTGCGCATCGTCAGATTCACCACGGGCGAAGACCCCAGCTACGGCGTCCTGACCGGCGAGCTCGACGAGTACGGCCAGCCCGAGGAGGACGCCACCATCGTGGCGCTCGCGGGCGACCCGCTCTACGTCGGCATCAAGCTGCTCGAGCAGCAGCACCGGTTCGAGGACGTGAAGCTGCTCGCGCCCGTGCTGCCCCGCAGCAAGGTGGTCGCGATCGGCAAGAACTACGCCGCGCACGCGGCGGAGATGGGCGGCGACGTACCGTCCGAGCCGCTGATGTTCCTCAAGCCGAACACCTCGGTGATCGGCCCGAACGACCTGATCGTGTACCCCCGGCAGAGCGAGGAGGTCCACTACGAGGGCGAGCTCGCCGTCGTGATCGGCCGGATCTGCCGCGACGTCCCCGCCGAGCAGGCGACCGACGTCATCCACGGCTACACGGTCGCCAACGACGTCACGGCGCGCGACCTGCAGCGCAAGGACGTCCAGTTCACCCGGGCGAAGGGCTTCGACACGTTCTGCCCGCTCGGCCCGTGGATCGAGACCGACCTGGACCCGAACGACTTCACCGAGGGACGCAAGGTCCAGACCTTCCTCAACGGCGACCTGGTCCAGGACGGGTCGACCAAGGACATGGTCTTCGACATCCCCACGCTGATCGCGCACGTCAGCAGCGTGATGACGCTGCTCCCGGGCGACGTGATCCTCACCGGCACCCCCGAGGGTGTCGGCCCCATGCAGGTCGACGACGAGGTCGAGGTCGCCATCGAGGGCCTCGGCACCCTGACGAACAAGGTAGGAACCCGATGAGCACTCCCGTTCGCGTCCGCATGGCCCCGTCCCCGACGGGTTCCCCGCACGTCGGCCTGGTCCGCACCGCGCTGTTCAACTGGGCCTTCGCCCGCCACCACGGCGGCACCTTCGTCTTCCGCATCGAGGACACCGACAAGGAGCGCAGCACCGACGAGTCGCTCCAGTCGATCATCGACCTGATGCGCTGGCTCGGCCTGGACTGGGACGAGGGCCCCGAGGTCGGCGGCCCGCACGCGCCGTACTTCCAGAGCCAGCGGGGCGATCTGTACGCCGACGCCCTGGCCCGGCTGCTCGAGGCCGGCCACGCCTATCCCTGCTTCTGCAGCGCCGACGAGGTCGAGGAGCGCCGCAAGGCCAGCGGCTCCAAGATCATGGGGTACGACGGCTTCTGCCGGAACCTCGACGCCGAGACCATCGCCACCTACAACGCCGAGGGCCGGCAGAGCGTGCCGCGGCTGCGGATGCCGGACGGGTCGATCACCTGGAACGACCTGGTCCGCGGCGAGGTCACCTTCGACACCCAGCACGTGCCGGACTACGCGCTCGCCCGCGCCAACGGCGACCCGCTCTACACGCTGGTCAACCCGGTCGACGACGCGTACATGGAGATCACCCACGTCCTGCGCGGCGAGGACCTGCTGTCCAGCACGCCCCGCCAGATCGCCCTGTACGCCGCGCTCCAGGACGTCGGCATCGCGAAGCTGACCCCCGAGTTCGGCCACCTGCCCTACGTGATGGGCGAGGGCAACAAGAAGCTCTCCAAGCGCGACCCCGAGGCGCACGCGCTGGCCTACCGCGACCAGGGCTTCCTCCCCGAGGGCCTGCTCAACTACCTGGCGCTGCTCGGGTGGGCGATCGCCGCCGACCGCGACGTGTTCAGCCTCGAGGAGATGGTCGAGGCCTTCGAGATCGGCGACGTCAACCCGAACCCGGCCCGTTTCGACATCAAGAAGTGCGAGGCGATCAACGCCTCGCACATGCGGCTGCTGTCCGTCGAGGACATCACCCACCGCGCGCTGCCGTTCCTCAAGCGCGACGGCGTGGTCGGCGACCCGGTCACCGACTCCGACGCCCAGCTGCTCGAGCTCGCGATGCCCCTGGTGGCCGAGCGGATCAACAAGCTGACCGAGGCCAGCGACATGCTCGGCTTCCTCTTCGTCGACGAGGCCGACTTCGCCCTCGACCCGGCCGACGCCGAGAAGCTGCTCGACGACGCCGGCAAGGACGTCGTCCGGGCCGCCGTCACCGCGCTCGCGAACCTCCCCACCTGGTCGACCGCCGCCATCCAGGAGGCGCTGCAGAAGGCGCTGGTGGAGGAGCTCGGGCTCAAGCCTCGGGTCGCGTTCGGGCCGGTGCGCGTCGCGGCGACCGGGCGCCGGATCTCGCCGCCGCTGTTCGAGTCGCTCGAGCTGCTCGGCCGCGACCGCAGCCTCGGCCGGTTGCAGCGTGCCCTCGGCTGACGACCTCACCTACGACCAGCTGCAGACGCTCGGCCGGCCGGGGGTCTGGCGTCCGTTCGTGGGCGTCGTCGGGCTGTTCGTCGGCGTGTGGTTCCTGCTGGCGATCCTCGTCATCGGCATCGTCACGCCGGACAACCTGAACGGGCAGCCGGTCACCCCGCGCTACCTGGCGGCCACGAACCTGTGGTGGGCCCTGACCATCCCCACGGTCTGCCTCGTGACGTGGCTGGTGCACCGGCTGTCGCCGCGGTGGCTGTTCTCGGTGGTCGCGTGCTTCCGGTGGCGCTGGTTCGCGGCATGCCTGGCCCTGGCCGTGCTGACCCTGGTCGCGACCGTGGTCGTCTCTTCGGTCCTGCCCTCGCAGGGCGAGGCCACCGCCGACTTCTCCGGCCACCTCAACCCATGGACCTCGCAGGTACGCGACTTCGTCCTCGTCATCGCGCTGCTGACGCCGCTGCAGGCCGCGGGGGAGGAGTTCCTGTTCCGGGGCTACCTCACGCAGGCGGTCGGCAACCTGGTCAGCCACCGCTCGGAGCGGGTGCGGACGGTGCTCGTGGTCGTCGTACCGGCGTTCCTGTTCGGGCTCGCGCACGGCATCGGTCAGGACGTCCCGACGTTCTTCGACCGGTTCGCCTTCGGGATCGTCGCGGGCGTGCTCGTGCTGGTGACCGGGGGCATCGAGGCCGGCATCGCGATGCACGTGCTCAACAACTTCCTGGCCTTCGGCCTGGCGCTCGCCTACAGCGACATGACGACCGCGCTGCACGTCACGCACGGCTCCTGGTGGGCCATCCCGGTCACCCTCACCCAGTCGCTGCTGTACCTCGCGCTGTGCTGGTGGCTGAGCGGGAAGGTGGGCCTGAAGAGCCGAAGTGGCGAGGGCATTTTGGCCACGCGCGAGGCCGCCCTGTAAGGTTTGTCCTCGGTTCACCGGCTTCGGCCGGAGGGCCGGAAACAGTGGGATATGGTGTAATTGGCAACACTACGGATTCTGATTCCGTCATTCTAGGTTCGAGTCCTAGTATCCCAGCGAAACTCCCGCGGGAGCGCGTCAGACAGGCCGATTTGGCCGGTCGGGAAGCGGTTCGCTAGAGTTCACGCCGTTGTCACGGAGCAATCCAGGACGACGAAATGCCCCCGTTGTGTAGCGGCCTAGCACGGCGCCCTCTCACGGCGTTAGCGCCGGTTCGAATCCGGTCGGGGGTACAACACCCAGAGGCCCCGGCGAAAGCCGGGGCCTCTGGCGTTTCCGGGTCGAGGTGTATCAGCGGACCGCCGCGGGCGCTCCTTCCTGCATGTCTGCTCTTCCCGCTCCCGCCGCCGTGACCCGCGCCACCCTCCTCCTGCTCGCCGGAGCAGCACCCGTCAGCGCGATCGCGGTGCACGTCGCCGGCTGGATGCCCATGGCCCGTTCGGCGCCGTATGTCGTCGGTCCGCTGGCGCTGGTCGTGGTGGTGCTCGTGCTGCGCGGCTCGCTCGAGGCGCGGTGGGCGGTGCAGGGTGCGCTCGCCGGGCTGGTCGCCGTGGCGGCGTACGACGCCGTCCGGATCCCGCTGGTGGTGCTGAACATCTGGCCCGACTTCATCCCTCGCATCGGTGGGTGGGTCACGGGCACCGGCGGTGACGACCTGCTGCTCGGCTACGCCTGGCGCTACGTCGGGGACGGAGCGGGGATCGGCCTCGCGTACTTCACCTTCTGCGCCGTCGTGCTGCAGGTGCGACCCGCCCTCGTGCGGTCGCGCCCGGTGGCCCTGTCGGTGGCGTACGGCGTCTTCGTCTGGTCCGGTCTCGTCGCGACCGTCGTGCTGCCGCCCCACGGCCAGACGCTGCTGTTCCGGTTGACGCCGGCCAGCTTCGGCCTGAGCCTGCTCGGCCACCTCATCTACGGCAGCGTGCTCGGCCTCGGCCTGCGCCGCACCCTGCGGCGTTTGCCCGCGGCAGATTCGGGAACCAGGGTTCACGAGCAGGGCGTCGCCGCCGCGGGGCTGACTGTTGTGGGGACCGCGCGGGCGGCGGCGCCCTCCTCCTTCGGCGCGTTGCTCGGCGACGCGCAGGTGTCGCAGCGCTGACTGGGCCCGTCCCTGCTCCAGGATGGGTCCGTGCGCGCCGCCAACCTGGGTCTGAAGTTCCTGCTCGAGCTGGGTGCTCTCGCACTGCTGTGCGCGTGGGGCTTCCGGACCGGTGACGGCTGGCTCGGGCCCGTCCTCGGCATCGGAGCGCCGCTGGTGATGGTCGTCGTCTGGGGCCGGTTCTGCGCACCACGTGCGGGCGGTCGGTTGCCGGCCCGGACCCGCGTCCCGCTCGAGCTGACGATCTTCGCGATCGCGGCGGTGCTCGGCTTCAGCGCGGGCCTGCGGACCGCCGCCGTGGTCTTCCTGGTCGCGGTCGCGGTGAACGCCGTCGGACTGACCGTCTTCCGCCAGTGGGACGCCTGACGATTCTCCTGCGGAGCCGCCCCGGCGGTGCCAGCATGAGGACATGAAGCGGCTGGTCGTCTGCTGCGACGGCACCTGGAACAAGCCCGACAGCGAGAACGTCACGAACGTCGAGAAGATCGCTCGCACCGTGCAGAGCGACCCGGACGCCGCGGCCGGCGTCCACCAGCTCGTCTACTACGTCAGCGGCGTCGGGGCGAGCAGCTACGAGGCCGATCGGCTGCTCGGCGGCGCGTTCGGGTTCGGGCTCTTCCACAACGTCATCGCCAGCTACCGGTTCCTCGCCCAGAACTACGCGCCCGGCGACGAGATCTTCATCGTCGGCTTCAGCCGCGGTGCCTACACGGCGCGCTCCGTCGCGGGGATGCTCGGCCGGGTCGGGCTGCTGACGAAGGTCGCCCTCGTCGAGGAACGGCTGCCCGAGGCGGTCCACCTCTACCAGCGCACCAGGATGCCCGCCGGGGTGATGGGGGAGAGCGTCGAGGAGTTCAAGCACGACCACTGCAACGCCGTGAAGGTGACCTTCCTCGGTGTCTTCGACACGGTGGGTGCGCTCGGGGTGCCCGGTTTCGAGCACGACGTACCCCGCTTCCACGACGTACAGCTCAGCGGCCAGGTGCTCTGCGCCCGGCAGGCGCTGGCGATCGACGAGACGCGGATGAAGTTCGAGCCGACCTTCTGGGAGGCCGCCGCCGACGCACCCACCGAGGACCCACGGATCAAGCAGGTCTGGTTCGAGGGGGCGCACTCCGACGTCGGTGGTGGGTACGCCGAGACCGGTCTCTCCGACACCGCGCTGCTGTGGATGGCGCGCGAGGCGCACGCCGCCGGCCTGGTCTTCGACCCCGACCTGCTGGCCCGGTACGTCGGCTCCGGGCACGACCCGATCCGGCACGACCCCCTGAACCTGATGTACCGCGTCGACAACGAGCTCCTCGAGATGAAGGGGCACCTCCACCCGCACGCCGAGGACGCGTTCAGCCACGGCCTGCGGTTGCTCACGAACCCGCGCGCGATGTCGGTGCGGATCGCGTCGTCCGCGGTCAGCCACTTCCAGGAGGGCGGCTACGCGCCGGCGAACCTGGCGGCGTTCGCGGAGCACACCAACGGTTTCGACGGGATCGTCGAGGACGTCGTCCGGCTGCCCGAGGCGGGCGTCGACCTGAGCCCGCTCGGCCGTCCGCCCCTGGTCGCAACGGGCGACTGAGGGTCAGCCCGCCTGCACCAGGCAGATCAGGTGTCCGTCGGGGTCGCGGACGACGGCCATCCGCTCGCCCCACGGCTGGTCGGCCGGCTCGTCGACGATCGCCCCGCCGACGGCCGCCCAGCGGGCGCACGTGCCGTCGAGGTCCTCGACGCCGAACGACGCCGAGATCGACAGGTCGCTGGGCAGGGTCTCCCGCTGGTGCAGCAGGAGCTCCACGCCGTCGCCGATCGACAGCAGCTGGGCATCGCCCATCCGCTCCTGCGGGTCGAGACCGAGCAGGTCGACGTAGAACCTGCGGCTGCGTGGCAGATCGCTGACCGAGACGATGACGCGGTGGAGGCGTGTCGGCATGCGGCCCAGGGTAGGCGTCGGCCGAAGCGTCGAAATCGCAGGACGCCGCTCGTGGTGCCGTTGGGTGCCCGCACCGGCGGACGCCGCCACTGACAGGAGATGACACCGATGGAGACACCGGTCGCGCGACGCCTCTACGACCTGACCGAGCCGATCGCGCTGGTCGCCTTCTTCTCCGAGGAACCGAACGACGCGATGGCCGAGCTCGGCTTCAGCAACTACTGGGACGGCTACTTCGCCGGGCGTTCGGCGCCGCTGGGCCGCGTGCCCGCCGAGGTCGTGCACGCAGCCTTCTACAACTTCGCCGACGGCGAGGTGGCCCGGCACATCCCGTCGGTGTGGCGTACGACGACGCCCGAGCAGGCGCACGAGGCCCGGCAGCGCGGCTGTGTCGCGGCGCTGCGACGGATCCTGGGCGACCTCGTCTCGATGCCCGGGTTCGGCCGTACCGCCGACCTCCTCGCCGCGGCCGCGGTCGGCGCGCCGACCGAGGGCCGCGTGATGTACGCCGGACTCCGTGCCCTCCCCGTTCCTGCTGACCCGTTGGCCCGGCTCTGGCACGCGGCCACCATGCTGCGCGAACACCGAGGGGACGGCCACATCGCGGCGCTGGTGGCTGAGCAGGTCGGTGGCCTCGAGTCGCACGTGCTGAGCGCCCTCGACATGGGTATCCACCCTGCCGAGACGTTTGGCCGCATCCACCACCTGCCGCGCGCCGTCCTCGCCGATGTCATGGCCGGCCTCCGTGGCCGCGGGCTCGTCGATGCCGAAGGCCGGTTCACGCCAGCCGGGCGGGCGACGAAGGACCGGGTCGAGGCGCTCACCGATGCCCTCGCCGAAGCGCCGTACCGGGCGCTGTCGTCCGGCGATCTCGCCGACCTGGTGGCCGGTCTCGAGCCGCTCGCGAGGAGGCTGCGCGCGACCGGGTCGAAGTAGCGGCCTCAGTGCGCCAGGCTGGGGTCCCAGCGGTTCGCGATCAGCTTGAAGCTGGGGGTGTCGTCGAGCGAGGTGACGGCCTCGTAGATGCGCTGGTAGGCGATGGACGTGGTGCGCCACCGGCCGTCGGCGTCGCGGCGGTAGCCGTCGGTGTAGTAGCCGCTGCCGCGCACCACGACCTTGAAGTCGGGCACGACCACGGTGTCCTCGAACGCCCAGGACGCCGTGGCCGTGTCGCCGTCCACGTCGATCTCGGGGTGGGACGCGATGTGCGTGGTGATGATGCCCGGGCCGAGGTTCGCACTCATGTACTCCACGACCGCGCCGCGCGAGTCGAAGTGCAGCGGCTCGCCCATCGCGGCGGTGCCGTAGCGCGCCTTCACGTCCTCGGCGAGGCAGTCGCCGAACTCGTCCCAGAGCTTCAGGTCGAGGGTGCGGAAGTAGCGGTGCTTGAGGCGCTTGATCTCTTCGATCGCTTCGAGGTCCACGGGGCGATGGTAGAACGAGTTCTAGTTTGGCGCGAGGGGGCGGGTGGTCGCGACCTTGGTGTCACGCGGGGCTGGTGGGGGCGGCCGCACCGTAGCCGCCCGGCACCCCGCCTCAAGGATGCTCGCTTCGCTCGCCCCGCTGCGCGGCGCTTCGCGTCCTTGACCCGGGGTCCCGACCGGGCGGCAGGACGGCGCGGAGTCGGCACGGGCTTCGCCCGCGCCGCCGCTTCGCGGCCACCCTCTGGAAATGTGATCAGTTGTCCACACAACTCACAGGATTATCCACTTGTTTCGTTCTTGTGTTCGACTAAAATAGGTGCATGGTCTCGGGCGATCACCACCACATCCTCACCGCTGTCAGCGGTGCCGTGGACGCCCGCCTGCAAGCTGATGTCGCTGAGCTGATCGCCGTCCTCGCTTGGGCCGATCTCCACACCGAACAACCCGCCGAGCGGCCCGGCGGAGACCGCCTCATCCAGCTCGGCGCCCAAGGCACACCACTGGTGAGCGAGCTGTGCTGGGCCGAGCTCGCCGTAGCCCGCCGCGCCGGCGTGATCGCCACCCGCAACCTCGCCGCCGATGCGCTCGACCTGCGCCACCGACTCCCGTTGTTGTTCGAGGACGTGCAGGCGTTGAAGACCCCGGTCTGGGTGGCCCGCAAGATCGCCGCCATGACCCGGCCGTTGTCCGTGGAGAGTGCTGCGCTGGTCGACACCGCGGTCGCTGCCGCGTGGCAGCTGTCCCCCGGCAAGCTCCTCCAGGTCGCCGAAGCCAAGGTGATCGAGGCCGACTTCGACGCCCACCGCGCCCGCATCGCCGCCGACGAACAACGGACCGGCGTGTGGCGCTCCCGACCCCGCACCGGCGACCGACTCGGCGGCGAAGCCGGCGCCTGCGAACCCGCCACCGGCAGACTCGCCGCCCAGCTCCCGATCGCGGACCTCATCGAGGTCGATGCGTTCCTCGACGACCTCGCCGACAAGCTCGCCGCAAACCTCGATCCCGACCAGGAGCAACCGACCCGGGACCAGCTTCGTGCCCAAGCCCTCGCCCTGATGGCCGACCCCGCCGCCGTACTCCGGCTCCTCCACGGCCCCGACGCCCCGGACGGCCCGGCCCTGCCCGAGAAGCCCCGTCGCGACGCCGTCCTCTATATCCACCTCACGCGGGCGACCCTCGCCGACGCCGGTGTCGCGCGGTGTGAGGACCTCGGACCGCTGCTCCTGCAGCAGGTCACCGACCTGCTCGGACACAGGAACGTCCGGCTGCAGCCCGTGCTGGACCTCAACGCCGTCCAGACCGCCCACGCCTACGAGCACCCCACCCGGATGCGGACCCGCGGTGTCCTCCGCACCGGCGGCGACACCTTCCCGCACTCCGCCTCAACGAGCAGGCGGCTGGATCACGACCACGTGACCCCCTACGACCCACTCGGCCCACCCGGCCAGACCACCGACCGCAACCACGCACCCCTCACGAGACTCCACCACCGCATCAAGACCCACGACCCCGGCTGGAGAGTCGAGCAGATCGGGCTCGGTGCCTACCGCTGGACCACACCCCACGGCCTATGCAGAGTCGTCACCCCACGCGGCACCCGCGAGGTCGAACCCATCACCACCGACAGCGGTCGGATCATCGGCGAGCTCTACTGGCACTGACCCACACCGACCCGAGCGGGGTGGGGGTGGCGCCGGGCGCGGACGAGGTCTGCCTGCCGGGGCGATTGGGGTGCCCGGCAAACGTGCAGGAGTCAGCGACTCAGAACAAATGCCTTGCCGGGCGGGGACCCCACTCTCGCCCCGGCAGGCAGAGCCTCGGGAGCGTCCGGTGACGCGCCCACCCCGATCACCAACCCCGCAGAGCCTTCACCGACCCCGAAGAACGTTTCGCTGCGCCGAGCACTCAGCCCGTTGCGGCGGACCCGACGCGGTCGCAGGCGAGAAACATCGGCTCAGGCTAGGCCAGGACCGGCGGCTCCACGCCGAGGTCGGCCAGGGCTGCGACGTACCGCTCGACGTTGCCGAGCTTGACGCCCTCGTAGCCGCGGACCAGGTCGGGCAGCTCCGCGATCTGGACCGCACGGTCGATGTTGCCGGCGTCGAGGTTGCGTGCCAGGTCGAGGACGAGCTCCCGGTAGTGGTCGCGCAGCTCCCGCTCGACGCGGCGCAGGTGGGCCCGGCCGAAGGGGTCGGCGGCGGTGCCGCGCAGTCGCTTCATCCGAGCCAGCGCGCGCAGCGTGCCGTGCGAGCGGGGGCCGAAGGCGATCTTCTTCGTGCGACCCATCGCGCGCAGCACCGGCGGGTGCAGCTGGAAGGACATCGTCGCGCCGGGGAAGGCGCCACCGGTCTCGGCGAGGAAGGCCGGGTCGGTGAGCAGCCGGGCCACCTCGTACTCGTCCTTGTACGCCGTCAGCTTGAACAGGTTGCGGGCGACGGCCTCGCTCAGGCGGGTGTCGGTGGACACCGCGGCCTCGGCCGCGGCGACCTGGGCGACGACCGCGACGTAGGCGTCCGCGAGCTTCTCGTCCTGGTAGTCGACGAGGTCGGCGGCGCGCAGGTCCACCAGGCGCCGGACCTCACCGGACAGCCCGGAAGCGGCGACCGACGCGGGCACGTGGCGCTCCCGGGGTGCGGCGACCTTCTGGTTGGCCGCCCGGAACGCTGCCGGGTCGGCGACGGCCACGCGGCCCCAGCGGAACGCGGCCACGTTCGCGGCGACCGCGGTGCCGTTGATGTCGATGGCCTCCTCGATCGCGGCGGCGGGCAGGCGCAGCGCGCCGGTCTGGTACGCCGCCCCGACGAGCAGGAAGTTCGCCGCGACCGTGTTGCCGAAGATCCGGTCGGCGGCCTCGAGCGCGTCGAAGTCGAACAGCTCCAGGCTCGCGGTCCGCACCCGCGACAGCAGGTCGGCCTCGTCGGGGTGCTGGACGCTCGGGTCCTGCACCATCGCGCCGGTGGCGGTGCGGCTGGTCGAGACGACCGTGCGGGTCTTCGCCGCGTCGCCGTACACCAG
>DATFHM010000037.1:0-24471 GCA_035248385.1 Nocardioides sp. | reverse complement strand
CTTGAGGGCGCGCTCGTCGCGGGAGCGCTTCACGCTGCGGCCCTCGGTGTAGGTCGCCGAGCGGTGGAAGGTGCGGTGGCCGGCGTCGCGGTAGCGCTTGGCCGCCATCACCGCCCGCTTGTCGGGCTCGTGCGGGTCGGCCCGCTCGACCAGGAAGACGTCGGCCTCCTTGCCGGTCTTGAGGATGCCGAGCTCGGTGTCGATGGCGCCCTGCGAGGTCACCAGCCAGTCGGGGCGCGGCTCAGGGCCGCGTGACGACGGCTCGACGCTGAGCCAGGTGGACCAGCGCTGGCCGGCGCCGACCTCGTCGTAGGTCTGGAAGTCGAAGACGAAGGAGGGGTCAATCCCCTCGAGAGGGTAGGACAAGGTGGTAGCTCCGTGTGAGATCGAGAAGGCCGGTCGTGGACAGGCCGAGGACAGTGATGGACACGTCACCTCTCCTCTCGATCACGGAGCCGGCGGTCGCCGGCACCTCGTCGCCGCCGATGCTCCCAACCACCGGCTCACCGCCGCAACCGGATTTCCGGGCCTCGCGAGACGCCGCGCCACGCCCGGGAAGGCGCGTTCCGCCACATCGCCCTGCGAGTTGTGATGGGGTTCACGGTGGGTGAGGGGGAAGCGTCGCGCACCTACATCATTTTCGGGCTCAACACACCAGAGGGTGGAGATGTATCGGGATATCAAGAGGCGGCGAAAGATCCTTGCTGCCGGTGCAGCCGCGGCGATCGCGGCGTCGTTGGGAATGTCGAGTGCCTCGGCCGCTCCGCAGCAGCCGCTGACCGACGGGGTGGGTGTCTCCACACAGGGGTTGGCCCACCTCCGCTCGGCCGCGGAGCACGGTGGCGGCAGCGCGCGGATCGCGGGCCTGCCGCACCGTGGCAGGTACGCCTTCCTCGTCACGCTGGACACCAAGAGCACGGCGACCGCGTTCGCGCAGAACCGCGGCGCCGGCGTCGGGACGGCCCAGGCCGCGGCGAAGGCCCAGCTGGACCACGTCACGCTGGCGCAGAACACCGTCATCGGCCGGCTGCCGCACGGCTCGCGCGTCCTGTACCGGATGCACGCGGCCGCGGCCGGCGTCGCCGTGGTCACCGACGTGAGCAACTACGACGCGCTCAAGGGCCTGCGCGGCGTCCGCGCGGTCTACCCGATCGCTCCCAAGACGGCGTCCAACTCCTACGCCGTCCCGCTGCAGGGCGCGCCGCAGGCCTGGACGGCGTACGGCGACCTCGGCGCCGGCTCGACCGTCGCCATCATCGACACCGGCGTGGACTACACCCACGCCGACTTCGGTGGCGAGGGCACGGTCGCCGCGTTCAAGGCGGCACAGGCCGACCAGGGCCGCGACACCGCGGACTTCCCCGGCACCAAGGTCATCGGCGGCTTCGACTTCGCCGGCGACGACTACAACGCCGATCCGAACTCGGCGACGTACAACCCGGTCCCGAGCCCGGACGCCTACCCGCTGGACTGCAACGGCCACGGCTCGCACGTCGCCGGCACGGTGGCGGGCTACGGCGAGAACGCCGACGGCTCGACGTACACCGGCGCCTACGACAACAGCACCCCGTTCGCATCGATGAAGATCGGCCCCGGCATGGCCCCGAAGGCCAAGCTCTACGCGTTCCGGGTCTTCGGCTGCAACGGCAGCACCGACCTCGTCGGGGACGCGATCGACCGGGCGCTGGACCCCAACAACGACGGTGACATCTCCGACCACGTCGACGTGGCGAACCTGTCGCTCGGCTCCGACTTCGGCTCGCCCCAGGACGGTGACTCGATCGCCGTCCAGGGCGCGAGCAACGCCGGTGTCGAGATGGTCGTCGCGAGCGGCAACGCCAACGACCTCTACGACGTGGGCGGCAGCCCGGGCGACGCACCCGGCGCCCTGACCGTCGCTGCGAGCACGGACTCCTACGCCCAGCTCGACGCGCTCAACCTGACCGCGCCGACGACCGACAGCTACGGCGCGGAGCGCTCCATCGCCTACGACTGGGCCGACGACCCCGACCTGGACGGCCCGGTGGCCCGGGTGACCGACCCGAGCAACCTCGACGGCTGCAGCACGCTGAGCGCGAGCGATGCCGCCGCGGTCAGCGGGAAGATCGCCTTCGTCGAGTGGACCGACGACAGCGGCAAGCGGCGCTGCGGCTCCGCCGGGCGCGCCGCGAAGCTCGTCGCCGCCGGCGCCACGGGCTTCATCTACGCCGACGACAGCGAGACCTTCTCGGCCGGCATCACCGGCTCGGCCGTCATCCCGGGCGTCCTGGTCACCAAGAGCGGGGGCGACGCCATCCGCAGCGCCCTCGAGGGCGGCACTCCGGTGACCGTGGGCAGCACGACCGCCTCCGGCTTCCGCCAGGTGATCGCCGGCGGAGCGCGCGACGACATGGTCACCGACTTCTCCTCGCGCGGCATCGGTGACGCCGGCAACGTGAAGCCGGACATGGCCGCGGTCGGCGAGAGCGTCTACTCGGTCGGTAGCGGCACCGGGTCGGACGGCGCCAACGACAGCGGTACGTCGATGGCCACCCCGATGGTCGCCGGCGCCGCCGCGCTCGTCCGGTCGGCCCACCCCGACTGGAGCCCCGAGCAGGTCAAGGCCGACCTGATGAACACCGCCGGCCAGGACCTCTACACGGGGCAGAACCACTCCGGCGACAAGTACGGCCCGCAGCGCGTCGGCTCCGGCCGGCTCGACGTCAAGGCCGCGCTCGACAACGGCGTCCTCGCCTACAACGCCGAGGACCACGGCTCGGTCAGCGCGTCCTTCGGCCCGGTCGAGACCAGCCAGCCGGTGACGCTCACCAAGACGATCAAGGTCCAGAACACGACCACCTCGACGATGACATACGACGTCACCTACGACGCCCGCACCACCGCGCCCGGCGCCGACGTCAGCGTCTCGCCATCCTCGGTGACGCTGGACCCGCGGTCGTCCGCGACCGTCACGGTCACGCTCACCGTCGACCCGTCGCAGCTGACCAAGACGCACGACCCGACGGTGCAGCTGACCCAGGGTGGCAACCCGCGCGTCTACCAGTCCGACGTCAGCGGCAACCTGCTGCTCACGCCGAGCGACTCCGCCCCGCAGCTGCGCGTCCCCGTGTACGCCGCACCGCGGGCCGCCTCGACGATGACGCAGCCCGCCTCGATGACGCTCCCCGCGGGCGCCTCGCAGTCGGCTCTGCTCCCGCTCACCGGTGGGCAGGTCAACAGCGGGTCGGACGACACCAAGGTGCGGTCCACCGTCGCCGGCTTCGAGCTGCAGGCGGTCGACGGCTCCGCCCCGACGTGCTCCGACACCGTCACCAGCGGCTGCGTCAGCTTCGAGGACCAGCGGTCGGCCGACCTGAAGTACGTCGGCACCACGTCTGATGCGCCGCAGCTGACCGCCAACGGCCAGGACCCGCTGTCCGACGGCATGGCGTACTTCGCGGTCAGCAGCCAGGGCCCGTGGCGCACCCCCTCGGGGATGCAGGAGTTCGACATCTCCATCGACACCGACGGTGACGGAGCGGCCGACGCGGTCCTCTTCAACACCCGCCTGACGGGCACCGACGTCCTCGTCGCGGAGCTGGTCGACCTCGCCACCGGCCACGTGGTCGACGCCGAGCCGATCAACGCCGCGCTGGGCAACACCGACACGGCGCTGCTCCACAGCGACACCCTGGTGCTGCCGGTGGCGATCGCGGCCCTGCCGGGCATCGACGCCGACCACTCGCGGATCAGCTACGGCATCTCGTCGTTCACGCCCTACTCGGGTGACCCGATCGACACGATCGGCATGGACGCCACCGGTGCCCTGGTCGACCCGCTCAGCATGGACGTGCTGCACCCGGGCGTCTCCGTCGCGGGCAGCTACACGGGCGACGCCAGCCCGCTGCTGTTCCCCGACTCGGAGGCCTCGGTGCTGAAGCTGACCCGGGACCCGGCGTCGTACGCCGCCGACAACGGCAAGGGTGCGCTGCTCGTGCACTTCCAGAACGCCGTCGGCGACAAGGCGCAGGTAGTCCGGCTCAACGCGGCTGCGACCGTCGGACTGAGCCTGGCCCCGACCACCGCCGCGCGTGGCCAGACGGTCACCGCCACGGTGACGATCCCGAAGGACGCCGGCCCCGGCGCCACCGGTGCCGTCACCCTGACGGCCGGCGGCACGCAGGTCGCGTCCGGCACGGCCACCGACGGCACGGCGACGCTGACGTTCTCGTCCGCGAAGGCCGGGACGTTCCCGGTCGTGGCGTCGTACGCCGGTGACGACAACTACCAGCCGGGCGTCTCGGCACCGGTCATCCTGACCGTGTCGAAGTCGGCCTCGACGGTCCGGCTCGTCGCGCCGAAGACCTTCGTGCACGGGAGGGTCGCCACCGCGACCGTCTCCGTCGCGACGGTCGCCGGCATCGCGCCCACGGGCACGGTGCGGCTGATGGCCGGCACCAAGGTGCTCGGCAGGGGCACGCTCGTGAACGGCACGGTGAGGATCCGGTTCACCTCGGCCGCCAAGGGCACGCTCTCGCTGGTCGCCTCGTACGCCGGCGACAGCAACTACCTGGCCGGGAAGTCGGCTCCGGTGCGCGTGGTCGTCACGTAGCAGGCGACCGCGGAGGCCGCCGCCACGTTGAGCGAGTCGATTCCCCTGCTCATGGGGATGATCGCTCGGCGGGCGGCGGTCTCCTGCCATCTCGGGGACAGCCCGTGGCCCTCCGAGCCCAGCACCAGCGCGACCTTGTCGACGCCCGCGACGGCCTCCTCGATCGGCACCGCGTCGTCGGCGAGCGTGAGCGCCACGGTGGTGAAGCCGCGGGCGGCGAGGTCCGGCAGGGCGTCGTACCAGGAGTCGAGGCGGGTCCACGGCACCGAGAACACCGCGCCCATGGCGACCTTGATCGAGCGGCGGTAGAGCGGGTCGGCGCAGCGGGGCGCGAGCAGGACGGCGTCGAAGCCGAGCGCGGCGCCGCTGCGGAAGATCGCGCCCACGTTGGTGTGGTCGACGATCTCCTCGAGCACCAGGATCGAGCGGGCGCCCTCGAGCACTTCGTCCAGCGACGGCAGCGGCGGACGCTCCAGCGACGCCAGCGCGCCCCGGTGGACGTGGAAGCCGGTCACCTGCTCGGCCATCGCCTCGGACAGCACGAAGCAGGGCGCGTCGGTCGCGTCCAGGACGTCCTGGAGGCCGTCGATCCATCGCGGCGCCAGGAGGAACGAGCGGGGACGGGCGCCACCGGCCACGGCGCGACGTACGACCTTCTCCCCCTCGGCGAGGAAGAGGCCGTGCTCGGCCTCGAGCGACTTGCGCAGCTCGACGTCGCGCAGGTCGCGGTAGTCCGCCAGCCGGGGATCGGCCGGGTCGGAGATCTCGACCAGCTGCGCCATCAGGAAGCTACCATCAGAACGCGTCGGGGTGGGCCACCCGGACGACCTCGCCGATGACGATGATCGCCGGCGGCTTGACGGCCTCCTCGACGAGCCGCGCCTCCAGGGTGCCGAGGGTCGCCAGCACCGTGCGCTGCGTCGGCATGGTGCCGTCGCAGATCACCGCGACCGGCGTCTCGGCCGCGCGGCCGCCGGCGACGAGCGCCTTGGCGATGGCCGGTGCGTTCTCGACGGCCATCATCAGGACGACGGTCCCGCGCATCTTCGCCAGGGCGTCGTAGTCGACGAGCGAGTCGGGGTGCGAGGGCGGGATGTGCCCCGACACGACGCAGAACTCGTGGGTGATGCCGCGGTGCGTGACCGGGATGCCCGCGATCGCCGGGACCGCGACCGGCGACGTGAGGCCGGGGATCACGGTCACCGGCACGCCGGCCTCGCGGCACGCCAGGATCTCCTCGTACCCACGGCCGAACACGAAGTTGTCGCCGCCCTTGAACCGCACGACCCGCTTGCCCGCGAGGGCGCGGTCGACGATGACGCGGTTGATCTCCTCCTGCATGGCCGAGCGTCCGCGCGGCAGCTTCGCCACGTCGACGAGCTCGACGTCGGCGGGCAGGTCACCGAGCAGCTCACGGGGCGCGAGCCGGTCGGCCACGACCACGTCGGCCTCCATCAGCGCCTTGCGGCCCGCCACCGAGATCAGGTCGGGGTGGCCGGGTCCACCGCCCACGAGCGTCACGCCGGCGACCTTCTCGCCACCCGGCCGGCCGTGCGAGGTCTGGATCCGGCCCTCGCGCAGCGCCTCGAGCACGTGGTCGCGGACGGCGGCGGAGCGGCGGGGGTCGCGGTTGCCGAGGACGGCGACGGTCAGGTCGTCGTACCGACCTGTCGCCGGGGTCCACGCGGTGCCGAGGGTGGCGTCGTCGGAGCGGACGCAGAAGATCCGCTGCTCCTCGCACAGCTCGCTGATCCGGTCGTTGACGGCGCGGTCGTCGGTGAGCGCCATGGCGTACCAGGCGCCGGTCAGGTCGTCGTCGGCGAACGGCCGCTGGTGCCAGGTGACCTCGCCGGAGCCGACCAGGCCCTCGATCGCGGGCGTGGCGTCCGGTGCGACGACGTGCACGTCGGCGCCGACGGCGATCAGCTGCGGCACCCGCCGCTGGGCGACGTGCCCGCCGCCCACGACGACGACACGACGGCCGGAGAGGCGCAGACCCGAGAGGTACGGCGGAAAGTCGCTCACGGGCCCATTCTTCCGAACCTGCCGGCCACCTCCTGGCCCGGGCCCATCGCTCGGACTACTTTCGTGCCATGAGTCTCGATCGCCCGGTCACCCCGGACCCGTACCCGCTCCTGCCCGCCGCCCCGTCCTTCACGGTCACCAGCACCGACGTGACCGACGGCCAGCCCCTCAAGGACGACCAGGTCGCCGAGCACGGCAACACGTCGCCCCAGCTCTCCTGGGAACCCGGGCCGGAGGGCACCCAGAGCTACACGGTCACCTGCTTCGACCCGGATGCCCCGACGCCGAGCGGCTTCTGGCACTGGATCCTGGTCGACCTGCCGGCGGACGTGACCTCGCTGGACGCGGGCGCGGGAGCCGTCGGCGCCTCGCTGCCCGGCAGCGCCTTCCACGTCCGCAACGACGCCGGTCAGGCCGGCTTCATGGGTGCCGCTCCCCCGGCCGGGGACCAGGTCCACCGCTACTTCTTCGTGGTGCACGCGGTCACCGAGCCGAGCCTCGGCGTGGACGACTCCGTCACCCCGGCCGTGGTCTCGTTCAACCTCGCGTTCAAGACGGCCGGCCGCGCGGTCATCCACGGGACCTACCAGCACTGATCCAGGTCCTGGACGGCCCGGCGGAGGCTTTCTTGCGCTGGGCGGGTGTTGCAACACCCGCCCAGCGCAGGAATCCCCGGTCGACCGGGGATTCCTGCAAGCCCTACAGGCCCATCGACTTCGCCAGGATCAGCTTCATCACCTCGGACGTGCCGCCGTAGATCCGGGACACCCGGGTGTCGGCGTACAGGCGGGCGATGGGGTACTCGTTCATGTAGCCGTAGCCGCCGTGCAGTTGCAGGCACCGGTCGATGACGCGGCCGGCGACCTCGGTGCAGAACAGCTTCGCGGACGCGGCGTCGACCGGGGTGAGCTCGCCGGCGTCGTGCGCCTCGAGCGCGCGGTCGACCACGGCCTGCGCGGCGTCGACCTCGGCACGGCAGGCCGCGAGCTCGAACTTGGTGTTCTGGAACGAGGCGACCGACGTTCCGAAGACCTGGCGCTCCTCGACGTAGGCCTGGGTGAACCGGATGGCGGCCTCGGCCTGGGCGTAGGCGCCGAAGGCGATGCCGAGGCGCTCCTGCGGCAGGTTCTGGCCGAGGTAGGAGAAGCCCTCGTTCTCCTCACCGAGCAGGTCGGACGCGGGGATGCGTACGTCGGTGAACGACAGCTCGGCGGTGTCCGAGGTGCGCAGGCCGATCTTGTCGAGCTTGCGGCCGACCTCGTAGCCCGGCGACTTCGTGTCGACGGCGAACAGCGAGATGCCGAACCGGCGGTTGTTCTCCAGCGGCGGCGAGGTGCGCGCGCAGACGATCACGCGGTCGGCGAGGACGCCGCCGGTGATGAAGGTCTTGGCGCCGTTGAGCACATAGGTGTCGCCGTCGCGCTTCGCGGTCGAGCGCATGCCGGCCAGGTCCGAGCCGGTGCCCGGCTCGGTCATCGCGATGGCCCACATCTCCTCGCCGGCGATGAAGCCCGGCATCCACCGCTTCATCTGCTCCGGCGTGGCCAGCTTCAGCAGGTAGGGAAGGCAGAGCTCCAGGTGGACGCCCACACCGCCGAGGTGGACACCGGCCCGCGCCGTCTCCTCGCTGATGATCGCGGAGAACTTGAAGGTGTGCAGCCCCGCGCCGCCGTACTCCTCGGGCACCTCGATGCCGAGGATCCCCAGCTCGCCGAGCTTGGTGTAGAGCTCACGTGACACGACGCCCGCGTCGTACCACTCCTGGTAGTGCGGGACGACCTCGGACTCCAGGAAGGACCGGAAGGTCTTGCGGAAGTCCTCGTGCTCTTCGGTGAAGACGGTGCGGCGCATGGGGTCATGCTGCCACCGGCGTCAACGGACCGAGTCGCCACCCGCCTCGGCGAGGAGCTGGGCGAACGGGGTGACGTCCGCGAAGTCGTCGACAGTACGACGACGCGCCGGCCGCTCCACGGCGACGGACCCGCCGACCGCGGCTGCCAGCTCGGCCGCCGCGCGGTCGACGCGCTTGGCGAGCTGGTCGTCGCCGAAGTCCTCGCTGGCGGCGAACACGCCGGTCGGCTGGACCACCGCGCGCAGGTAGGCGAACAGCGGCCGCAGCGCGTGGTCGAGCACCAGGCTGTGACGGGCAGTGCCCGCCGTCGCGGCGATCACGACCGGCTTGCCGTCCAGCGCGCCGTTCTCGATGACGTCGAAGAACGTCTTGAACAGCCCCGAGTACGACGCGGCGAACACCGGCGTGACGACCACGAGACCGTCGGCGTGCCGCACGGCCTCGATGGCCTCGGCCAGCTCGCCGGAGGCGAAGCCGGTCACCAGGTTGTCGGCCAGGGCGTGCGCCAGCGGGCGCAGCTCGACGTGCCGGACCTCGACCTCGCCGCCGCGGGCGTGGACCGCCCGCTCGACGGCGGTGCCGAGCTGGTCGGCGAGCAGCTTGGTCGACGACGGGACGGAGAGCCCCGCCGAGACGACGACGATATTCGTGGTCATGCGTCGACCTCCTCACGGTCGGTGGTGCCGGTCATGGTGTCCTCGGCGTGCACGGTGGAGTCCTTCGCGCCACCCGCGGCGGCGACGAGGCTCGCGTGGGTCGGGGCGTCCGGGACGTGGGCCGGCCGGCCCTCGGCGAAGCCCTTGCGCATCTCGGGCAGGATCTCGCCGAGCAGGTCCAGCTGCTCGAGGACGGTCTTCAGCGGGAGCCCCGCGTGGTCGACCAGGAAGAGCTGGCGCTGGTAGTGGCCGGCGTACTCACGGAAGGAGAGGGTGCGCTCGAGCACCTGCTGCGGCGACCCGACGGTCAGCGGCGTGTGCTCGGTGAACTCCTCCAGCGACGGGCCGTGGCCGTAGACCGGGGCGTTGTCGAAGTACGGACGGAACTGGTTGACGGCGTCCTGGCTGTTGCGGGCCATGAAGATCTGGCCGCCGAGGCCGACGATCGCCTGGTCCGCGGTGCCGTGGCCGTAGTGCTCGAAGCGCTCGCGGTACAGGTTGATCATCTGCGCGGCGTGCGAGGCCGGCCAGAAGATGTGGTTGTGGAAGTAGCCGTCGCCGTAGTACGCGGCCTGCTCGGCGATCTCGGGGCTGCGGATCGAGCCGTGCCACACGAACGGCGCCACGCCGTCCAGCGGCCGCGGGGTGCTCGTGTAGCCCTGCAGCGGGCTGCGGAACCGGCCCTCCCAGTTCACGACGTCCTCGCTCCACAGCTTGCGGAGCAGCGCGTAGTTCTCGATCGCCAGGTTGATGCCCTGGCGGATGTCCTTGCCGAACCACGGGTAGACCGGGCCGGTGTTGCCGCGGCCCATCATCAGGTCGACGCGGCCGTCGGTGAGGTGCTGGATCTTCGCGTAGTCCTCGGCGATCAGGACCGGGTCGGTCGTGGTGATCAGCGTGGTCGCGGTGCTCAGGATGATGTTCTCGGTCTGCGCGCCGATGTAGGCCAGGGTCGCGGTCGGGTTCGACGCGATGAACGGCGGGTTGTGGTGCTCCCCCGTGGCGAACACGTCCAGGCCGATCTCCTCGGCCTTCTTCGCGATCGCGACGGTGGCCTTGATCCGCTCGTGCTCGGACGGGGTGTGTCCGGTCGTCGGGTCCGTGGTCACGTCGCCGACGGTGAAGATTCCGATCTGCATGGTGTGCTCCTGGGTGAGTTGCTGTCACCCGCTGCAACGGGTGACATGTCAACTATATTCCGAGGAGCGGGAACCATCGCTGGCCGGGGTCCAGGGCGGGCGGGACCAGGTGGCCGTCGTGGGTCAGGGCCAGCGCGGCCGCGCAGGTCGTCGCCGTGCCCGTGATCGCGTACGTCCCGGACGGACCCGTGAACGTGACGGTAGCCGTGGTCTGCTTCCGCATCAGCGGGCAGTGGAAGATGTTCGGGATCGTGACGGTGCCGAACAGCCCGTTGGCAGCGGCGACGAGCCGATGCACCTGCGCCGGGTCGGAGACGGTCCGGTGCCGGGTCGTCCTGCGCTTGCTGTCGAAGGTCGTCGTCACGGTGCGGATCGCCACCCGGGTCGTGTCGGTCGGGATGTACGTCGTCCGCGCGTAGCGGGCGGCCAGGAAGGTGTCGAGCCGCACCGCCACCCCACCGTCGTGAGGCAGGTAGGCGACCGTCAGCACCGGGGCTGAGTACGCCGCCGTGCTCGTCCCGTCCAGCTCGGCGATGTCGACCATCGTGCCGTCGGGCGCACTGCTGCTCCCGCCGTCGGAGACGGTCAACCCGTCCGGGTGCTGGGACCGGAGCCAGGTCCCGAAGTCCTGCGCCGACATCGGCACCGTCCACCAGGCGTGCCGCGACAGCCTGCTGTCGGACGGGCCCACGCCCTCGAGCGGGTCGCGGAGGTCCGCGGTCGGCGACGAGTCGACGGCGTGGCCGCCCTTCGGCGGGCGCAGGACGATGAGCAGGTGCTGGGACGCGGCGAGCGCGATCACCCGGTTGCCCGCCGTGGTCGACGAGGGCGGGCTGGACGCCTGAGCCGACGGGTCGGCGGACGGAGCGACTGCGTTGCCGTCGCATCCGGCCACGAGGGCCAGCGCGGCGACCAGGGCAACGCATCGGGTGATCACGTCCTTGAGACGGTCGCCGGCCACGATCGGTTCCTCAGCGCCGCCGCGGCAGCACGACCGCCAGCGCCACGAACGCCACGACGTTGGCGGCGACGATGACCAGCTGGGTCAGCACCCGGCCCTGGTCGTACACCGCACCCAGCACACCGCCCGCGACCAGCAGCCCCAGGCCGCGCACCAGCGCCAGCCACCCGAACGCGACCGCGCGACGGGCGGGCTGCACCAGCTCCGTGACGACCGCCTTGACGGTCGAGTCGAGGACGCCGTTGACCATGCCCCAGATGGCGACGCCCGCCCAGACGACCCACGCGGTCAGGCTGAAGGCCCCGACGGAGGCGACCGCCGCGACCGGCACGAGCAGGAGGACGACCGGGCCGCGGTCGTCGTACAGCTTGCCGACGAGGAGGCCGGTGAGCCCGTCGACCGCCATCGCGACGGCGAACAGCAGCGGCACCTGCGCGGGCGTCAGGAGGTGCACGTGCACGGCGTGGAAGGCGAGCAGCGGGAAGGACGCGACGCCGCAGGAGAGGACGGCGACGGCGCCGACGTACCACCAGAAGCGCGCGGGCAGCGGCTCCAGGGCGAGGGTGGCTCCGGGCTTCGCCGGCCGATCGGGCTCCTCGTAGGCCAGCGGGTCCGGCACGCGGGCCCGCAGCCACGCCAGGACACCGAGGACCACCACACCCGGGACGATCAGGACCCCGAAGGCGAGCCGGTAGTCGCCCTCGTGCCACGCGAGCACCGCGGCCAGCAGCAGCGGGCCGGCGATGGCGCCGGCCTGGTCCATGGCCTGGTGGACGCCGAACGCCTTGCCGCGTCCGGTGGCGCTCGACGCGTGGGACAGCAGCGTGTCCTTGGCGGGCGAGCGGACCGCCTTGCCGAGCCGCTCGGAGCCGTAGAGGAGCAGCGCCGGCGCCAGGGCGCCGGTGACGCCGATCAGCGGGACGCTGAGGACGGTCAGGGCGTAGCCGAGGATCGTCCAGACCCAGTAGTGCTGGGTTCGGCTGACCGCGTAGCCCGAGACGACGCGCAGCCCGTAGCCGATGAACTCCCCCGCGCCGGCGACGAGGCCGACCACGGTGGCCGAGGCGCCGAGCGTGGCGAGGTAGGGGCCGATGATGCTGCGGGCGCCCTCGTAGACCATGTCGGCGAGCAGGCTGACCACGCCGAAGGCGAGCACGAAGTGCCACGGGCGCAGGGCGGGACGCGACGCGGTCACAGGAGCCCCAGGTCGTCGAGGACCCACTGCGGGTGACCGTTGGCGCGGGCCCAGTCGCTCCAGAGGCGTCGTACGACGACCTGCCAGAGCCGCACCCGCCCCAGCCGGTCGGGCGCCGGTACGCCGTCGTACAACCGGACCAGCAGCGCGACCCGCTCGTCGTCGAACCCGGCACCCACCGCGAGGCCGGCGAGCTCGGCGGACGGCTCGGCCCGTCCGGCGTACTCGAAGTCGATGAGGGTGACCGTCGTGCCGTCGTCGACCAGGTTGTCAGGCACCAGGTCGTTGTGGCACAGCACCAGAGGCTCCGGGTCCTCCGCCAGCGCCGCGGCGACGTCCTCGGGCACCGTCGTCCGCGCGAGCAGGCCGAGCTCCGGCACGTCGGCGGCGACCTCGTGCAGGCGGCGCAGCGTGGCGGCGACCCGGGCCAGCGTCGCGTCGTCGTGGAGGTCGGCAGCGGTCAGCGAGCGGCCGGGGACGTGCTCGAACGCGATCAGCCGGTCCGCGGGCTGGTGCGCCACCACGGCCGGCCCGACCCCGGCCCCCGCCGCTGCCACGGATGCCACCAGCTCGACATCGTGGTCGAGCCCGTCGTCCTCGGGCCAGTGCCGCACGACCAGGTCCAGCTCGGGTCGACGGCCGTCCGTCGTACGCACTCGGAAGGCGCTGTTGTTCAGCCCGCCGGCGAGTGCCTCGAACGACCACGAGCGCCCAGCCAGCACGGCCAGGCGCTCGAGGACGTCGCTGTCGGTCACACGGCCGAGGCTACGGGCTCCTCCGGCTCCTCGATCGTGCGGATCGGCCCCTTCAACGCCGATGGAGACGACCGCGTAGGACGCGAGCGGGACGTTGGTCGCCGACGTGCTCACCAGCGAGCGGGTGACGGCCACCGTCGACCACCCGATCGAGATCGAAGGGCGACACGGGCGTTGGTACGCCTTCGCCGGTGGCAGACTTTCCTCGTGACGACCACGACCGACGTCCTGGGTGACCCCTGGCGCGCCGAGACCATCGCGCTCGAGCCCGACTTCGAGGGCGAGGTCGTCGCGACGCTCGTCAGCCGCTCGGCCGCCGAGCCGACCGACCGCGCCGTCCTGCACCTGCACGGGTTCTCCGACTACTTCTTCCAGACCGAGTACGCCGAGTGGTGGCTCGCCCGGGGCCACGACATGTACGCCCTGGACCTGCGCAAGTACGGCCGGTCCCTGCGCCCGCACCAGTCCGGCACCTACGTGGCCGACCTGACGGCGTACTTCGAGGAGCTGGACGCGGCCTGGGAGCGGATCACGAAGCGCGACGGCCACACCCGCGTGGTCGTCGCCGCCCACTCCACCGGCGGCCTCATCGCCGCTCTCTGGGCCGACGAGCGCAAGCCCGCCGAGCTCGAGGGTCTCTTCCTCAACTCGCCGTGGCTGGACCTGCAGGGCCCCGCGCTGATGCGCTCGGCTCCCGTCAACCTGCTGCTCGCCCAGGCCGGCCGCCGCGTGCCCATGAAGGTGATGGGCCGCGAGGTGAGCGGCATCTACGGCCGCAGCCTGCACAAGGACCACCACGGATCCTGGGAGTTCGACCTCACCTGGAAGCCGCTCTCGTCCTTCCCGGTGCGCTACGGCTGGCTCGCCGCCATCCGCGCCGGCCACGCCCGGGTCCAGGCCGGTCTCGACGTGCCCTGCCCCGTGCTCGTGCTCTCCTCGGACCGCTCCAGCGCCCCCAAGGACATGGACGAGCGGGCGTTCACCACCGACATCGTGCTCGACGTCCGGCAGATCCGTCGCTGGTCGACCGCCGTCGGCAGGCACGTCACCTACGCGGCCGTGCCCGGCGCCATCCACGACGTGATCCTGTCCCGCCCCGACGCGCGGGAGCGCGCGTACGACGAGATCGCGCGGTGGCTCACCGCCTACGTCGACTGAGTGCCCTAGGGTGCCGGTCATGGACCCTGTGACCGGCATCTCCCTCGGACGGATCGTCATCGGCATCTGCGCGTTCGTCGCGCCCGAGCTCACCGCCCGGGTGTTCGGCCTGGCGCCGGCCGGCAACCCGCACCTGCCCTACATGACCCGCATGTTCGGGGCGCGCGAGATCGCCGTCGGCGGCGTCACCCTCGTCTCCTCGGGCACCACCCGACGCAACCTGGCCCTGGTCGGTGTCGCGATCGACGCCTCCGACGCCGCGACCGGCGCCTTGGAGCTGCAGGCCAACCGGATCCCCAAGTCCGCGGGCATCCTGCTCATCGGCGCGGCGAGCGGTGCCGTGCTCGCCGGCGTCCTCGGCGTCCTGCGCGGGCGCGGCTAGACCGAGGACCCCGTCTCGCCGTACGGCGTCTCGACGCTGTGCCCCACCGCGATCACGAAGACGACGAACGCGATGACCGCCAGCAGACCCACGGCGAAGGTGACCCAGCCGACGATGATGCCCGCGAGGGCGAACCCGTCGCCCTCGGCGTTGTCGCGGCGGATCTGACCGCGGGCGACGTGGCCCATGATCGCGCCCGCGATGCCGAAGATCCCGCCGACACCGCACATCAGCAGCGCGCCGCCGACGGCCACCAGGCTGACGACCATCGACGCGATCGCGAGCCCGTTGGTCGCACGCGGCGCCTGGTAGAGCGGCGGTCCGCCGTACGGCGACGAGCCGTACGGCGGACCCTGCGGTGGCTCGTACTGCGAGTAGCTCACTCGTCAGCCTGCGGGGGCTCCGCACCCGCGTCGGGCGTGTCCGCCGGGCCGTCGGTCGGGATCTCCCGGCCGGGGTGCGACGCCTCCTCGGCCTCCCGGATCGCCTCCTCGACCGCGGACCGGGTCGACGCCACCTCGGCGTCGGACTCGGTGGCGACGGCCGGCTCGGCCGGACCCATGTCGACGCGCACCTTCGGTCCGTCGACGTCCTGCGGGATGCCCGGCAGGTTGCCGATCGTGGAGCCGAGGCCCTTGAGCGCCTCGTTGAACTCGCTCGGGATGATCCACATCTTGTTGGCGTCACCGGTGGCGAGCTTCGGCATCATCTGCAGGTACTGGTAGGCCAGCAGCGCCTGGTCCGGCTGGCCGTCGTGGATCGCCTGGAACACAGTCTGGATCGCCTGCCCCTCGCCCTGCGCGCGCAGGATCTGCGACTCGCGGGAGGCCTGCGCCTCGAGGATGACCGCCTCACGGGCACCCTCCGCGTTGAGGATCGCGGACTGCTTGTTGCCCTCCGCGGTGAGGATCGCGGACTGCCGCTGGCCCTCCGCCGTGAGGATGAGCGCGCGCTTGTCACGATCGGCACGCATCTGCTTCTCCATGGCGTCCTTGATGGACGCCGGCGGGTCGATGCTCTTGACCTCGACCCGGTTGACGCGGATGCCCCACTTGCCGGTCGCCTCGTCGAGGACGCCACGCAGCCCTGAGTTGACCTGGTCGCGGCTGGTGAGGGTCTGCTCGAGGTCCATGCCACCGACGATGTTGCGCAGGGTGGTCATGGTGAGCTGCTCGATGGCGGAGATGTAGTTCGCGATCTCGTACGTCGCCGCGACCGGGTCGGTCACCCGGAAGTAGATGACCGTGTCGATGTCGACCGACAGGTTGTCCTCGGTGATCACGGGCTGCGGCGGGAAGCCGACGACCTGCTCGCGCAGGTCGATGATGTAGCGCACCTTGTCGATGAACGGCACGACGAAGTTCAGGCCGGCCGGCAGGGACTGCTTGTACTTGCCGAAGCGCTCGACGATCCCGGCGCGCGCCTGGGGGACGACCCGCACCGTCTTCGCGAGGATCACCACCACGAACAGGAACAGGATCGCCAGCAGGACGAGATAGATCATCGGATCTCCTTGTACTCGGGGTATTCGGCACCGGGTCCCGGTACGGCGCGGACGTGGGCGGTGGCGCCACGGATCTCGAGGACCTCCACGGGCGTGCCCGCCGGGATGTCGACGTCCGCGCTGGCGGTCCAGATCTCGCCGTCCACGGCCACCCGCCCGACGTGCAGCGGGGCGATCGGCTCGCGGACCACGCCGCGCAGGCCGATCACCCGGTCGTTGCCGAGGGCGATCTCGGTGCCGTGGTGGAGGCGGCGCGCCAGCGACGGCCGGACGACCCCGAGCATCGCGATCGCCACGATCGCGGCGACCACCGCCTGGACGACGTACGAACCACTCAGCATGACCGTGGCCATGCCGGCGAGGGCGCCCACGGCGAGCATCCCCATGATCAGGTCGAGGGTCGCCATCTCGGCGATCATCAGGAGGACCGCAACCCCGAGCCAGACCTCCCATTGGTGGTCCTGGAACCAGTGCATGATGCGAGCCTATCCCCGGTGGAATGGGGGCAAACGGCGAATGCGCGGAGCCGCCCTCAGACGCGGTGCTGGCGCCGCCGCGCGGCCCACCGGCCGTCCTCGTGCGACAGCGCGAGCGGCATGCCGAAGGTGGCCGAGAGAGCCTCCGGCGTGAGGGTCTCCGCGAGCGGTCCGGAGGCCACGATCCGCCCCTCGCGCAGCATCATCACGTGGGTGAAACCGGGCGGGATCTCCTCGACGTGGTGCGACACGACGACGGTGGCCGGCGAGTCCGGGTCGTAGGCGAGCACCGACAGCGTGGACACCAGGTCCTCGCGCCCACCCAGGTCCAGGCCTGCCGCCGGCTCGTCGAGGAGGAGCAGCTCGGGGTCGGTCATCAGGGCCCGGGCGATCTGGACCCGCTTGCGCTCCCCCTCCGACAGGGTGCCGAAGGTGCGGTCGGCGAGCCGCTCGATGCCGACCTCGCGCATGAGGTCCGCGGCGCGGGCGTGGTCGAGGTCGTCGTACTGCTCATTCCAGCGGCCCAGCACGGCGTACGACGCCGACACGACCAGGTCGCGGACGGTCTCGTCACGCGGGATGCGCTCCGCGATGGCGGCGCTCGCGACGCCGATCCGCGGGCGCAGGTCGAAGACGTCGACGGTGCCGAGCAGCTCGCCGAGGATGCCGACCGCTCCCGACGTCGGGTGCAGCTGTGCCGCCGCGACCTGCATCAGCGTCGTCTTGCCCGCGCCGTTGGCGCCGAGCAGCACCCAGCGCTCGCCCTCGCGCACGACCCAGCTGACCCGGTCGAGCAGGCTCGCACCTCCCCGGCGGACGCTGACCTCGGCGAGCTCGAGCACGGCAGACGACATGCGGCCAACCCTACTAATGTCTGTCGCTGCCATGACGACGCCACGGACCGACCACGCCGCCCTCCCCGCCTCCGCGCGGCTGGCGTGGTGGGGCACGGCCTGGCTGCGCGGTGCGATCGGCCCCGACGACCTGCTCGACGCCGTGCGGGCCGACGACGTGGCGCACGTCGTGATCGGTGACGAGCCCGGGCTGGTGCCGTTCCTCGCGCGGCAGCGATCGGCCGGTGCCGACGCGATCGCCGCGTCCTTCCCGGCACCGGGTGACCCGGTCGGGCTGCGGGGCCCGGCCGCGCTCACGGCCGCCGCGATCGAGTCCGGCGAGGCGGCGCTGTTGGTCGGCGCCGGCACCGCGCTGGTCCCGGCCGGCGTCGGCCGCGCGGTCGAGTGGACGGCGTACGCCGCCGACCGCCGGCCGCCGGTGGACCTCGGTGACGCGGACCGCGCCCTGCGCACCGCCGTGCTCGACGTCGCCCGTGACCTCGCCCGCCTCGACGTGGCCCGGTGGCGACCGGAGATCGCCGACGAGCTCGTCGACCTGAGGGCCGGCGAGCCGGTGAGCCCACCACCCGGCGTACCGCGGCGGTGCGCGGACCTGGCCGGTCGTGCCCTGCACCTGTGGCGGGTGGTGGAGCTGGCGGCGGAGGACGACGGCGCGGCCGTCAGCGCCGGCCAGATCGAGCAGCGCCGGGCCGCGCTGCGGCCGCTGGACCACGCGGTCCGTCTCGCGCTCACCGCGGCCTTCTCCCCCGACGGCTGGCCGCCACTACCCTGAGCGTCGATGAACGAGACCCTGCTGCTCACCGTCACCGGCAAGGACCGGCCGGGCGTGACGTCCGCGATCTTCGACGTCCTCGCCCACGCGGGCGTGTCCGTCGTCGACCTCGAGCAGATCGTCGTACGCCGCCGCCTCGTGCTCGCCGTCCTCGTCACGGCTCCCCGCGACTCCAAGCGGCTGGAGGCGAGCCTGGAGCAGGCGCTCACCCAGCTCGGGATGAGCGTGGACATCGAGGTCGGCTCGGGCGACAACACGACGCGTCCGGGCGGTCGCTCGCACGTCACCGTCATCGGCGCTCCGCTCAAGGCCGCGGCGATGAGCGCCATCGCCGGCCGGATCGCCGACGCCGGCGGCAACATCGACCGGATCGAGCGGATGGCCCGCTACCCCGTCACCGCGATCGAGCTGGACGTCTCGGGCATCGACCCCGCCACGCTGCGGACGTCGCTCGCCAAGGAGGGCGCCCAGCAGGGCATCGACGTCGCCGTGCAGCCCGCATCCCTGCTGCGCCACGGCGTGCGGCTGATCGTCATGGACGTCGACTCCACGCTCATCGAGGGCGAGGTCATCGAGATGCTCGCCGAGCACGCGGGCTTCGGCGCCGAGGTCGCCGAGATCACCGAGCGCGCCATGCAGGGCGAGCTGGACTTCGCCGAGTCGCTGCGCGCCCGGGTGGCCTGCCTCAAGGGGCTCGACGCGTCCGTCATCGACGAGGTCTACGACCAGATCGTGGTCAACCCCGGCGCCCGGACCCTGGTCCGCACGCTGCGCCGGCTCGGCTACCGGTTCGCGATCGTGTCCGGCGGCTTCAGCCAGATCACCGACCGCCTGGCCGCCGACCTGGGCATCCACCGCGCCCGCGCCAACACCCTCGAGATCGTCGACGGCCGGCTGACCGGCAACGTGCTCGGCGAGATCGTCGACCGCGCGGGCAAGGCGCGTGCGCTGAGGGAGTTCGCCGAGGACCTCGGCGTACCGGAGGAGGCGACCATCGCGATCGGCGACGGCGCCAACGACCTCGACATGCTGGCAGCCGCCGGGCTCGGCATCGCCTACAACGCCCGCCCGGTGGTGCGCGAGGCCGCGGACACGACGCTGAACGTGCCCTACCTGGACTCGATCATGTACCTGCTCGGCATCCGCCGCGAGGAGATCGAGGCGGCCGACGCCGCCGACGGCATCGTGACGCCGGCTCCGCCGGTCTGAATCAGCTCCGCCCGACGTGGAACGCCCGCGGTCGGGCGGTCATCTGACCGACCTCGGGCCACGGCACGTCGACGTCGAAGACGGTGACGGCGCTGGTCGGGTAGCCGATCGCGAGGCTCTCCGCCACGTCGGCCGGTCCCTCACCGTCGTCGAGCATCTGGACGACCATCTCGATGGTCGGGTTGTGCCCGATGACGACCACGGTGTCCACCGCCTCGTCGGTGAGCTGCACCAGCTCGAGGACGCCCTCCTCGTCGGTGCCGTAGAGACCGCGGTCGTACGTCGGCGTCAGGTCCCAACCCGCCGCCTCGGCGATCGCGGCCCACGTGCCGCGGGTGCGCGCCGCCGGCGAGACGTACGCCGCGCCCGGCACGACGCCCTCGGACGCGAGCCAGCGCCCGGCCTCGGCCGCATCGGCCCGCCCGCGGTCGGTCAGCTCGCGCTCGAAGTCGCTGGCGGCGTACTGCTCGGCCTTGGCGTGCCGGATGACCACCAGGGTGCGCACGCCCTGACTACTCGTCGTCCTCGAGGCGGAAGCCCACCTTCATCCCGACCTGGAAGTGCTCGACCTGGCCGTCCTTGATCTGGCCGCGCACCTGGGTGATCTCGAACCAGTCGAGGTGACGCAGGGTCTGGCTGGCCCGCTCGATCGCGTTGCGGACGGCCTGGTCGATGCCCTCCGGGGAGGTGCCGACGATCTCGGAGACGCGGTAGGTGCGGTTCGACATGCGGCGAGCCTACTCGTCGCGGAGGACGGCGCGTCCCGGGCTCATGGCGAAGGCATAGGATCGAGGACATGGCGAGATCGGATTCCGGTGCCATCCGGATCACCACCGCGGGCTCGGGCCCCTCGGCCGATCTGGCGCGGCGCCAGAAGCGCTACATCCTCTCGATGAGCTTCCGCGCCCTCTGCTTCATCGGCGCCGTGATCGCCGGCTCGGCCCACGTCAACTGGCTGTGGCCGATCCTGATCGCCGCCGCGCTGATCCTCCCGTACGTCGCCGTGGTGATGGCCAACGCGAACGACTCCCGCGACGCCTCGATCGGTCTCGTCGGCGGCATGTCGCCGTACAAGGAGCTCGGGAGCGAGGTGGACGATGCTGACCCGGACGACGCACACCGAGCCTGACGTCTGCTCGGCCAAGGGGTGCCGCGAGCCCGCCGTGTGGCAGCTGCGGTGGAACAACCCCAAGCTGCACGAGCCCGACCGCCGCAAGACCTGGCTCGCGTGCGAGGCGCACCGCGAGACGCTGGAGAGCTTCCTCGGCGCGCGGGGCTTCCTCAAGGAGGTCGTCCCCCACGTGCCGACCGGGTCGGACCCGTCAGCCGCCGATCGCTGACATCGGCCGGTCCGGCTGCAGGAAGGTCGGGTCGTCGATGCCGTGCCCGGCCGCCTTGCTCCACATCGCCTTGATCCACCGCTCCGCCAGCTCGGCGTCGTCCGCGCCGGCCCGCATCGCGGTGCGCAGGTCGGACTCCTCACGGGCGAACAGGCAGTTGCGGACCTGACCGTCGGCCGTGAGCCGCACCCGGTCGCAGTCGCCGCAGAACGGCCGCGTGACGGACGCGATGACCCCGACCGTCGCCGGCCCGCCGTCGACGACGAACAGCTCCGCGGGGGCGCTGCCGCGCGGCTCGTACGCCGGCGCCAGGTCGAACTCGCGCCCCAGCGACGCGAAGATCTCGTCGGCGGTGACCATCTCGTCGCGCTTCCAGCCGTGCTGGGCGTCGAGCGGCATCTGCTCGATGAAGCGCAGCTGGTAGCCGCGCTCCAGGCACCAGCGCAGCAGCTCGGGCGCCTGGTCGTCGTTGACGCCGCGCAGCAGCACAGCGTTGACCTTGACCGGACCCAGCCCGGCCGCCTCGGCCGCCGCCAGACCGGCGACGACGTCCGCGAACCGGTCGCGCCGGGTCAGCTCCGCGAAGGTGTCAGCCCGCACCGAGTCCAGCGAGACGTTCACCCGGTTCAGGCCGGCCTCGACGAGCGGAGCGGCGAGCTTGTCCAGGCCCAGGCCGTTCGTGGTGATCGACATCTCCACGCCGGCGTCCATCGCGCGCACGCGCCGGACGATGTCGACCAGGCCCCGGCGTACCAGCGGCTCACCACCGGTGAACCGGACCTCCTCGACGCCGAGGTCGCGCACCGCGATGCCGATCAGCCGGACGACCTCGTCGTCGGTGAGCTGGGCCTCGTTCGGCAGCCAGTCGAGGCCCTCGGCCGGCATGCAGTAGGTGCAGCGCAGGTTGCAGCGGTCGGTCAGCGAGACACGGAGGTCAGTCGCTGTGCGTCCGAAGCGGTCGAGGAGTGCGGGGCCCTGCATAACAGCAGTCTAGGAGACGCATCTACCGTTGGTGCGTGACGTCGCCCCACCCGCAGAAGTCCTGGCGGTTCCTGCTCAGCCGCCGCTGGGTGCTCTTCTTCTTCGCGGTCGTGGTTCTCGCCTGGGGTTGCTGGTGGCTGGGCCGCTGGCAGTTCCACCGGCTCGAGAAGACCAAGACCGAGAACGCCATCATCCGCGCCAACTACCGCGAGGCGCCGGAGGCGCTGACCGACGTGCTGGCCGTGGGCCGCCCGGTCACCGACCGCGACGAGTGGCGCGTGGTGAAGGCGACGGGGACGTACGACGTCGCCGACACGATCATCGTCCGCTACCAGACCGACGACCACGGGGACCCGGGCGTCGACGTCGTCGTACCGCTCAAGACGGCGGGGGGTGACCTGCTGGTCAACCGCGGCTGGTTCTCGACCGAGGACCCGCAACCGCCCGTGAGCGCGCTCCCGAAGCCGCCGTCGGGACAGGTGACGGTGGTCGGCTGGGTGCGCCAGGACGGCTCCGGCAGCAGCACCGACGTCACCAACCACTCGGTGCGCGCCATATCGAGCAGCGCGATCGGCCAGGCCATCGGTGCGCCGACGTACGGCGGCTTCGTGCAGATGCAGTCCGAGACTCCCCCGGCCGCCACGGCGCTCGGGCCCGAGGACCAGCCGGACCTGAGCAACGGCCCGCACTTCTTCTACGGGCTGCAGTGGTGGTTCTTCGGCGTGCTCGGCGCGGGCGGCTTCCTCTACCTGGCGTGGGACGAGAAGAACAACGGTGACCGGGGCGCGCGTCGTCGCGCGGCCGCCGCCGCTGCGGACGCCGAGGCCGAGCGGGGCCGCCAGGCCGGCCGCCGCGAGCCGTCGGAGGTCTCAGAGACCTCGTGACATCCCGCCGTCGACGGGCAGCATCACGCCGGAGACGAAGGACGCCGCGGGCGAGAGAAGGAACGCGGCGGCGCGGCCGAACTCGGCGGGATCGCCGTACCGGCGCAGCGGGATGGCCGCCTCGGTGCGGGCGCGCGTCGCGGCCGGGTCGGGAGTGCCCGCGTCGAGCTCGGCGACGCGGTCGGTGGCGATCCGGCCGGGCAGCAGCCCGTTGACGCGGATGCCCTTCGGGCCGAGCTCGTCGGCGAGCGTCTTGGCGACCATGCCGAGGCCGGGGCGCAGGCCGTTGGAGATCGCGAGGTCGGGGATCGGCTGCTTGGTGCTGGTGGACAGCACGAACGCCAGCGCCCCGCCCTCGCCGAGCGCCGCGCCGATGTCGCGACCGAGCCGGACCGCGCCGAGGAACACCGAGCCGAACGCCTGGGTCCACTCCTCGTCGGTGGCCGTCATGACCGGCCCCGCCGCCGGGCCGCCCACGCTGATCAGCGCGCCGTCGAGCCGGCCCCACTTGTGGTGGGCGGCGTCGATGAGCGCCTGCGGCGTGGCCGGGTCGGCGTTGTCGGCCGGTACGCCGATCGCGACGTCCTCGCCGACGCCGTCGATGAGCGCGATGACGGTGTCGGCCACGGACTCAGGGTCGCGACCGGTGACCACGACCCTCGCCCCGTCGCCCACCAGCGCCTCGGCCGTAGCCCGGCCGAGGCCGCGGGTGCCGCCGGTGACGATGTAGACGCGGTCGCGCAGGTCGAGATCCATGCGGACCAGCCTAGGAGACGATCACTCCACGCCGGCCTCGGCCATGTGCGTCACCGGGACGACGTCGGGAGCGCCCTTGCGCGCCGCGTCGGCGGTGAGGTCGTCGGGCTGGCGCTGGCTCTCGCGCTCGGCCTCGACCCGCTTCAGGTAGTGCTGCAGCTCGCGGGTGTGCTGGGCGGAGTCCCAGCCGAGGTGACCGCGGACCAGGTCGGCGACGTACGGCGCCGCCGCGGCTCCCCGGTCGAAGGTCTCGAAGGACACCCGCAGGCGACGGGTCAGGATGTCGTCGAGGTGCCGCGCTCCCTCGTGGGTCACCGCGTAGACCGCCTCGACCTGCAGGTAGTCCTCGGCCCCGGGCAGCGGGTCCTTGAGGTCGGGCTCGGCGGCGATCAGGTCGAGGATCTCCAGCACCATCGAGCCGTAGCGCTCCAGCAGGTGCTCGATCCGGTTGATCGCCAGGCCGGAGCTGGCGGCGAGGGAGCGACGCTGGTTCCACAGCGCCGAGTAGCCGTCGGCTCCGACCAACGGGATGTTCTCGGTGACGCACTCGCCCACCGTGCGGCCCTGGACCGCCTGCAGGCCGTGCACGGCCTCGTCGACGGCGTCCTTCGCCATCACCCGGTACGTCGTGTACTTGCCGCCCGCGACCACGACCAACCCGGGCACCGAGTGCGCGACCGCGTGCTCGCGCGAGAGCTTGGACGTGGCGGCGTCCTCACCGGCGAGGAGCGGTCGGAGGCCGGCGTACACGCCCTCGACGTCGTCGCGGGTCAGCGGCACCTCGAGCACGCCGTTGACGTGCTCGAGCAGGTAGTCGATGTCCTTGGAGCTCGCCGCCGGGTGGTCCTTGGACAGCTCCCAGTCGGTGTCGGTGGTGCCGATGATCCAATGCCGCTTCCACGGGATCACGAACAGCACCGAGGTCTCGGTGCGCAGGATCAGCCCGGTCTCACCGCGGATCCGGTCGCGCGGGACGACCAG
>DATFHM010000036.1:0-6962 GCA_035248385.1 Nocardioides sp. | reverse complement strand
CCCTTGCCGAGCGAGGAGGCGACGCCTCCGGTCACGAAGATGTGCTTGGTTCGACTGCCCGGCGCCATGTTCACCACGGGATTCCATCCTAGGGCATGGAAGCCGGATCCCGGTGCTCGACGACGGAGTTTCGCGGTGGGCGGAACGAAAGATCAGCCGCGCGCCATGTCCAGCAGCTCACGGGCGTGTGCCAGCGCGGTGTCGGAGTCGGCCAGGCCCGCGAGCATCCGCGACAGCTCGCGCTCCCGCCCGGCGTCGTCGAGCATGGTCAGGCCGGAGCTGGTGACCGTGCCGTCCGACGCCTTCTCGACGACGACGTGCCGGTCGGCGAAGGCCGCCACCTGGGGCAGGTGGGTGACGACGAGCACCTGCGCGTCGGCGGCCAGCTTGGCCAACCGCCGGCCGATCTCGACGGCAGCCGCGCCGCCCACGCCGGCGTCGACCTCGTCGAACACGAACGTGGGCACCGGGTTCGTACCGGCCAGGCAGACCTCGACGGCCAGCATCACCCGCGACAACTCACCACCCGACGCGCCCTTGTGCAGCGGCCGCGGCTCGCTGCCGGTGTTCGCCGCCAGCAGCAGCTCGACCTCGTCGATGCCGTGCCGGGTGAAGCGCAGCCAGCGCTCCCCCACCTGCAGGACACCTTCGGGCAGCTCGCTAGCGGGCGGAGCCACGACCTCGCTCTGGGTCACCGCGATGCTGAGACGGGCGTGCGGCATGGCGAGCAGGGTCAGCTCGTCGCTGACCTCCTCGGCCAGACGGGCGGCGGCCTCGGCACGGGCGAGGGACAGCTGCTCGGCCGCGTCGGCGAGCAATGCGCGCAGCTCCCGGCGGCGGGCGTCGAGCGTGGCGATGCGCTCGTCGGTGCCGTCGAGGTCAAGCAGGCGGGTGCTCGACTCCTCGGCCCAGGCGAGCACCTCGTCGATCGTCTCGCCGTACTTGCGGGTCAGGCCGATCAGCGCGGCCCGCCGCTCGGAGACCGCGGCGAGCCGGGTCGGGTCGGTGTCGATGCTCGAGGCGTACGACGCCACGTCGGCCGCGACGTCCGCCAGCAGGTAGCTGACCTCGCTGACCCGGTCGGCGAGCGCCGCCGCGGCGGGGTCGTGGTCGCGGACCCCGTCCAGGAGCCCGCGTGCGGCCGCGACCGCGGCAAGCGCGTCCGGCGAACCGTGCTCGCTCGAGAGCGCCTCGCGCGCCTGCTCCGCAGCCCCGCGCAGGGTGTCGGCGTGCCCCAGCCGGCTCTCCTCGGCGGCCAGCTCCGCGTCCTCGCCCGGCTGCGGGGCGACCGCGGCCACCTCGTCGACGCCGAACCGCAGCAGGTCGGCCTCGCGAACGCGCTCCATGGCACTGGCCCGCACCTCGGCGAGCTCGCGCTCGGTCGCGATGAGCTCGGCGTGGAGATCGGCGTACGCCGCCAGCAGCTGGTCGGTCCCGGCGTACCTGTCGAGCGCCTCGCGCTGGGTCTGGGCCTTGAGCAGACGGTGCTGGTCGGACTGACCGTGCACGGCCACGAGCGGCTCGGTGACACCGGCCAGCGTCGCCACCGGTACGCCGGCCCCACCGACGTACGCCCGCGACCGGCCCTCGCTGCTGACGTTGCGGGCGAGCACGACGACGTCGTCCTCGACCTCGCCTCCGGCCTCGTCGATCGCCTCGGCGACCTCGCCCAGGCCGGTGACCCGCACGACGCCCTCGACGCGGGCCTGCTTGGCACCGGCGCGGACCGCGCCGCTGTCGGCCCTGCCGCCGAGCAGCAGCCCGAGTGCGCTGACGACCATCGTCTTGCCGGCGCCGGTCTCACCCGTGAGCACGGTCAGGCCGGGGCCGAGCTCGAGCGTCGAGGAGTCGATGACTCCGAGCGAGCTGATCCGGAGCTCCTCGATCATCGTGTCTCCTCCTCGCGCTCCACCTCGAACCGTCGGTGCCGTTCGGCCGCACCCCGCCAGCCCTCGACGGACAGCCCGAACTTGGCCACGAGCCGGTCGGTGAACGGTGCCTGGTGCAGGCGGACCAACCGGACCGGGCGTTCTCCGCGGCTCACCTCGATGCGGGCGCCCGGAGGGAGGTCGACGCTGCGACGGCCGTCGCACCAGAGGACACCGGTCCCCTGGTTGCCGGCCAGCACCTCCACGGCCATCACCGAGGACGGGGCGACCACCATCGGCCGGGCGAACAGGGCGTGCGCGCTGAGCGGGACGATGCACAGCGCCTCGACCTGGGGCCACACGATGGGCCCACCGGCACTGAAGTTGTACGCCGTCGACCCGGTCGGCGTCGCACACACGACACCGTCGCAGCCCCACCGTGACAGCGGACGGCCATCGATCTCGACCACGACCTCGAGCATCCGCTCGCGCGCAGCCTTCTCGACGCTGGCCTCATTGACCGCGAAGGTCGAGTAGAGCAGCTCGCCGTCGAGGTAGGCCCGCACGTCCAGCGTCAGCCGGTCCTCGGTCGTGTACCGCTGCTCGATGATGGCCTCGATCGTCGCCGCGACGTCGTCGTGCTCGGCCTCGGCGAGGAACCCGACGTGCCCCAGGTTCACCCCGAGCACCGGGGTCAGGCTCTCGTGGGTGACCTCGGCCGCCCGCAGGATGCTGCCGTCACCACCGATGACGACGGTCAGCTCGCAGCCGTGGCTCGCGTCGCTCTCGGAGTCGGTCAGCTCCACCTGGGGCTCGTAGCCCTCCGGGTCGAGGTCGAGTTCGGCGGCCTCGTGGCGCAGCAGCCGGACCACGATGCCGTGGCTGGTGAGCTCCTTGACGAACGCCCGCGCCACCTCGCGCACCTCGGGCCGGGCCGTGTGGGCGAGCACCAGCACCCGGCGTACGTCGGCTCCGTGCTCGGTCATGGGTCCAGCCTCTCATCCGGCGCCCCCACGCCGTCGGTACCGCGGCGCACCACCGCTGTGATCTCGTCATCGTCGATCGTCGCCTCCCCGCGCCGCAGCCACAGGAAGAACTCGACGTTCCCCGACGGTCCCGGCAGGGGGCTCACGGTCACGCCGCGTGCGCCCCAGCCCCGCTCCGCCGCCGCACGGGCGACATCGCGCACGGCCTCGGCGCGGAGCTCGGGGTCCCGCACGACCCCACCGCGGCCCACCCGGTCCTTGCCGACCTCGAACTGCGGCTTGACCATGAGGGCCAGGTCGCCGTCCGGTGCGGTCACGCCCAGGAGCGCGTCGAGCACCAGGGTCAGCGAGATGAAGGACAGGTCGCCGACGACGAGGTCGACCGCTCCGCCGATCTGGTCGGTGGTCAGCGTCCGCACGTTCGTGCGGTCGTGGACCACCACTCGCTCGTCGGACTGCAACGACCAGTCGAGCTGCCCGTAGCCCACGTCGACCGCGACGACCTGGGCGGCACCGGCGCGCAGCAGCACGTCGGTGAAGCCACCCGTCGACGCACCGGCGTCGAGGCAGCGTCGCGCGCGCACGACGAGCCCGGCCGGCTCGAAGGCCGCCAGCGCGCCGACCAGCTTGTGCGCGCCTCGCGACACGTAGTCGGGACCGTTGGCACCTTCCTTGACCACGATGGCGACGTCGGTCGTGACGCCGGTCGCCGGCTTCGTGGCGACGACTCCGCTCACGGTGACCCGACCGTCCGCGATCAGCTGGGCTGCACGCTCTCGTGACGGCGCGAGCTTGCGCCGGACGAGCTCTGCGTCCAGCCGGAGGCGGCGGGGCGGCATGCGTCAGACGGCGGCGGCGTCGGGCTGTGCGTCCAGAGCGCTCCGCAGCCGGCTGTGGGCGTCCTCGAACACCGCGACGTGCTCGGCCAGCGGCCGTCCGTCGAGTCCTGCCACCAGGTCGAGCACGGCGTCGACCGACGCGATGCCGGTGGGCGCCTGAGCCGGAACGGGTACCTCGGTCATGCCTCGAGGCTATCGCGGGATCGCCGCGACTTCGGGGATGCCCAGGCCTGCGACGTCCACCACGTCGCCGGTCCGGTCCAGGTGTGCCCACGACGCGGCGGCCGCGACACGCCACCAGTCGTCACCGCTGCCGTTACCGTCGACGCGCAGCCGACCCGCTTCGGTGGAGCCGGTCCAGCCGCCCGTGGTCCACGAGCCGCCGCTCGGTCGGACCTCGGGATGTGTCGCCACCAGTCCTTCGAGATCGCGGGCCAGGTACGCCGGCCGTTCGTCCGACCGCGCCGCGACGAGCTCCTCGAGACCGGTCACGCCGGTCAGGACGAGCAGCGAGTCGACACCGGCGTTGCGCCCGCCCACGATGTCGGTGTCCAACCGGTCGCCGACCATGAGCGGCCGGTTGGCTGCCATGCGGTGCACCGTCTCGTCGAGCAACGGCCGCGCCGGCTTCCCGGCGACCTCCGGGCGAACTCCGGCGAACGCGGCGATGAGGTCGACCAGGGCACCGTGCCCCGGGGCCACCCCGTAGCTCGTCGGGATCGTGGCGTCCGTGTTGCTCGCGATCCAGGGCACGCCGGCCTTCACGATCGTGGCCGCGCGCATGATCCGGTGCCAGGGCACCTCCGGGCCGTAGCCGGTCACGACTGCGTCCGGCGACTCGTCCGGCCCCACCACGACCAGTCCGGCGTCCTCGAGGGCCCACGCCAACCCCGGGCCACCGACGCACCCGATCCGAGCATCCCGCCCGAACCGCTCGGCGGCGAGCCCTGCGGCCGCCTGCGCCGACGTCACCACATCGGCGGCGCCCGCGGGGATCCCGAGGTCGGACAGGTGCCGGGCGACGTCGTGGGGCGCCCGAGCGGCGTTGTTCGTGATGAACGCCAGGCGGATGCCCTCCCGGCGCGCCGATGCAAGGTGATCCGAAGCACCGGGCACAGCGTCACCACCGACGTAGACCACGCCGTCGAGATCGAGCATCGCGACGTCGTACGCATGGCAGAGCGGTTCGGCGGAGGCGCGGAGCGTGCCGGGCAACGGCGTGGTGGACATGGCCACCACCCTGCCAGGAGCAACCACGCCATCCGTAGGATTCGACGATGGACGTCGTGACGCTGGTACCCCCGCCGTACGTCGCCGGCCCCCTCCGACTCCGTCCGTTCGCAGCGCTCCGACTGATCCCCCGACGCGTCGGCGATCCCACGACGGGTCGAGCCTTCGCACGGCCGTACCGCGACGTCGCCGCTCGCCTGAGCAGGTGGCAGGCCCGCGGACTTCTGGAACGCGACACCGAACCTGCGCTCTACCTGCACGAGTACTCCTCGAACGGCATCACCATCCGCGGTCTCGTCGGCGCCCTGGACGTGTCGAGGCGCGCCACCCTGCCCGAGGATCGTGCCGTGCTGCCGCACGAGGGCATCCACCCCGGCCAAGCCGACGACCTCGCTGCCCGCATGGCGGAGATGCGTCTCAACCCGGCGCCCATCCTTCTGGTGCACAACGGGACCGACCGGCTCCGCGAGCTCCTCGCGACCGTGGTCGCCGTCGCGGCTGACCACCAGTTCACCGACCGGAGCCACCAGGAGCACCGGATCTGGACGATCACCTCTGCCGACCTTCTCGCGAAGATCGCCGAGGAGCTCGCGCCGACCAAGGCGCTCATCGCCGATGGCCATCACCGGTACGCCGCCTACCTGCGCCTGCAACGTCGCGAGCCCGGCGGCCCCTGCGACGCGGGTCTCGCGATGCTCGTGGACCAACGCGCGACCCCGCTCTTCCTCGGTCCGATCCACCGGACGCTGAGCGGCACCACCTTCGACGACGTCCGCGACGCCGCCGACCTGCTCGGGCTCCCCGTCCACCTCGTGTCCGAGCACGAGGCCGTGCTCGGCCTCGCTGCCGATGCGCTCCCGATCACCGACGGCGAGCAGTGGGCCCTGATCAAGCTGGAGCTCACCGCGCAGCGGACCGCGGTGGAGGTTCTCCACCAGGACCTCCTGCCGGCTCTTCCTCACGGGCCGAGCGCGATCGACTACCACCACACGGTGGACGAGGCACTTCAAGCGGCCAAGCAGCCGTCGACCGTCGGGATCCTGCTGCCCGCTCCCCCGGTCGACACGGTTATCGAGGTGGCCGCGGCGAACCGCCTGCTCCCCGAGAAGGCGACCTCGTTCCAGCCCAAGCCGAGCCTCGGTGTGCTCATTCGCGATCTGCACGACGCACCAGCCGACCCGAGCTGACCTCGATCTCGACCCGCGCCGCCGTCTGACCGGCGACCCGGAAGAACCGCCGCCTGACCGCACCCCGAATGTCGACCAGGTCGCCTTCGCACCAGCCGCGCATCACCCGCTGCACCCGGGGCGACCAAGCGGAGCACTCCAGCACGTCCACCGACTGGCGCCGTTGGCGCGGACTGGCGTCCTCGGGCCTCGCCACCACCAGCCGGGCGACCACGACGACATCGCCGCTGGGCAGCTCACGGTCCACCGCTTCGGCACTGAGCCGGCCGACCAATCGGACTTCGTTCACAGCTTCCATTGCATCCTCCTCTGAGACGTGCAACGGAGCCTGCCGAGGGGCACCGACACGGCCCGGACACAGCGAAGGGGCCCTGTGGAGGAGCAGCCCCGTCCACAGGAACTGGCTCGACAAGTGGCACCTCGTGGTGCTGGAGCGACTCGTGGATCCGCACGGCGCCGGCAAGGGCCGCGAAAAGCAGATGAGGGCGAGTGCACCTGCACTCGCCCTCATCGCAATGTTTGTCCGGCGGCGTCCTACTCTCCCACAGCGTCTCCACTGCAGTACCATCGGCGCTGGCAGGCTTAACTTCCGGGTTCGGGATGGGACCGGGTGTTTCCCTGCCGCTATGGCCGCCGTAACTCTATGACCCCATGTCTGTCACACGCACGTGGGCGTGTGTTTGGGGTGGTTCTGGTGTGGACGCGAATCATTTGTTTAGCGCTTGTCCCGCTCGATCACACAAGTGTGTTCTTCGCATTCAACATCAACCATTGTGCTTGTTGGTTGTGTTGGGGATTTGTTGTGGCAAGCTTTCGGCCTATTAGTACCGGTCGGCTAGGCATTACTGCTGT
>DATFHM010000035.1:0-11307 GCA_035248385.1 Nocardioides sp. | reverse complement strand
GCGACGGCCATGTTGCCGCCGATCAGGAACGCCAGGCCGCCGAACATCTTCTTCTCGCTGAGCCCGGGCTCACCCTCGACCAGGTCGCGGATGCGGTCGGCCAGCACCTCGTCGTACGCCATGCAAGGGAGGGTACGGCGGCCCGGCGACAGTGCTCAGCCGCGCCAGCCCGGGTCCCGGCCGATGAAGCCCACGAGCTTGTCCTGCACCGACGCGTCGTCGGGCACCGGGACGCGCGGCCCGAACTGGCCGCTGCTGCGCAGGACCTCGTCCATCGGCTGCATCGCCACGAGCGCGTCCGCGCACCGCTGCTCGCCGAGGTCGATGTCGCGACCGAGTGCCTTGGCGAGGTCCCAGGAGTGCATCCAGACGTCGCCGGTGTAGAAGCGGTCGACGGCGGTGCCGATGGTCAGCGTGCCGAACATCGGGCTCTCGAACTCGCGGTCGCCCTCGGTCTCCAGCAGCACTTGGACGTCGCCGGCCCGCTGCCGCCAGGCCGCGGCCGGGTCGATCGCGTCGACCGCCGGCAGGGTCGTGCCGGTGCGCTCGAGGAAGTCCGGCAGCCAGTCGATCAGGTGGTAGACGACGTCGCGCGCTGTCCAGCCCGCGACCGGCGACGGGCGGGCCCAGTCCTCGGCCGTGGCGGAGTCGACGAGCTCGCCGAAGCGGGCGGCGTCCCGGGCGTGGTTCTCTGCGGCGCTCATCCCGTCATCATGCTCCGGCGGCGAGCAGGCGGTCGAGCGCGGCGTACCCCTCGTTGACCCCGGTCTCCATGCCGGAGGCGAGCATCGCGTCGCGGGCCTCGATCGAGTCGACCACGGACGTGACCTCGAGCCGGGTCCGGCCGCCGGGGAGGTCGGTGAGGACCAGCGTGTCGAGGCTGACCGCCTCGGGCATCTCGTCGAAGCCGAAGGTCTGCACGATCTTCTCGCCGTCCCAGACCCGGTGGACCGAGCCGTAGAAGTGCGCGACCTCCTCGCCGTCGCGGACGGCGGTGTAGCGGTACTCGCCGCCGGTGCGCAGGTCCCACGTGTCGATCCGGCAGGTCAGGCTCGCCGGGCCGAGCCACTGCGCGATCAGCTCGGGGTCGACGTGGGCGCGGTAGACGCGCTCGCGCGGCGCGTCGAACTCCCGCACGATGCGGACGACGGGGAGGTCGGGGACCGCCTCGATGGTGGTCTCCTGGGTGGTGGTGGTCATGACGCTGCTCCTTCTGCTCGGTTGTCGGTGCGCTCGTCGGCCTCGTCCTCGCCCATCCGGGCGAGCAGGTCGTCGAGCCGGCGATAGCGCTGCTCGGCCTGGTGCCGGTAGCGCTCGATCCACTTCGTCATCAGGTCGAACACCTCCGCGTCCAGGTGGACGTGGCGCTGCCGCCCCTCCCGCGTCCGCGTGACGACGCCGGCCTCCTCGAGCACCCCGAGGTGCTTGGAGACGGCCTGGAGGGACATCTCGTACGGCGCCGCGAGCTCGCCCACGGTCGCGTCCCCGTCGGACGCGAGCCGGGCGACCAGGTCACGGCGGGTCGGGTCGGCCAGGGCCGCGAAGGCCCGGGACAGCGGATCCGATTGCTCAACCACAAGGTTGAGTGAACACCTCTCCGCGTCAAAAGTAAACCCCTTGGTTGACTGTCGGTGGGATACGACAGGATCTGCTCGTGACCACCGCAGCAGAGCCGGCCGACCTCCCGCAGGCCGCACCGATCGCACCCACCGGCCTGTCCGTCCTGCAGGGCACGGCCCTCACCCTCGCGGCGGTCCTCGGCACCGGCGTCATCTCGCTGCCGGCCCTCGCCGACCGGGCGGCCGGGCCCGCGTCGCTGCTGGCGTGGGGTGCGCTGCTGCTGATCTCGGTCCCGCTCGCGGGCACCTTCGCCGCGCTCGGCGCGCGGCACCCGGACGGCGGCGGGGTGTCGACGTACGCCCGGCTCGCGTTCGGGGAGCGCGCCGCCAGCCTGGTCGGCTGGGCGTTCTTCGTGGCGATCCCGGTGGGTGCCCCGGTGGCCGCGGGCTTCGCGGCGTCGTACGTCGCCGACGCGGTCGGTGGCGGGCGTCGGACCGAGGTGCTGGTGACCGTCGCGGTGATCCTGCTCGTGACCGTCATGAACTGGTACGGCATCCAGCTCTCCGCGCGCGTCCAGCTCGGCATCGCGGCGGTGATCGCGACCCTGCTGCTGGCCGCGATCCTGGTGTCGCTGCCGCGGGTGGACAGCGCCAACCTGACCCCGTTCCTGCCGCACGGCTGGTCGGGGGTCGGCTCGGCCGCCGCGCTCCTGGTCTGGGCGTTCGCGGGCTGGGAGATCGTCAGCTCGCTGTCGGCCGAGTACGCGCACCCTGCGCGCGACATCACCCGCGCCACCTCGATCACCCTCGGGGTGGTCACGGTCCTCTACCTCGGCATCGCCTTCGTGACGGTCGCGGTGCTCGGCGAGCACGCCGGCCGGGCGCCGCTCGCCGATCTGCTGGCCGGTGCGGTCGGCGGCTGGGCCCGTCCGGTCACCACCGTGATCGCGGTGCTCCTCACGGTCGGCGCGATCAACTCCTACTTCGCCGGTGCGTCGCGGCTCGGGGCGGCGCTGTCCATCGCCGGCGCGATGCCGGCGTGGCTCAGCGCCGACCTGCGGGCCGGATCGGCGACACCGCGCCGTGCGCTCGCTGTGGTCTCCGCCGGTGGCCTCGGTGTGACGGTCGGCGAGGCGCTGCTCGGCCGCCCCACCGACGCCACCCTGCTCGTCACCACCGGCACCTTCGCGCTCGTGTACGTCGTCGGCACGGCCGCCGCGGTGCGGCTGCTGCCCGCCGGCTGGCCGCGCGTCGCGGCGGTGGTCTCCTTCGTCGCCTCGGTCGGGCTCGTCGTGTTGACCGGCCTCCCGGTCCTCGTGCCGATCGCGAGCGGCCTGGCCGGGATGGGCTGGATGGCCTGGCGGGGCCGGGTCAGCCGCGGTACATCGGTGGCCTGATCGCGGTCGCGGGTCCGCGGCGGTAGTGGGTGGCGCCCTCGCCGCCCACGGGCACCACGAAGCCGTCGGTGCCGAGGACCTTGCGCCGGAAGGTGCCGAGGTCCGGCGGCGTGCCCCACACGGCGGCGTACACCTGGCGCAGCTCGGGGAGCGTGAACGGCTCGGCGACGAACTCGGCCGCGAGCGTCGTGTACTCCAGCTTCGCCCGCACCCGCTCGAGCGCGTCGGCCAGGATCTCGCCGTGGTCGAAGGCGAGCTCGGGCAGGTCGGCCACGTCCCACCAGCGCGCGTCGGCCGCGTCGTCGCCGGCATTCGGCTCGGGCAGGTCCGGCGCGAACGCGACGTGCGCGACCGAGACGGTGCGCATGCGCGGGTCGCGGTCGGGCGCTGTGTAGGTCTTGAGCTGCTCGAGGTGGCCGGGGAACTTCGCCAGTCCGGTCTCCTCCTCGAGCTCGCGCCAGGCGGCCGTCTCGGCGTCCTCGTCGGGGTCGACGAAGCCGCCGGGGAGGGCCCACGACCCGGCGTCCGGGTCCTTGGCGCGCTCGATGAGCAGCACGGAGAGGGTTTCCGATCGGATGGTGAACACCGCGATGTCCACGACGACCGCGAACGGCGGGTACTTCGTCGTGTACATCAGCGGACCTCCACGCCGGCCGCCGCCATCTCCTCGAGAGCCGCCGCCGAGGTCTCCGGTGCGACGCCGGCGTGCAGACCACCCAGCAGCCGTACGCCGAAGCCCGCGGCCCGAGCGTCCAGGGCGGTCGCCCGCACGCAGTAGTCGGTGGCGATGCCGGTGACGTCGACCTCGGTCACGCCGGCGTCGCGGAGCACGTCGGCGAGCCGCTCGCCGTCCTCGGTCAGCCCCTCGAACGCCGAGTACGCCGGCACGCCGTGGCCCTTCGTGACGTGGTGCGTGACGGCGTGGGTGTCCAGCTCGGGCGCGTACGCCGAGCCGTGCTCGCCCGCCACGCAGTGCACCGGCCAGGTGCCGGCGTAGTCGGGCTCGGTGCCGGGGGCGGCGAAGTGGCCGCCGTTGGTCTCCCCGTCGACGGGTGCGTGGTGCCAGTCGCGCGAGGCCGCGATCACGGCGTACTCCTCCGCGTGCACCGCCAGGTGGGCGGTGATGGCGGTGGCGACGTCCTTGCCGCCGGCCACCCCGAGGGAACCTCCCTCGACGAAGTCGTTCTGCACGTCCACGACGATCAGTGCTCTGCTCATCGGTCCTCCTCCAGCTCGACGGTCAGGTAGGGCGCGCCCGCGGCGACCTCGCGGGCGGTGGGGGGAAGGCTGGCCAGGGCGGCCGCGGCGTGGTCGCGGACCGCGGCCAGGGTCGGCCGGTGCACGACCTCGCCGCCACGGATCAGCGGCACCTGGGGCGAAGCGCCGGACCCCGGCTCCAGGGTCGTCCGCTCGGCGACGAGGGTCGCGCCGTCGTACTCGCGGGTGACGTGCTTGCGGCCGCCCGCCGATGCCTTGCCGACGGCCTTCTTCGCGACCGGGCGCAGCGGCCCGTCGGGCGAGTCGGCCACGGCGACGAGCTTGTAGACCATGCTCGCGGTCGGGTGGCCCGACCCGGTGACGAGGCGGGTGCCGACGCCGTAGCCGTCGATCGGCGCGTCGGAGAGCGCGGTGATGACGAACTCGTCGAGGTCGCTGGTGACGACGATCCGGGTGTCGACGGCGCCGAGGTCGTCGAGCAGGGCCCGCGCCTTCGCCGACTCCTCGGCGAGGTCGCCGGAGTCGATCCGGACCGCGCCGAGCTCGGGTCCCGCGACCTTGACGGCGGTGCGGATGCCCTCGGTGATGTCGTAGGTGTCGACCAGCAGGGTGGTGCCGACCCCGAGCGCCTCGACCTGGCTGCGGAACGCCTCATCCTCGCTGGTGTGCGCGAGGGTGAAGGCGTGCGCGGCCGTGCCGACGGTCGGTACGCCGTGGCGCAGCCCGGCCGCCAGGTTGCTCGTCGACGCGAACCCGGCGAGGTAGGCGGCGCGGGCGCTCGCGACCGCCGCCTCCTCGTGGGTACGCCGGCTTCCCATCTCGATCAGCGGCCGGCCGGCCGCGGCGTCGACCATCCGGGCGGCCGCGCTGGCGATGGCGGTGTCGTGGTTGAGGACGCTGAGAACGAGTGTCTCCAGCACGACGCACTCGCCCAGGGTCCCGGTGACGGTGAGGACGGGGCTGCCGGGGAAGTAGAGGTCGCCCTCGGCGTAACCGTCGACGTCGCCGCGGAAGCGGAAGTCGCGCAGGTAGCCGGCGGTCAGGTCGCTGATCGCGCCCTGGGCGACCAGCCAGTCGACCTCCTCGGAGGAGAAGGTGAACTCCTCGATCAGGGGCAGCAGGCGGCCGAGGCCGCCGAGCATCCCGTAGCGGCGGCCCTCCGGCAGCCGGCGCGCGAACGCCTCGAAGACCGCCGGGTGGCCCGCGCTGCCGTCGCGCACCCAGGAGTCGAGCATGGTCAGCTCGTAGCGATCGGTGAACAGTCCGCTGCGGTCCCTCACACCCCTATTCTGCTCGGGTGGACGCGCGCGCTCGGGCCGAGGAGGTCGCGGCCGACTACGAGCGAGGTCTCGCGGCCGACCCGGGCCGCCGCGGACGAGGCGCCTTCTACACCCCTCCGTCGCTCGTGGAGTGGGTGCTCGACCGGGCTGTTTCCCCTGCAACCACGCGGGTCCTCGACCCCGCGTGCGGCACCGGCCACTTCCTGGTCGCGGCCGCCGAGCGGGTCGGCGCGCGGGCGGTGTGGGGGAGCGACCTCGACGAGCAGGCGGTGGTCGTCGCGCGGGCGCGGCTGCGGGCGCTCGACCCGACCCTCACCGAGGCCGAGCTGGCCGAGCGCGTCCGGTACGCCGACGGGCTCCTCGCTTGGGAGGGCGAGGTCTTCGACGCCGTCGTGGGCAACCCGCCGTTCCTGGGTCAGCTGCGGCGGCGCACCGCCGGATCCACCGGTGGCCTCGGCGCCTACACCGACACCAGCGCCGCGTTCCTGCACCGCTCCCTCTCGTTGGTGGGCGAGGGCGGAACCGTGGCCCTGGTGCAGCCGCTCTCGGTCCTCGCCGCCCGCGACGCCGGGCCGGTCCGCGCGGAGGTCGCTGCCCGGGGCGCGGTCGCCGACTTCTGGTGCTCCCCGACGCCGGTCTTCGCCGACACCTCGGTGCTGACCTGTGTCCCGGTCGTCCGGGTGGGCGGCAGCGGGGGACCCGGCCCCGACGACTGGGGATCCCTCGCCGCCCCGACGTTCGGCATCCCGCGGGTGGTGGTCGTCGGCTCCCGCACGGTCGGGGAGCTCGCCACCTGCACCGCCGACTTCCGCGACCAGTACTACGGCCTGGTGCCGCACGTCCGCGAGGCTCGTGACGGCCTGCGCGAGGGCGAGGTCGCCCTGGTCACCACCGGCCTCATCGACCCGATGGTGTGCAGCTGGGGATCGACGCCCACGCGCTTCGCGCGCCAGCGGTACGACGCCCCCGCGGTCCGGCCCGCCGACCTCCCCGAGCCGCTCCGCGCCTGGGCGCGCTCGCGGCTGGTCCCGAAGCTGCTCGTCGCCGGCCAGGGCCGGGTGATCGAGGCGGTCGCCGACCCCGCAGGCGAGCTGCTGCCGTCGGTGCCGGTCGTGTCCGTCGTACCCCACGACCCGGCGGACGTGTGGCGGCTCCTGGCCGTGACCCTCGCTCCACCCGTCGTCGCGCACGCGGCCGCCCGCTACCTCGGCACCGGCCTCACGCCGGGGTCGCTGAAGGTGAGCGCGAAGCAGCTCGCCGCGCTGCCGCTGCCGGCCGACGAAGCGGCCTGGGACGAGGCGGCTGCGCTGGCCGCCGAGGGCAGCAATGTGGCCGAGATCGGCCGGCTGATGACCCGCGCGTACGACATCGACGACGACGGGCTCGTCGACTGGTGGCTCCGCCGCGCTGTCCGTGGGGCCGTCTAGGGTCGGTCAGGTGGACGCCATGATCGAGGCTCGGGGCCTGCGCAAGACCTTCGGCGAGGGGGAGCGCGCGTTCGAGGCGGTCCGCGGCATCGACGTGACCGTGACCAAGGGCGAGGCCTTCGGCTTCCTCGGGCCCAACGGCGCCGGCAAGTCCTCGACCATGCGGATGGTGGCCGCCGTGTCGCCGATCAGCGGGGGAGAGCTGCGCATCCTGGGCATGGATCCGGCCACCGACGGGCCTTCGATCCGCGCGCGGATCGGCGTCTGCCCGCAGGAGGACACCCTCGACGCCGAGCTCAACGTCTTCGAGAACCTCTACATCTACGGGCGGTACTTCGGGCTGCCGCGCGCCGTGGTCAAGGAGCGCGCCGAGGAGCTGCTCGAGTTCGCCAAGCTCACCGACCGGGCCAAGGACCGGGTGGAGGAGCTCTCGGGCGGCATGAAGCGCCGGCTGACCATCGCCCGGTCCCTCATCAACCGCCCCGACCTGCTCCTGCTCGACGAGCCGACCACCGGTCTCGACCCGCAGGCGCGCCACCTGCTGTGGGACCAGCTGTTCCGGCTCAAGCAGGCCGGTGTCACGCTCGTTATCACCACGCACTACATGGACGAGGCCGAGCAGCTCTGCGACCGGCTCGTCGTCATGGACAAGGGCCTCATCGTCGCCGAGGGCACGCCCCTCGACCTGATCCGGCGCTACTCCACGCGCGAGGTCGCCGAGCTCCGCTTCGCGGTCGGCGAGGGCGTCGACGACAACGAGATCATCGCCGAGAAGATCGCCGACCTGGGCGACCGCCTGGAGGTCCTGCCCGACCGGATCCTGGTGTACGCCGAGGACGGCGAGGCCGTGCTCGCCGCCGCCCTCGAGCGGGGGCTCCGGCCCGTCGCCTCGCTTGTGAGGCGCTCCAGCCTCGAGGACGTCTTCCTGCGCCTGACCGGCCGGACGCTGGTGGACTGATGGCCGCGACGCGCTCGACCACCGGAGGGATGTCGTTCGGCGACGGCGTGCTGCGGCAGGCCGACTACTGGGGCGTCCTCTGGCGGCGTACCTGGCGCGGGGTGCTCGCGACCTCGTTCCTGAGCCCGTTCCTCTACGTGCTCGCGATGGGCGTGCTGCTCGGCGGCTTCATCCACGCCGACCCGGCCCGGCTCGAGGGTGCGCATTCCTACCTGGCGTTCGTGGTGCCCGGCCTGATCGCCGCGCACGCCATGCAGCTCGCGGTCAGTGAGACGACGTACCCGGTGATGGGCATGATCAAGTGGCGGCCAACGTACCGGGCGATGTTCGCGACGCCGCTGGAGTCGCGACACATCGTGGGGGCGCACCTCGCCACGGTCGCCCTGCACCTCGCGGCAGCGACCGGCATCTACTCGCTGGTGATGGCGCCCTTCGGCGTCTACGCCACCTGGTGGGGAGCCGTGCTCTCCTGGCTGACCCAGGTCGCGGTCGGGATGGCGTTCGCGGTCTGGATCTACGGGTTCTCCGCGCGGCTGCAGAACGAGGAGGGCTTCGGGCTGATCTTCCGGCTCGGTGTGTTCCCGCTGTTCCTCTTCTCGGGCGCCTTCTTCCCGGTCAGCAACCTCGGTCACGTCGGCGCGGCGATCGCCCGCTGCACGCCGCTGTGGCAGGGCGTCAACCTGTCGCGGATGCTCGCCCTCGACCACCTCACCTGGTGGATCGCGGCCGTCAACGCCGCCGTGCTGGTCCTCCTCGTCGTCACCGGCTGGCGGTGGGCCGTCGCCGGGCTCCAGAGGCGGATGATCGCGTGAGCATCCTGTCGCCCGGGGCCGCCGCCCAGCCGCTGAGCCCGCTCGCCGCCCTGCGGCTGCTGGTCTACCGCAACTTCGTCGTCTACCGACGCGCGTGGAAGATGTTCCTGACCGGCTTCCTCGAGCCGTTCTTCTACCTGCTCTCCATCGGCGTCGGCGTCGGAGCGCTCATCGACGGCTTCGTGTTCCAGGGCCACCACGTCTCCTACAGCGCCTTCGTCGCGCCCGCGATGCTCGCGACGTCCGCCTTCAACGGCGCGCTCCTCGACTCGGCGTACAACGTCTTCTTCAAGCTCAGGTACGTCAAGCTCTACGACCAGATGCTCGCGACCCCGCTGACGCCCGCCGACGTCGCCCGTGGCGAGATCGTGTGGGGGCAGGTGCGGGGAGGTGTGTACTCGGCGGCCTTCCTGCTCGTCATGCTCGCCATGGGCCTCGTGCGGTCGTGGTGGGCGGTGCTCGCGCTGCCGGCGGCGCTGCTCATCGGGTTCGCCTGCAGCGCGGTGAGCATGGCGGCGACGACGTACATGCGCAGCTTCCAGGACTTCGACAAGATCACCCTGGTCCAGCTGCCGCTCTTCCTGTTCTCGGCCACCTTCATCCCGGTCACGACCTACCACGGCGCACTGCGCTGGGTGGTCGAGTGCACGCCGCTCTACCGCGGCGTCGTGCTCTGCCGCGAGCTCACCCTCGGCACGCCCGGCTGGGCGTCGCTGGTCTCGGTGGTCTACCTGGTCGCCCTCGGTCTCGTCGGCCTCGCCGTCGTACGCCGCCGCCTGGAGACCCTGCTCCTGACCTGATCTCCCGGCTCGTTGGCAGGAAACCGCGTGTCGCTCGGATCCTGCCGTCCGCGATCCTGGACGCATGACGATCGCACCTGACACCAAGGACTGGACCTGGGTCCTCGACACGGCCTGCCCGGAGTGCGGTTTCGACGCACGCGCGGTCGCCGTCGACGCGATCGCGGGAGCGATCCGCGACAACGCGGCGTTCTGGGCGCAGGCCCTCACCGCCGACGGTGTCGAGCAGCGCCCCGAGCCGGGCGTGTGGTCGCCGGTCGAGTACGCCTGCCACGTCCGCGACGTGCACCGCGTCTTCACCGAGCGTCTTGCCCTGATGCTCACCGAGGACGACCCGCTCTTCGCCAACTGGGACCAGGACGAGACCGCCGTGGCCGAGCGCTACGACCTGCAGTCGGCACCGGTGGTGGCGCAGGAGCTGGCGGCCGTGGCCGAGGCGGCCGCCGCGGCGTACGAGCGGGTGACGGGGGACCAGTGGGACCGCCCGGGCCGGCGCAGCAACGGCAGCGTCTTCACCGTCACCACTCTCGGCCGCTACCAGCTGCACGACCTGGTCCACCACCGCTGGGACCTGCGTCGGCTGGATTCCTGACCGCGCGCAATGATGGACCAGTGCGGCACACGGAGTTCTGGGAGCGGATGGACCACCACCTGGGTGCGTCGTACTCCCGCACCTGGGCCAGCACCGTGGTGATGGGCGCCCTCGACGGCCGTACCGCCGAGCAGGCCCTGGCCGACGGCTGGTCGACCAAGGAGGTCTGGCGCGCGGTCTGGGAGATGCTCGACCTTCCTGCATCCGAACGCTGAACCCGGAACGCCGCGGCGTCCTACGATCAGCCCATGCTGGTCGAGCGCGAGACCCAGCTCGGGGTGCTGCGCTCTGCCGTCGCGTTGGGCGAGGGCCGCCTGGTGCTCGTCGCGGCGGAGGCCGGCTCGGGCAAGACCACGTTGCTGCGGCAGTGGGCCGCCGAGGTGGCGGCGCTCGGTGACCGGCCGGTGCTGTGGGGCGGGTGCGACAGCCTGCGCACGGCCCGCCCGCTCGGCCCGGTCCTGGACTGGGGGCGCGTCGCCGACCCCGACCTGGTCGAGCGGATCCACGCGGGCGCACCGCTCTCCGAGGTGCTCGAGCGCGCCCTCGCGACCCTCGAGCGGCTGCGTCCGGTGGTCGTCATCGAGGACGTGCACTGGGCCGACGACGCCACGGTCGACCTGCTGCTCTTCCTGGGCCGCCGGGTCGCCGGCACCGGAGCCGTCCTCGCGGTGACCTACCGCAGCGACGAGGTACGACGCGGGTCGCCGCTCGCCCTGGTCCTCGGTGACCTGGCCGCGGCCGCACCGCTGCGGATCGCCGTCCCTCCGCTGAGCATCGGCGGCGTCGCGCAGATGGTCGCCGCGGAGGGGCACGGCCTGGACGCGGAGGAGCTGCACCGGCGTACCGGTGGGAACGCCTTCTTCGTGAGCGAGTGCCTGGCCTCGCCCGAGGCGGTGCCGGACACCGTCCGCGACGCGGTGCTCGTCCGGCTGCACCGGCTGGGTGCGCCGGCGATCCGCGCGGCCGAGACCGTCGCCGTGTTCCCGGGCTCGGTCGAGCGGACCGTCGCCGAGCAGCTGGGCGCCGACCCCGAGGGGCTCGACGCGGCGGTCGACGACGGTCTGCTCGTCGACGACCGCGGGCGGCTGAGGTTCCGGCACGAGCTCGCGCGGCTGGCCGTCGCGGACGCGCTGCACAGCGCCGACCGCCGCCGGTTGCACGGCGCGGCCCTGCGCCTGGTCGAGTCGACCACCCCGGTCGACGAGGCGCTCGCCGTCCACCACGCCGTCGAGGCCGGCGACACCGTCGCCATGGTCCGGCACGC
>DATFHM010000034.1:0-4381 GCA_035248385.1 Nocardioides sp. | reverse complement strand
GACGATCCCGAGGATCTTGCCGCCGACGTCCTTGGCCGCCAGCGCCAGCCACACGCCCAGGCAGACGAGCCAGTTGCAGCCGATCGCGCGCAGGAACACCTGCAGGTGCGACTCGATGTGCGCCTTCCCGGCCGCGATCGTGGCGAGACGCTCGTACGACGCGTCACCGGACGTCGGCTTCGCACCGGCCGCCAGGTGCGCGAGGTCGGTGGCGTGGCTCCCGACCACCCCGGTCTTGTAGGCGATGAAGTACGCGACGACGAGCGCGCCCACGAAGTTCATCACCGTGACCACCAGCCAGTTGACCGCCAGCCGCGATGGGGTGATCCGCCGCGCCATCGCGGCGAGCGGCAGCAGCATGAAGTTGCCGGTCAGCAGATCGGAGCCCGCGACGACGACGAGGATGAGGCCCAGGCTGAACACCACGCCGGTGATCAGGCTGGTCGCCCCGCCCCACGTCGACGCGACCCCCGACGACGAGACGATCGCGAGCAGCCCGCCGAAGGCGATGTAGGCGCCGCCGAGGAACCCGCTGACCACCATCGTCGACAGCCGCTGGTTCGCCTTGGCCTCACCGGACGCGATGGCCGCGACCACGGTCTCGGGAGGTGTGTTGTACCCACTCATCCGGCGTCCTCTCCCGAGCGCCGCACCGTCGCGGCGCACGATGGCATCGCCCGACGTTCCCGCAGGGAGCAGCCACCGGCAAGGCTCCAGGGGCCCTGTGGGGCACGTTTGGTTCAGCCCGACAAACCGGGTTGGCCTAGCGCACGACCTGCCGCAGCACCCCGTCGAGGCGCCGGGTCCAGCCCCGTCGGTCGAGGTGCTCGAGCAGCGGGATCACGACGCGGCGGGTCGTGCCGAGGGCCTGCCGGGCGTCGCTCGTGGTGAACGGCTGGTCGAGCCCCGCGAGCACCCGCATCGCCCGGGCGGGCGCGTCGGGGAGCAGCACCACGCCGTCGCCGAAGCGGAGCAGCCGACCCGCCCGCTCCGCCGCGCCGAGCTCGCGTGCGCCCAGCCCCGCGGCGGTCAGGTCGTCGGCCCCGGGGGCGAGGAAGGGCTGCTCGGCCAGGCGCTGCTCGAGCCGGGCGACGGCCGCCTCGGCGGCGCCGAGGCCGCCATGGTCGGGCGAGCGGAGGTAGCCGCCCTCGCTGACGAGGCCGGCCGTACGCGCGACGAGGTCGAGGACGGCGTCCGTGGGCAGGCCGAGCAGGTCGCCGGCCGCCGAGCGGTTCAGCCCCGGAGACAGCGGCTGGGTGCGGTGCACGTCGGCGACCAGGTCTGCCAGGTGCCTCGCCCACGCGGCGAGGGCGCCGGGGTCGACCAGCCAGCCACCCTCCACCAGCACCCCGTCCGGTACGCCGCCGGGGATCCCCATCCGCCGCAGCAGACCGAGCTCGACCGCACCGCGCCGCGCCACCTCGACCGCGACCTGGGTGGCCGGGGTGAGGGCCGCGAGCTCCTCGCCGCGCCGGGCGGCGTCCCCGCGCCGGCGCAACGCGGGCGGGTCCACGTCGAGCACCAGCGCACCGCCGAGGATGCGCTCGCCCGGTTGCCGCAGCACCAGCCGGTCGGCCACGCTGACCGGCACCGCACGGTCGAGGGTGAGCCGCGCGTGGTCCTGCCCGAAGGGCCGCACCCGTGCCGACAGCGCGGCGCTGCCGAGGTGGGCCGTCACGTGCTCGGGCACGTCCTCGAAGCCGGTGCCGCCGACCCGGCGTACGTCGACGACGGTGGTGGTCCACCACGCGTCCGGCGTCACCAGGGCGTCGCCGCGCTCCACCTCGGCCGCGCCCACCCCGCGCAGGTTGACGGCGCTGCGGCTGGCCGGCTCGAGCTGCTCGGCCGGCCGGCCCTCGCTCTGCAGGCCGCGCACGGTGACCGGCCGGGCGCCGTCCCGGCCCACGACGCTGAGGTGGTCGCCGACCCGCAGGGTGCCCGACGACAGGGTGCCGGTGACGACCGTGCCCGCGCCGGTGATGCTGAACGACCGGTCGACCCAGACCCGCACCGGGCCGTCGCGGGTCGGGTCCGGCAGCGCGCAGAGCACCTCGTCCAGCACCGCCGCGAGCTCGGCCATGCCGGTGCCGTCGACGGCCGAGACCGTGACCGCGGGCGCGTCCGCGAGGCCGGTGGAGGCCAGCTCTCGGCGTACGTCGGCGAGCACGTCGGCGATGACGTCGGCGCCCGCCGCGGCGCGGTCGGCACGACTCAGCACGATCACGCCGTGCTCGATGCCGAGGGCCGCGACCGCGTCGCGGTGGTCGCCGGACTGGGCCTGCCAGCCCTCGTCGGCCGCGACCACGAACAGCACGACGGGCGTGGGGCCGAGGCCGGCCAGCATGTTGCCGAGGAAGCGCTCGTGGCCCGGGACGTCGACGAAGGCCACGTCCCGCCCGGAGGGCAGCGTGGTCCACGCGAACCCGAGGTCGATGGTCAGCCCGCGCCGCTTCTCCTCGGCCCACCGGTCCGGCTCCATGCCGGTCATCGCACGCAGCAGCGTGCTCTTGCCGTGGTCGACGTGGCCGGCGGTCGCGACGACGTGCACGTCAGCCGTCCCGGAGCCGGGCGAGCACCTCGGCGACGACCCGGCCCACGACGGCGTCCTGGCTCTCCGGCACGCACCGCAGGTCGACCAGGCACGCCCCGCCACGGGTGTGCGCGAGCACCGCGGGGTCGGACGTCCGCAGGGCCTCGGCCGCGGCCTCGGGGAGCGCCAGCGCCCAGCCGTGCAGCGGGAGCCCGGGAGCACCGCCGCCGCCGACCCGGCCGTCGTGCGGCACGACCTCCACGCCGAGCTCGCCCGCCAGCGCGTCGGTACGCCGCCGCAGGTCGTCCGCGTCGGCGTGGATCGCCCGCACCACCGGCGACGCCGCCCCGTTCAGCGTCGCCTCGAGAGCGGCGAGCGTCAGCTTGTCGACCCGTACGGCGCGCGCCAGCGGGTGCCGCGCGAGCCGCTGGACGAGGTCGCCGCGACCCAGCAGCAGCCCGGCCTGCGGACCGCCGAGCAGCTTGTCGCCGCTGGCGATCACCAGGTCCGCGCCGGCCTCCAGCGCGGTGGTGGCGTCCGGCTCGTCGGGCAGCGTGGCGTCGGGCTCGAGCAGCCCGCTGCCGAGGTCGGCGACGAGCGGCACCTCGACGTGGGCGCGCAGGTCGGCGAGGGAGACCTCGCTGGTGAAGCCCTCGACCCGGAAGTTGCTCGGGTGCACCTTGAGCACGCAGCCGGTGTCGGGGCCGATCGCGTCGAGGTAGTCGCGCAGGTGGGTGCGGTTGGTGGTGCCGACCTCGCGCAGCCGTGCGCCGGTCGACGCGATCAGGTCGGGCAGGCGGAAGCCGGCGCCGATCTCGACGAGCTCGCCGCGGCTGATGACCACCTCGTGGCCGGCGGCCAGCGCGGTGGTCGCCAGCACCAGGGCGGCGGCGCCGTTGTTGACCACGAGGGCGTCCTCGGCGGCCGGGCACCGCCGCAGCAGGGCCGCCCGTGCCGCGACGCCACGCTTCGAGCGCAGCCCGGTGGCGAGGTCGAGCTCCACGTCGACGTACCCGCTGGCCGCGACGACGGCGTCCACCGCGTCCTGCGACAGCGGCGCCCGGCCGAGGTTGGTGTGGACGACCACGCCGGTCGCGTTGACGACCGGGGCCAGGCTCGCCGCCCGTCGCGACGACAGCGACTCCTGAACGACGGCCGCCACGGCGTCGGGCGCGAGCTCGCCGCGCCGCGCCCGCTCCTGGGCGTCGACGACGACTCCGCGCACGAACGCGTCGCCCCAGCGGTCGCGTGCCTCGACGGCCTCGGGCAGCTCGAGCAGCACGTCGGTGCGCGGGATCAGGCGCCGGGGATCGACCTCGCTCATCGGCTCACCTTCCCGTTCCTCGCCCGCAGGATCGCGTGGCGGAGGCGGACGGGAATCGAACCCGCCAGACCGAGATGCTCGGCCTCCTCGGTGTTGAAGACCGGGGGGCCCACCAGGAACCCAGACGCCTCCACGCGGGCCCAACCTATAGCCTCGCGATCGTGAGCACTGCCGAGACGACCCGCCTCACCGGCTACGCACACGGCGGTGGATGCGCCTGCAAGATCCCGCAGGGTCCGCTCCACCACCTGCTCCGCGTTCTTCGCCTCGTGCTCCCGGGTGATGATCAGCGACCCGTCGTCGCCGTAGTCGAGGTCGGTGAAGTACTCGGCCACGAACCCCAGCCCCCGGCCCGTCCACACCTGTTCGTGAAGCGTGTTGGCCATGCCGTACAGGGGGACTCCGAACGGCGCGGCGGCGTCGGCGATGGCGTTGGCCACTGCTTCGTCTCGCGCCGCCACGCCGTAGAGGGCGCCATGGGGCTTGACGTGGTTGAGCGTCATCCCTTCGGCTTCGAGGAACCCCTT
>DATFHM010000033.1:0-9233 GCA_035248385.1 Nocardioides sp. | reverse complement strand
CACTACGGCTGGTTGCAGGGAGCGAAGGGCTACACCCTGGGCAAGCACGCGGCCCACATCCGCGTCATCGGGCCCGACGGGAACGTCCCCGGCTTCCTCCGGTCGCTGCTGCGCACGATCGTGTGGCTGGTCGACGCCGCGCCCTGGTGCCTCCCGGGCCTGCTCGGCTTCATCCTCGTCACCACGACGCGAGGCCATCGCCGGCTGGGCGACATGGCCGCCGACACCTACGTCGTCACCGAGGACTACGTGCGCGCCCCCCAACCTCAGTCGTAAGTCGCCTCCACGGACCAACGGCCGCCCTCGAGGCAGAGCAGGTGGGCGGCGCCGTCGGCCGTGGCCACCTGCCAGCGGGCCCGCCGCCGTCGGGCCCGGGGATCCCACCACCGCTCCTCCACCGGCCACGGCCCGGCCCAGCCCCCGACAGCGCACCAGCGCGACGCCCGGCGCTCCGGTGCCACCCGGAACCGCGCCGGCCCGCAGGTCACCACACCGCGCTCGGTCACCGCCACCGGCCGCCCGGCCTCGTCGAGCACCTCGGCCGCCAGCGGTACGGCGAACACCCGGCTCGGCGCCGGCCCAGGGATGCGACCGGGCCACGGCTCGGCCACGTCCCGCAGCCCGCCGGGCCGGGTGCCCCAGGGCACCAGCGCCTGGCGGTCCGCAGCACCGCGACCGCCCTGGAGGACGGGCACCCGCACCGCGTCGTACCCGACCATGGCCTGGACCCGGGCCACCCCGCGCAGCACCTGCTCCTCGGCCCCACCACCCCACAGCCCGTCGGCGTGGTCGCCGGCCGGCTCGACGGTCTCTGGCAGGAAGCGGACCAGCGTCACCGGCGCCGTGATCGCTCCGGCGCTCTTGCGGCTGCGCAGACCGGAGGTCGCCATGCCCGCCTGGAGCTGCCAGTGCACCCGGTCGACCAGGTCGCGGGAGGTGAAGCAGCGCGGGTGCAGCCAGGTCCGGGTCGAGAGGCCGGCTCCGTCGAACTCGGCCTCGATGCGCACCGCCGCCGCGACCAGCTGGCGGTCGGCGAGGCCGGCGACGAACCGCTCGGCGGTCGTCCGCACGGAGAAGGTCACCGCCTCGGCGGAGTCCAGCGGCGGCTCGAAGGCGACCTCGCAGGCCAGCTCGGGCGGCGGCTCCCGGCCGGCGACCAGCGACCGGCCCTGCCCGTGCACCCGTCGCCAGAGGTCGGCGCCGTAGGCCCCGAACCGGTTGCTGACCTCGTCGGCGCGCAGGTCGCCGAAGTCGCCGAGCCGGGTCAGCCCGAGCCGGCGCAGCAGGTCGGCGACCTCGCGCCCCTCGTCGCCGTCGTCGACCAGCACGGTGACCGGGAGGTCGCGCAGGAAGGCCGCCGACTCCCCCGGCCGTACGACGACGCACCCCTGCAGCGGGGCAGACCGGGCCGCGCGCTCGGCCGTGTAGAGGTCGTCGGCGACCCCGAAGCGGCAGTCCCAGACACCCGCGTCGACCAGGTGCTCGGCGAGCAGGGCGGCGCCGGTCTCCTCGCTGCCGGTCGAGCCCGCACCGAACCGCCCGGCCGCCCGCACCGCCAGCAGCCCCGGCCGGATCGGGGCCACCCCGGGACGGAGCTCCTCGACCACCGCGAGCACCGGCTCGAACCAGCGCGCGTCCCGGTCCGGGTCGGCCTTGAGCAGCACCACCTCGGGGCACTTGGACTGGGCATCGCGCCGCCGCTGGCCCCGGCGTACGCCCTCGTCGCGGGCGGCCTGGTTGCAGACCTGCACGACATTGCCCGACAGCACGACCGCCGGGGACCGGGAGGACACGTCGTCCTCCTCGGCGGCCTCCGCCGCCTCCGCGAGCGCCGCCGTCACCGACCAGTCCGGACACCAGACGACCAGGACCCGGGCCATCAGCCGACCCTCATCCGACCAGCGGGAAGTCGAGGAGGCCGGCGTGCGGACGCCCGGTCGCCTCCACCGCGACCCGCATCCGTCGCGACCGCAGCCGTCCGCGCCCCTGGCCGACACCGGACCACTCCGAGCCGAGGTCGGCCAGCCGGGCGTCGCACCGCGGCCAGTCGCCGTGCACCACAAGCACGCCCGATCGCGCCCGCAGCCGGGCGTCCAGAATCGAGGCGGACTTGGCGTCGACGGCCCCGGCCGGGCGGAGCACCACCATCTTGAGCACGTCGACCAGCGCCGCGGTCACCTCGAGCCAGTGCTCCCCCGGCGCCGGTACGACGACGGTGCGGCCCAGGTCGATGCCGAGCTGGTGGGCCGCCTCGACCCCGAAGTCGTCCCAGCCGGCGAAACCGATCCACTCGCCCGCCCGGGACGCCCCCGCGGCGAGCGCCATGGCGAGCGAGGCCGACTCCACGGCGTACGAGCCACCGGTGCGCAGCTGCACCAGGCCGTCGAACATCGGCAGCACCGGGACGGTCAGCCGGGTCGGGCCGCCCTGCAGCGCGGTGATCCTGCCGCGCAGCTCCTCGACGACCGCCAGACTCATTCACCCATGATCGAACATTTGTTCGATCATGGCAACCCGCGCGCTACTTGCGCTTGCGCTTCTCCCGCGGCTTGACGTTGAGCACGATCGGGGTCCCCACGAACCCGAACTCCTCACGCAGGCGGCGCTCGATGAACCGCTCGTAGCCCGCGTCCAGCTTGCCGGAGGTGAACAGCGCGAAGGTCGGCGGCGCGACCGTCACCTGGGTCCCGAACAGCACCTTCGGCTGCTTGCCCGAGCGCACCGGGTGCGGGTGCTCGGCGACGAGCCGGCCGAGGAACGCGTTGAGCGCACCGGTCGACACGCGCGTCTCCCACCCCTCGATCGCCTTGTCCAGCGCCGGCACGATCCGGTCGATGTGCCAGCCGGTCTTGGCGGTGATGTTGATCCGCGGCGCCCACTTGACCTGCACCAGGTCGCGCTCGATCTCGCGGTCCAGGTAGTAGCGGCGCTCCTCGTCGACCAAGTCCCACTTGTTGAACGCGATGACCAGCGCCTTGCCGGCCTCGCGGACCTCCTGCAGGATCCGCAGGTCCTGCTCGGCGATCGTCTGCTCGGCGTCCAGCACCAGCACGCAGACCTCGGCGCGCTCGATCGCCGAGGACGTCCGCAGCCAGGCGTAGTACTCGTGCCCCGAGGCCTCCTTGACCCGCTTGCGGATGCCCGCGGTGTCGATGAAGCGCCACTCGCGCCCGCCCAGCTCGACGATCTCGTCGACCGGGTCGACGGTCGTTCCGGCGACGTTGTCGACGACGACCCGCTCGGAGCCGGCGAGCTTGTTGAGCAGCGAGGACTTGCCGACGTTCGGGCGGCCGACGATCGCGATGCGGCGCGGGCCGCCGACCTCGGTCTCCTCCTCGTCCGGCGGGTCGGGCAGCTTGGCGAGGATGGCGTCGAGGAGGTCACCCGAGCCGCGGCCGTGCAGCGCCGAGACCGTGAACGGCTCGCCGAGGCCGAGGTTCCACAGCACCGAGGCCTCGTGCTCCTGCCGCTCGTCGTCGACCTTGTTCGCCGCGAGCAGGACCGGCTTGCCGGCCTTGCGCAGCACCCGGACGACCGCCTCGTCGGCGTCGGTGATCCCGATCGTCGCGTCGACGACGAAGAGCACGGCATCGGCCAGGGACACCGCGATCTCGGCCTGCGCCTTGATCATGGCGGCCATGCCCTTGGCGTCGGGGTCCCAGCCACCGGTGTCGACGAGCGTGAACGCCTTGCCGTTCCACTCCGCGTCGTAGGAGACCCGGTCACGGGTGACGCCAGGGATGTCCTGGACGACCGCCTCGCGTCGCCCGAGGATGCGGTTCACCAGCGTGGACTTCCCGACGTTCGGGCGCCCCACGACGGCGAGCACGGGCTGGTAGCGGTCAGGCATGGTGGTCCTTCGGTACGGCGATGAGCTGGGCGACCAGGTCGACGACCTCGTCGAGGGTCAGGTCGGTGGAGTCGATGTGCACGGCACCCTCCACCATCGTGAGGGGGGCCACGGTGCGGCCGGAGTCGATCTTGTCGCGCGCGAGCAGCGACTCCTGCGTGGCGGTGACGTCGGCGCCACCGTTCTCGGCGGCACGCCGCGACGCCCGGGCGCCGGGGTCGGCGGTCAGGTAGACCTTGACCTCGGCGTCGGGCCAGACCACCGAGGCGATGTCGCGGCCCTCGACGACGATGCCGCCGCCGTCGATGATCGCGCGCTGCTCGGCGAGCAGGCGTCGGCGTACCTCCGGCACGGCGCTCACCGGCGAGACGGCAGCGTTGACCGCGTCGGAGCGGATCTCGACGGAGACGTCGACGCCGTCGACGGCGATCGTCGGCGCGGCCGGGTCGGTGCCCGAGACCAGGGTCGGCTTGTCCGCCAGCTCGGCGACGGCGACCGGGTCGTTCACGTCGACGTCGTGCTGCAGCATCCACAGCGCGACCGCACGGAACATCGCACCGGTGTCGAGGTAGCGCAGCCCGAACCGGGACGCCACCGCGCGGCACGTGCTCGACTTGCCGGAGCCCGAGGTTCCGTCCACCGCGACGACGAGGGAAGCCAGCTTCGTTGCGTCGGAATCGGGGAGAGCCACGGGCCGCAAGCCTACCGTTGGACGGCCCATCCCCTCGCTTCGAGAGCGCCCACCAGCTCCGCTGCCGCGGCCGTCGCCACGTCGAGCTCGACCAGGCCGTAGTCACGGCCGGGGTCGTGGTCGATCCGCACGTCCTCGATGTTGACGCCGCTGTCGCCGGCGTCGGCGAACAGCCGGGCGAGCTCGCCCGGGTGGTCGGGCACGGCCACCCGGACCGCGGTCATCGGCCGCAGCGGTCCACCGTGCTTGCCCGGGATGGCCTGGGTGCCGACGTTGCCCTGCAGCAGCAGCGAGGCGAGACCCTCCCGGTCTCCGCCCGCGACGGCGTCGATCGCGAGGTCGAGCCGCGACCTCACCTCGGTCAGCAGCGCCGCCACGGCGTCGGCGTTGCCGCCGATGATCTGGCTGTAGAGCCGCGCGTCGCCACCGGCGACACGGGTCACGTCGCGCACGCCCTGGCCGGACAGCGCGAGGTGGTCCGGAGAGGCCCCCGCGAGCGTGCCGGCCACGAGTGCGGACATCAAGTGCGGGACGTGCGAGGTCCGCGCCACCGCCCGGTCGTGCTCCACCGGCGACAGCCGGACGACGACGCCGCCGCACAGCGTGACCAGGTCCTCGACCACCTGCGCGGCACTCGCCGTCGCCTTCGGCCCCGCGGTGATCGCCCACGGCCGGCCGTCGAAGAGATCGGCGAACGCGGTCAGCGGCCCCGACCGCTCGGTGCCGGCCATCGGGTGGCTGCCGACGTACTGCGACGCCCGCCGGTGGTCCTCCACCGCCCGCAGCGGCGCCTCCTTGACGCTCCCCACGTCGGTCACCACCGTCTCGGGCCCGGCGGCGTCGAGCGCTTCCCGGATCGTGGCGCCCAGGTGGTCCGGAGGTACGGCGACCACCACCAGCTGCGGCACGTCACCCTCCGCCCGCGGACGACCCGCCCCGAGCCCCGACGCCGTGCGCACGTGGTCCGCGTCCTTGTCGCTCAGCAGCACCTCGAGCCCGGCACGGCTACAGGCCAGCGCGATCGACGTACCGATCAGCCCCACGCCGATCACCTCGACCGGACCGACCAGGCGCCCGCCACCACTCGCTGCTGTCACGCGGGCAAGGCTAGCGGCGGGCGCGCTCCGCACTCCGCCCTGTCCGGTCTGTCCGGACCCACGCGAGCTCCCCCAACAGCTCGACGGTCGCACCCCGTCCGAAGCCGAGCATCCGGCCGCGCGCGGCCGTGAGCCATGCGCCCGGACCCTCGAGCGCGAAGCATGCATCGAACTCGGCGCTCCGCTCCGCGTGCGGGGCGAAGTCAACGGCAGTGGCGCCGCACACGACGACACCCGAGACCGTCGGAAGAACCGGGACCGTGCGGCGCCAGCTCCTCGATCGCCGATGGGTCGTACAGCGTCGCCACCGCCGTCCTGAGCGGGGCACCGGCGATCCCCGTCGCCAACAGGTGCTGTGTCGCCGACAGGCTCAGACCACACGCGGCGAGTCGCCGAGCGGCCGCCCGCTCCGAGATGAGGACCACACGCCGACATTGCGCCGCGCCGCCGACACAAAGGCCGGAGCGCTAGACCCCATGGGTCGGGTGACCCATGGGGTCTAGCGGTCGAACATGCCTGCGCGGAGTGCTCAGCGGCCGACGATCTCCAGCAGCTGGCCGAGCTCGTCGTCGGTGAGCTCGCGGGTGGCACCCGACTTGAGCGTGCCGAGCTCGACCGGCCCGAACCGGATCCGGCTGAGCTGCTTGACCGGGTGGCCGACGTGGTCCATCAGCCGGCGCACGATCCGGTTGCGGCCCTCGTGGATGACCAGCTCGACGATCGAGGCGGAGGCGTTCGCGTCGATGACCCGCACGCGGCGCACCTGCACCGGCCCGTCGTCCAGGGCGACCCCGGCGAGCAGGTCGGCCACGGTCCCGCGGGCGACCCGGCCGACCACCTCGGCGACGTACGTCTTCTCGACCTCGTAGGACGGATGGGCCATCCGGTGGGCGAAGTCGCCGTCGTTGGTGAGGAGCAGCAGGCCCGAGGTGTCGGTGTCGAGACGCCCGACGTGGAAGAGGCGCTCGGGCCGGTCGGTGACGAAGTCGGCGATCGTCCGACGCCCCTCCGGGTCGGCCATCGTCGACACCACGCCGCGCGGCTTGTTGAGCACGAGGTAGACGTGGTCGGAGACCGGCGGCAGCCGCTTGCCGGACACCTTGATGACCGCGGTGCGGGGGTTCACCTTGGTGCCGAGCCGGGTGACGACCTCGCCGTCGACCTCGACCTCGCCGTCGAGCATGAGCTCCTCGCACTTGCGGCGCGAGGCCACCCCCGACTGCGCCAGCAGCTTCTGCAGCCGGACGAGGCCCTCCTCGTCGGTCTCGATCTCCCGGCTCACTGCGCTGCTCCGTCAGCGTCGGACTCGTCGGTGGTCGAGCCTGTCGAGGCCCCGAGCGCCTCGGCGAGCTCGTCCTCGAGCTCGTCGAGATCGGGCAGGTGCGGGGCGAGGTCGGGCAGCTCGTCGAGCGAGACGACGCCGATCCGCTCCAGGAAGTACGACGTGGTGCGGTACAGCGTCGCCCCGTGCTCGCCGTCCTGACCGGCCTCCTCGACGAGGCCGCGGTTGACCAGCGTGCGCATCACGCCGTCCACGTTGACCCCGCGGATCGCGGAGACGCGAGCCCGCGAGACCGGCTGCTGGTAGGCGACGACGGCGAGGGTCTCCAGCGCGGCCTGGGTGAGTCGCGCCTGCTGTCCCTCGAGCACGAATCCCTCGACCACGGGAGCGAGCTCCTCGCGCGTGTAGAACCGCCACCCGCCCGCGACGTTGCGCAGGTCGAAGCCACGCCCCTGGTCGGTGTACTCCTGGGACAGGGCCGCGAGCGCCTCGCCGACCTCCGCCGCGGGATAGCCCACGGCGGTGGCCAGCGCCACCTCGTCGAGGGGCTGGTCGGCCACCATCAGCACCGCCTCCAGCGCCGGCCGCAGCGAGGCGACCGGGACGGCGAGGGCCTCCTCGGTCTGCTCAGTCATCGGTGTTCTCCTCCGGGGTGTCCAGCGTGTCCGACGAGGTCTCCTCCGGCGGCGGTCCGCCGTCGAACTCGTCGGTGATGAGGTCCTCGGCGTCGACGTCGTCGTCGCCGGTCCAGCGGATGGTGAGCTCGCCGAGTGGGGTCACCTGGTCGAAGGCGACGGCTCCCTCGCGGAAGAGCTCCAGCAGCGACAGGAAGCGCGCGACCGTGGTCAGGGTGTCGGGCGAGTCGCCGCACAGCGAGCGGAAGGTCACCGTCCCGGATCGCCGCAGCCGTTCCATGACGATGGCGGCCTGCTCACGCACCGACACGGTCGGGGCGTGGATGTGGTGCAGCGTGAGCTGGAGCTCCGGCTTGGGCGCCATCGCCTTCGCCGCGAGCGCTGCGAACTGGTCGAGGCCGATGCCGATCAGCACCTCGGGCAGCAGCCCGGCGTACCTCTCCTCGAGGCCGACGGCGCGCGGGAACCGCTTGGCCTCCTCGCCCAGCCGCCGGTCGAGCACCGCCGCGATCTGCTTGTACGCCTTGTACTGCAGCAGCCGCGCGAAGAGCAGGTCGCGCGCCTCGAGCAGCGCGAGGTCCTCCTCGTCCTCCACGTCGCCCTGCGGCAGCAGGCGGGCAGCCTTCAGGTCCAGCAGCGTCGCCGCGACCAGCAGGAAGGAGGTGGTCTCCTCCAGGTCGCTGTCCGGCAGCGCCTTGACGTGCGCGATGAACTCGTCGGTGACCTTCGACAGCGCGATCTCGGTGACGTCGAGCTTGTGCTTGGAGATCAGGCTCAGCAGCAGGTCGAACGGGCCCTCGAAGTTCGCGAGCCGGACCTCGAACCCACCATGGTGCTCCGGCTGCTCGACGTCCACGACCGCGTCTTCACTCACGCAGGCGCCTCACCAACGGCGCGTCCTCACCCTGCTCCTCGAGATCGCCGAGCACGATGTGCAGCGCCTCGCGCACCAGCCGGCCGCGGTCGACGGCGAGACCGTGCTCGCCGCGCAGCGTGAGCCGGGCGGTCTCGATCTGCATCAGCTCGGTCGCCGTGACGTAGACCGTGATCTTCTCGTCGTGCCGGATCCGCCCGCTCGGCCGCTTCCCCACGGCCGAGTCGGGCGAATCCGGGGTCTGGTCGGGCGGTGTGTCGGGCACCGCCCGGAGCTCTTTGCCCCCCTCGGCCGTCGGACGGAAGAGATCGTCCGCGGCCGGCAGGCTCACGCGTCGGGCCACCGCAGGGACACCTCCTTGGCCAGCTGCCGATACGCCTCCGCGCCCGTGGAGTCCGAGGCGTACGACGTGATCGGCTCACCGGCCACGGTGGAGTCGGAGAACTTGACGGTACGACGGATCACGGTGTGGAAGACCGTGTCCCCCCACGCCTGCACCAGGCGCTCCATGACCTCACGGCCGTGCAGCGTGCGGCCGTCGAACATCGTGCCGAGGACGCCGTCGATCTCCAGCCTGGGGTTGAGGCGCTCCTTGACCTTGTCGATGGTGGTCTTGAGCAGCGCGACGCCGCGCAGCGCGAAGTACTCGCACTCCAGCGGCACGATGACGCCGTCGGAGGCGGTGAGCGCGTTGACCGTCAGCAGACCGAGGGACGGCTGGCAGTCGATGAGGATGACGTCGTACTCCTTGATCGCGGGAGCGAGGACGCGCTGCAGCGTCTGCTCACGCGCGACCTCGTGCAC
>DATFHM010000032.1:0-4061 GCA_035248385.1 Nocardioides sp. | reverse complement strand
GTGGCGCCCGGCGACCACGTCATCCTCATCTTCCAGCCGCCGTGCGGCTACTGCCGCAACTGCGCGCGCGGACGTTCCAACCTGTGCCTCAACGCCTCGCTGCAGGAGTACGGCGCCTCCAAGTCGTTCCGAGCCAGGGGCCAGGAGATCGCCGCTACCGGCGACCTGGGGACCTTCGCCGACGCCACGGTCGTCTCGGAGCGCTGCGTGGTGAAGATGGACAAGGACATCCCGTTCAACGTCGCCGCCCTGCTCGGCTGCGCCGTCACCACCGGCTGGGGAGCGGCGGTCTACCTCGCCGAGGTGGAGCCGGGTGACAACGTCGTCGTCATCGGCAGCGGCGGAGTCGGTGTCAACTCGATCCAGGGCGCCAAGAACGCCGGCGCGAACTTGATCATCGCTGTCGACACGGTGGAGATAAAGCGGCAGAAGGCGCTCGAGTTCGGCGCTACCCACGCCGTCGGCTCGATCGAGGAGGCGCAGGCGCTGCTCGCCGACCTCGCGCCCGGGCGGGGCGCGGACGCGGCGATCCTGTCGGTCGGTGTGGGCGACGGCAGCAAGCTGGGCGAGATCGTCGACCTCACCGGGCCGGCGGGCATCACTGTGATCACGTCCGTCTCGCCGATCGCCTCCGACAGTGTCAACATGAACCTCGCGATGTTCACGCTGACCCAGAAGACGCTGCGCGGCAACGTGTATGGCGGCGTGCAGGTGCACCGCGACATCCCGCTCCTGCTCGACCTCTACCGCCAGGGGAAGCTCAAGCTCGACGAGCTCATCACCCAGACGTACACCCTCGACCAGATCAACGAGGGCTATGCGGACATGCACGCGGGCAAGAACCTGCGTGGCGTCATCGAGTTCTCCGCCTGACCGTCCGAACCTTCAGCTCCAGGCAGGGGCCGCACCTTACGGGGTGCGGCCCCTGCCGTCGTACATGTGGGTCAGACCCGGGCGGTCTTCAGCTCGGCGGTGAGTCGCTGCAGGTAGGCCCCCATGCTCTTGGGCATCCCGAGCAGCACGACGCCGACCAGCGCGCCGCCGCGCCGGTAGCCGACGGCCGCCTCGCCACCCAGCTCGCCCTCCAGCACCTCGACTTCGTCGCCGAGACCGGGCTGGCCGAGCGCGCGCAGGCTCACTGCTCCCTGGTCGGACCAGAACGTGGGGATCGTGCCGAACGGCTCGGTCCACGGCGTTTCCGCCAGATCAGCGAGCAGCACCCTGGCGGCGTACATGCTCGTGTCCACCGCCACCTGCCAGTGCTCGATCCGGCGCGGCTCGGCGTCGTACAGTGCGTTCGGGAAGCGGCCGACGTCGCCCACGGCGACGACGCCCGACAGTCCGCCCGGACGAAGAAACTGATCGCAGACGACGCCGTTGGTCAGATCGAGTCCGTTGCCCTCGAGCCAGCCGGTGTTCGGCTCCGAGCCGATCGCCTCCACGACCACGTCCGCGCGGAGCCGGATGCCGTCGGTGAGTTCCACGGCCCCAGGCTCGATCGCCGCCACGCCGGTGCCGAGGTGGAACGTCACGCCCGCCGCCGCATGCCGACGGCGCAGCTCGGCGCCGACCATGGCACCGAGCGGAACCTGCATCGGCACGTCGTCGACAGCGACCATCGCCACCTCGCAGCCACGGGCGATCGCCGTCGCGGCCACTTCGCAGCCGATGAAGCCGGCGCCGATCACGACCACCCGCGAGTCGGGCCGCAGCCTGTCGCCGAGGGCGATCGCGTCGTCGAGCGTGCGCAGGGCCGTGGCCGGGCCACCCACCTCCGGTGGCAGCCTGCGGGCCCGGACCCCCGTCGCCGCGACCAGTCCGTCGTAGCTCAGCTCCGTGCCGTCATCGAGCACGACGACCCGGCGGCGGAGATCCGACGAGACGACGGCACGGCCCAGCAGCCAGTCGATCGGGTGCTCGCTGTCACGCCGACGCAGTTCGACACCGGCGTGATCGCCGCCGTCGGCGAGCAGCTTCTTCGACAGCGGCGGCCTGGTGTAGGGGTAGTGCACCTCGTCGCCGACGATCGTGATCTTCCCCGTCCAGCCGTGCCGGCGCAGACCCTCTGCCGTGCGCAGTCCGGCCAAGCCGGCACCGGCGACGACGATGGTGCGCTCGTCGGGATCGAGTGCCTCCAGGTGACCCATTTGACGTACTCCTCGCGGTTCGTGGTGAAAGGTCGGTGCGACGTCAGACGACGCCGTCGGCGTGCAGTTTTTCGATGGCGCCGGGCTCGAGTCCGAACTCGGCCAGCAGCGCGTCGGTGTGCTCCCCCAGGGCGGGTACGTCGCCCATCACCGGCGTCAGGCCGGCGATGTCGATCGGCGGTGCGAGGGCGGGCGCGGGGCCGCCGGGCGTCTGCACCTCGTGCCAGCGCCCGCGCTCGCGCAGGACGGGGTGGTCGAGGAAATCGGCCACCTGGTTGATCCGCGCGTTGGCGATCCGCAGCCTGTCGAGCAGCGCGACCACCTCGTCGCTCGTACGCCGGGCAAAGGCCGCTGTCACGAAGACATCCAGCTCTGCCCGGTTCGCGACCCGATTCGCGCCGGAGCTGAACCGCTCGTCGTCGACGATCGCCGCATCCTCGAGGAAGTTGGTGCAGAAGGCCTTCCACTCGACGTCGTTCTGGATCGAGAACAGCACCTCGGTCCCGTCGGCGGCCGGGTAGGCCCCGTACGGCGCGATGGTGGCGTGGTGGGTGCCGAGCCGACGCGGCTCGACCCCGGTGAACGCGGTGTAATACGCCGGCTGGCTCATCCACTCCGCGAGCGCGTCGAACAGGGAGACCTCGACGGGGCGTGCCACGCCGGTGGTGGCACGGCCGAGCAGCGCGGCCAGGACTCCGCTGAAGGCATACATGCCGGCGGCGATGTCGGCCACGGAGATGCCGACCCGGGCACCGGTCTCGGGACCGCCGGTGATCGAGACCAGGCCGGTCTGGCACTGGATCAGCAGGTCGTAGGCTTTGCGCTGTGCCCACGAGCCGGTGCTCCCGTAGCCGTTGACCGCGCAGTCGACCAGCCGCGGGTTGAGCTCGGCGAGGGCCTCCACGCCGAACCCGAGCCGGCCGACGGCGCCGGGCCCGAGGTTGTGCACGAAGACGTCGGCCTTCTCCAGGAGTGTCCCCAGCACGGCGCGTCCGCTGTCCGACTTCACATCGAGGGTCAGCGACTCCTTGCCCCGGTTGAGCCAGACGAAGTAGCTCGAGAGCCCGTGCACGGCAGTGTCGTAGCCGCGGGCGAAGTCGCCTGAACCGGGGCGCTCGATCTTGATCACGCGGGCCCCGAGATCGGCCAGCTGGCGGGTGGCGAAGGGAGCCGCCACAGCCTGCTCGAGACTGACGACGAGCAGGCCTTCCAACGGGCGCGGTGCGGCAGGGGATGGCATGGTCGGCAAGTTGTTTCTCCTGACGGATCTCTGTAGCGGATTTGTAGTTCAAACCTCACTCAGCCGGTCGGCCAATCATGGACTTCCACGATTGCAACCTTGGTCATATGATGTAAGCATAGTAACCGAGCATTATTGGATCGGGCAGTGTAGCCCCGGGTCGAAAGCGGAACACCGATGGACACCTCCACTGACATCACCACCCCGCCGGCCCAGCCTCGCCTGGCTCCCGGGCTGCGCTGGGGCATCAAAGGCTCGTTCGTCGACTACGTGCGCCGGATGCCGGACGGCAAGGGCTCGGTTGGCGAGGGCGCGACACCCGTCGGCACCGGTGATCTCTTCTACGAGTACGACGCGGCAGCGAGCAGCGCCGGCGACGACGCGGGCAGGCAAGTGTGGGCCTTTCGCGGCGACGTCCGGTTCAGCGGCCACTTCGGCATGCTCTTCGTCCGGATCGCCCATCCCTGGGTGGAGGTCGACGGGTCACGGGCCGTGCTCACCATCGAGGATCCCCAGGCGCGCGAGGGTGCGCCGCGGGTGCCGCTGGTGACGGCCCGGCTGGAGCGCATCGCCACCGACGACGGGTCCGTGGTCTGGGGTGCCGACGACGTGGCCCTGACCGCCGACGGCGTGACGCTCTTCAACGACGTCTACGCCGAGGGCGAGCCGTTCGA
>DATFHM010000031.1:0-12273 GCA_035248385.1 Nocardioides sp. | reverse complement strand
CAGGTGGGCCCGGCCGGGGCCCGTCCCAGCCTCGACCGGACCGTTCGACGAACGACGGAGGAGGCAACACATGTTCATCCAAGTAGTCCAGGGCCGCTGCACGCGGCAGGACGAGGTCCACGCGCTGCTCGACGAGTGGCGTCGGGACCTGGCACCAGGCGCGGACGGCTGGCTCGGCGGCACGTACGGCTTCACCGACGACGACCAGCTCATCGCGGTGGTGCGCTTCGAGTCGCGCGAGGCCGCGACCGCCAACTCGGAGCGGCCCGAGCAGGGCGCGTGGGCCGAGCGGCTGGGCAAGGCCATGGACGGCCCGCTCGAGTTCCACGACTGCGACGACGTCACCCTGATGATGGACGGCGGGTCCGACAGCGCGGGCTTCGTCCAGATCATCCAGGGCCGCGTGGACGACCCGTCGCGCCTCAAGGCGATGATGGCCGACACCACGATGCTGCACGAGATGCGCCCGGAGATCCTGGGTGCGACGCTCGCGATCGAGCCGGACGGCACGTTCACGGAGACCGTCGCGTTCACCTCGGAGAGCGCGGCACGGGAAGGCGAGAAGATCGAGCCGCCGGCCGACGTACGCCGTGAGCTCGAGCACGTCATGCAGGGCGCCACGTTCCACGACCTGCACCGTCCCTGGTTCGAGAGCAGGTGATAGCCGCTCCCTCGACACCTCGTCCCAGGTGACCGGCTCGGCCACCTGGGACCCGGCGCCACCCCCTCCTTGACAGATAGAGACCGATCGGTTTCTATTTCGCCATGACGTACGACGTGGTGATCACCGACGGCCTGCTCTTCGACGGGACCGGGGCCGCCCCGACCCGCTCCCACCTCGGCATCCGGGACGGCCGCGTCGTGGCCGTCAGCCCGGATCCGCTGGACACCACGAGCTGTCCGCGCGTGGTCGACGCGGCCGGCCGGTGGGTCATGCCGGGCATGGTCGACATCCACACCCACTACGACGTCGAGGTGCTCGACGCCCCGGCGCTGAGCGAGTCGATCCGCCACGGCGTGACCACGGTCCTCCTCGGCTCCTGCTCGCTGTCGACGGTGCACGTCGATGCCACCGACGCCGGCGACCTCTTCGGGCGGGTCGAGGCGATCCCGCGCGGCCATGTCATCGACGCGGTCGCACGCCACCGGAGCTGGTCCAACGCGGCCGAGTACGTCGAGGCCCTCGAGGCCCTCCCCCTCGGCCCCAACATCGCGGCCTTCATCGGGCACTCCGACATGCGCGCGGCCGCCATGGGGCTGGACCGCGCGACCCGCAGCGACGTCCGCGCCTCGGCCGCCGAGCGCGCGACCATGGAGCGATGGCTCACCGAGGCGCTCGACGCGGGCTTCGTCGGCATGTCCGCCCAGCAGCTCATGTTCGACAAGCTCGACGGCGAGACGTGCCGGTCGCGCACCCTGCCGTCGACGTACGCCAAGGCCCGCGAGCGGCGCCGCCTCAACGCGATCCTGCGCGAGCGGCGCCGCGTGCTGCAGGGCGGCCCCGACATCAAGTCCCCGCGCAGCATCCTGGCGATGATGCTCAGCACGCTCGGCATCGGCCGCAAGCCGCTCAAGACCAGCCTGCTGTCGGCGGCGGACATCAAGGCGAACCGGACGCTCATGGCGATCATGCCGCCCAGCGCCCGCGTCCTGAACGCGCTCGGCGGCGACTTCCGCTGGCAGCACCTGCCCGTCCCGTTCGAGGTGTATGCCGACGGCATCGACCTGGTGATCTTCGAGGAGTTCGGCTCCGGCGCGGCGGCGCTGCACCTGGCCGAGCAGGTCGAGCGCGACGCGCTGCTGCAGGACGAGGAGTACCGCCGCTGGTTCCGCAAGGACTACGACTCGACCTTCGGTCTGCGCGTGTGGCACCGCGACTTCTTCGACGCCGAGATCGTCGACTGCCCCGACGAGACCGTCATCGGCAAGTCCTTCGGGCAGGTCGGCATGGACCGCGGCGGCCTGCACCCGGTCGACGCCTTCCTCGACCTGGTCGTCGAGCACGGCACCAAGGTGCGCTGGCGCACGACGATCTCCAACGACCGGCCCGAGGTGCTCAACAAGCTGTCGACGAGCCCCGCCATCCAGCTCGGGTTCTCCGACGCCGGCGCCCACCTGCGCAACATGGCCTTCTACAACTTCGGGCTGCGGATGCTGCGCCGGGTGCGCGATGCCGAGGTCGCCGGCCGGCCGTTCATGACGATCGAGCACGCGATCCACCGGCTCACCGGCGAGCTCGCCGACTGGTACGGCCTCGACGCCGGCCACCTCCGCCTCGGTGACCGCGCGGACGTCGTGGTGGTCGACCCGGCCGCACTCGACGCCACGCTGGACGAGTACGCCGAGAGCACGGTCAGCACGTATGGCAACCTGTCCCGCATGGTCAACCGGAACGACGCCGCGGTCACCGCGGTCCTCGTCAACGGCGAGCACGTGTTCGGCGACGGCACGCCGTCGGACTGCCTCGGCGTACGACGCACCGGGCAGTTCCTGCGGGCCTCGGCCGGGTGAGCGAGGCGCCCGCCCGGCGCACGCAGGAGCAGCGCCGCACCGAGACGATCGGCAAGCTCGTCGACGCGACCATCGAGTCGATCGAGCAGGTCGGCTACCACCGCACCTCGCTCGGGGAGATCTGCGCGCGGTCGGGCGTCTCCAAGGGCGGGCTGTTCCGGCACTTCGACTCGCGCCTCGACGTGATCGTCGCGGCCGCCGAGGAGGTCGCGCGCCGGCACATGGCAGCCTTCGACGAGCTGCGACCCGCGGGCGCCGCTCCCCTGGGCATCGAGGAGGTCGTCGACTTCGCGCGGATGCGGGTGAAGCATGAGACCAATGTCGTGTGGTTCGAGCTCATGGTCGCGGCGCGCACCGAGCCCGAGCTGCGCGAGCGCCTCGCGCCGCTCACGAAGGGCCTCTACGACAACATCGAGGAGCGCGCCGTCGACAACTTCCCACACCTCGGCGTGCCCGACGACGTGGTCCGTCTCGTCGTCACCTCGGCGGTGCACATGTTCGACGGCGAGACCATCGTCGGCTACAGCTACCCGCGGCCCGAGGTCGACGCCGCGCGCCGCGACGCGGTGCTGCAGCTCGCCCTGGCACTCAGCTCAGGCGAGCAGGTCGCCCAGCTCCTCGACCCGGGCCAGCACCTGCGCGGGTGAGAACTGGTCGAGGCCGAGCGGGTCGTCGGCCCCCTCGGCCACCTCGTCCCAGGTGACCGGCGTGGCCACCTGGGGCCGGGGCGTCGCCCGCAGCGAGTAGGGGGCGACGGTGGTCTTGGAACCCGAGTTCTGCGACCAGTCCAGGAACACCTTGCCGTGCCGGCGGGCCTTGGTCATCGTGGCCGTCACCAGCTTGGGGTGGGCCTGCTCGAGCTCCTCGGCGAGCTCCTTGGCCAGGGTCGTGGCCTCGTCCGGCGGGATCGGCGCGTCCAGCGGCGCGTAGACGTGGAGCCCCTTGCTGCCGCTGGTCACGGGGAGCACGTCGAGGCCGCGCTCGGCGAGCAGGTCGCGGGCCAGCAGGGCGACCTGGCAGCACTCGTGCAGGCCGGCCGGCTCCCCCGGGTCGAGGTCGATCACGATCCGGTCGGCGCCCACCGGCTCGCCGTCGTCGGCGACCGTCCACTGGTGCACGTGCAGCTCGAGCGCTGCCAGGTTGGCGGCCCACATCAGCGCCGGCAGGCTGTCGATGATCGGGAACAGCAGGGTGTCGCCGTTGCGGCTGGGGCCGCGGGAGCCTGTTGTCGGCACCCGAACGGTGCGCACCCATGAGGGCGTGCCGCGCGGCGCGTTCTTCTCGAAGAAGCTCTCCCGGCCGACCCCGTGCGGCCAGCGGATCCGGGTCACCGGGCGATCGGCGAGCCGCGGCAGCAGGACCGGCGCGATGCGCGCGTAGTAGTCGAGGACCTCGCCCTTGGTGAACCCGGTGTCGGGGTAGAGCACCTTCGCCAGGTTCGTCAGCTTCAGCTGGCGGCCGTCGACCTCGACCCAGGTCTCGGTCATCGCAGGTCCTCGGGGGTCAGGTCGATCCGCACGCCCTGGTACGACGGCTGCCGCAACCGGCCCTGCGAGCCGATGCCGAGCGACTCGATGTCGACCACGACCCGCGGCTCGACCCAGGTGGTACCGAGCGCGTCGGCCTTGGGCAGCGCATCGACGAACGGGCTCGTCGACCGGGTCAGGCCCGCCAGCTGCTCCGCCAGCCGTGCGCCCGCGCGCCCGGCCAGGCCGGAGCCGACCCGGCCCATGAAGGCGAGCCCGTCGGCCGTCGGCGTACCGACCAGGATCGCGCCGAGCCGGTTGCCGGTGGTGTCCTTCTCGGGACGCCACCCGCCCACGACGTACGACTCGCGCGGGCGGTGCGGGAACTTCAGCCAGTCCCGGCTCCGCACGCCCGGCCGGTACGGCGCCGAGCGCCGCTTCGACACGATGCCCTCGAGCCCCTGGGCCCGGGTGGCCTCGAGGAGCATCTCGCCGTCGTCGTACGTCGGCGGGACGACCCAGTGGTCGTCGCCGAGGTGGAGCGCGTCGAGCTCGGCGCGGCGGGCCTCCCAGGACAATGCCGTCAGGTCGCGGCCGTCGAGCGCGAGGAGGTCGAAGATGCAGAGGTGGCCGCCGTCCCGCGCGGCGCCGGGGCCTCGCTCGTCGAGGCGGACGAGCTCGGCGTCCAGGGTCATGACGTGGCCGAGGTCGCCCAGCCCGGCCAGCTGCTGGGTCGCGACCGGGTTGCCGTTGCGGGTGAAGGCGCGGACGCGTCCTGGCTCCACCAGCACGATGGCACGGATGCCGTCCCACTTGACCTCGTGCACCCACTCATCGCCGGCGGGTACCCGGTCGCCCTTGGTCGCAAGCATCGGCGGCACGAACGGCATGCTGTCCATCCTGTCGGATACCGTGAACACATGCGTGCGATCTGGAAGGGCGCGGTCTCGTTCGGGCTGGTCAGCGTGCCCGTGAAGCTGTACTCGGCGACCGAGAGCCACGACGTGTCCTTCCGCCAGGTGCACGCCGCCGACGGTGGCCGGATCCGCTACCAGCGGATCTGCTCGATCGACGGCGAGGAGGTGCCGTACTCCGAGATCGCGAAGGGCTACGAGACCGAGGACGGCGAGATGGTCGTCCTCACCGACGACGACCTGCGCGACCTGCCGCTGACGGCCTCCCGCGAGATCGCGGTGGAGAAGTTCGTCCCGGCCGAGCAGGTCGACCCGATGATGTTCGAGAAGGCCTACTACCTCGAGCCGGAGTCGACCGGCGCCAAGCCCTACGCGCTGCTGCGCGAGGCGCTCATGGAGGCCGGCCGGGTGGCGGTCGTGACCGTGGCGCTGCGCCAGCGCACCACGATCGCGCTGCTCCGGGTCCACGAGGTGCCCGAGGGCGAGCCGGTGATCGTGCTGCAGACGCTGCTCTGGCCCGACGAGATCCGGGTCCCCGACTTCACCATCGACACCGGCGACGTGAAGCCCGCCGAGCGGAAGATGGCGAGCACGCTGGTCGAGACGCTGTCCGGCGACTTCGACCCGACAGAGTTCGAGGACCACTACGCCGAGGCCGTCCAGGCCGTCGTGAAGGCGAAGATCGAGGGTGGCGAGGTGCAGCGCACCGCCACCTCCACCAAGACCGGTGGCGAGGTCGTCGACCTCCTGGCCGCGCTGCAGCGCTCGGTCGAGGCGGCGAAGTCCGCACGGGGCGAGGAGCCGGAGGCGGAGAAGAAGAAGCCGGCCAAGAAGGCGGCTGCGAAGAAGACCGCCAAGAAGGCCCCTGCCAAGAAGAAGGCCGGCTGAGTGCTCCCGAAGGTGTACGTCGCCTTTCCCCCACCCGGCGGTGTCCCTGACGAGATCGCGGCGCTGCCCTGGGACGTGACGATCGCCGAGCGCTCCGACACCCCGCGCGTGGAGGTCCTCCAGCGGGTCGCCGGCTGCGACGCCGTGATCGCGCGGCTCAGCGACCGCGTCGACGCCGAGCTGCTCGACGCGGCCGGCCCGCAGCTGAAGGTCGTCGCCAACTTCGCGGTCGGCTTCGACAACATCGACCTGGATGCGGCACGCGCGCGCGGCGTACGCATCACGAACACACCGGGCACCCTGGACGGCGCGACCGCCGACCTCGCGATGGCCTTGGTGCTCGCGACCGCACGCCGCGTCGCCGAGGGCGACCGCTTCATCCGGGCCGGTCGGCGCTGGGAGTGGAGCCCGACCTTCTTCGTCGGCCTCGACCTCAGCGCGGGCGCCACCCTCGGCATCGTGGGCCTCGGCCGGATCGGGCTGGCGGTGGCCCGCCGCGCGCTCGCCTTCGACATGCGCGTCGTCGCGACGCCGACCCGCTCGCACGCCGCGGAGGCGGCCGAGCTCGGCATCGACATCCTGCCGCTCGACGACCTCCTGCGCGCCTCGGACGTCGTCAGCCTGCACTGCCCGCTCAACGCCGAGACCCGGCACCTGATCGGAGCGCGCGAGCTCGCGCTGATCGGCCCGGACGGCATCCTCGTCAACACCTCCCGCGGCCCCGTCGTCGACGAGGCCGCCCTCGTCGAGGCCCTGCGCACCGGTGCGCTCGGCGCGGCCGGCCTCGACGTGTTCGAGGACGAGCCGAGCTTGCACCCGGGCCTGCTGGACCTGGAGAACGTCGTGCTGGTCCCCCACATCGGCAGCGCCGCCGGAGCGACCCGGGAGGCGATGGCCCGGCTCGCGGTGGCGAACGCGGCTGCTGTGCTGGACGGGCGCGAGCCGCCGACGCCGGTCGTGTAGGACCGGCGTACGGCGACGGCTCAGGACAGCAGGGAGCGCACCGCCCGCAGGCCCACCGAGACCCGCGCCAGGTCGGCGTCCTCGTCGGAGCACACGTCGCCGAGCAGCGTCGCCGCGCGCTCGATGTCCGCGGCCCGACGCGACTCCCATGCCGCCACCAGCTCGGCCCAGTCCGGGTCGCCCTCGCCGTCGGCGTCGGCGAGGAGCTGCGCGGTCAGGTCGGCGTGCACGGCGTGCAGGTCGTCGCGCAGCGCGGCCCGCGCCATGGTCTGCCACTGGTCGTCGCGCGGCAGCCGGACGATCCGGTCCTGCAGCACCGGCAGCCCGAGCCGCTCCCCCACGGCGAAGTGCACGCGCGCCACGAGGTCCGGCGACAGGCCCCGGGCTGTCGCGATGTCGACGACGTGCAGGAGCGCGTAGCCCACCTCGAAGCTGGCCGCCCGCCCCGCCATCTCCTCCGGTACGCCGGCGGCGACCCAGCCGGCCCGCCGCTCCTCGTACGCCGTGAGCTCGTGGCCGGTCAGCAGCTCGGGCAGGTGCAGCAGCGTGGCCTGCACGGGGCCCGAGAAGTGGTCGACGGTCTGCTGGCTGTCGGCACCGCGCCGGTTCGTCAGCAGCCAGCGCGACGCACGCTCGACGAGCGTGCGCATCTCGACCCGCAGCCGGGTCTGCACGGACGCGTCGAGCACGTTGTCGTAGCCGGCGACCTCGCGACGCCACGGCAGCGATCCGTAGATCTCCCGGGCCACGAAGTTGGCGCGGGTCAGGTCGGCGACGTCGGCGCCCGTCTCCGCGGCGAGCCGCGGCCAGTAGGTCATGCCGGCGCCGTTGACGAGGTCGCCCACGACCTGGGTCACGATGATCTCGCGGCGCAGCGGGTGATCGGCGATCTGCTCGGCGTACCCCTCACGGATCGCGGAGGGGAAGTAGCCGACCAGGTCCTGCTCCAGGTACGGGTCCTCGGGCAGGTCCGTGGCGAGCAGCCGGTCGGCCAGCACGAGCTTGGTGTAGGACATCAGCACCGCCAGCTCGGGCTGGGTGAGCGCGCCACCCGCCTCGATCCGGCGGGCCGTCTCGGCGCGGTCGGGCAGCGCCTCGAGCTCGCGGTCGAGCAGACCCTCGCCCTCCAGGTAGCGCATCCAGTGCTCGTGGACGTGCAGCAGGCTGGGCGCGTTCTTCGCGGCGTTGGCCAGCGCGATGTTCTGGTCGACGTTGTCCTGCAGCACCAGGTCGGCGACCTCGTCGGTCATCGAGGCGAGCAGCGCGTTGCGCTGCTTCACCGTCAGGTCGCCGCTCGCCACGACCCGGTCGAGGAGGATCTTCAGGTTCACCTCGTGGTCGGAGGTGTCGACACCGGCCGAGTTGTCGATGAAGTCGGTGTTGACCCGGCCGCCCGCCTCGGCGTACTCGATCCGGCCCCGCTGGGTCAGCCCCAGGTTGCCGCCCTCGCCGACCACCCGCACCCGCAGGTCGCCGCCGTCGACACGGATCGCGTCGTTGGCCTTGTCGCCGACCTCGGCGTTGCTCTCGGTGCGGGACTTGACGTAGGTGCCGATGCCGCCGTTCCAGAGCAGGTCGACGGGCGCGAGCAGGATCGCGTGGATCAGGTCGTTCGGGGTGAGCTTGTCGACACCGTCGTCGATGCCGAGCGCCGCACGGATCTGCGGGGTCAGCGTGATCGCCTTGGCGGTGCGCGGGAACACCCCGCCGCCCTCGGAGATCAGCGACTTGTCGTAGTCCTGCCAGGAGGAGCGCGGCAGGGCGAACATCCGCTTGCGTTCCTGGTACGACGCCGCGGCGTCCGGCTCGGGGTCGATGAAGATGTCGCGGTGGTCGAACGCAGCCACGAGGCGGGTGTGCTCGGAGCAGAGCATGCCGTTGCCGAACACGTCGCCGGACATGTCGCCCACGCCGACGGCGGTGAAGTCCTCGCTCTGGCAGTCGATGCCCAGCTCGCGGAAATGGCGGCGTACCGACACCCAGGCGCCGCGGGCCGTGATGCCCATCGCCTTGTGGTCGTAGCCCACCGAGCCGCCGGAGGCGAACGCGTCACCGAGCCAGAAGCCGTAGTCGGCCGAGACCGCGTTCGCGATGTCGGAGAAGGTCGCGGTGCCCTTGTCGGCCGCGACCACGAGGTAGGAGTCATCACCGTCGTGGCGGACGACGTCCTTCGGCGGCACCGTGGCGCCGTCGACGAGGTTGTCGGTCAGGTCGAGCAGGCCGCGGATGAAGATCTGGTAGCAGGCGACACCCTCGGCCAGCCAGGCGTCGCGCTGCGCGGGGTCGGGCAGCCGCTTGGCGTAGAACCCGCCCTTGGCGCCGACCGGCACGATCACGGTGTTCTTCACCATCTGCGCCTTGACCAGGCCCAGGATCTCGGTGCGGAAGTCGTCACGCCGGTCGGACCAGCGCAGGCCCCCGCGGGCGACCGCTCCGAACCGCAGGTGCACGCCCTCGACGCGCGGCGAGTACACGAAGATCTCGAAGCGCGGCCGGGGCTCGGGGAGGTCGGGGATCGCGGACGGCTCGAGCTTGAGGCTCAGGTAGTCCTTGTGGCGCCGGGGACCGTCGCCGGTCTGGAAGTGGTTGGTCCGCAGCGTCGCGCGCACCAAGGTCAGGTAGGACCGCAGGATCCGGTCGTGGTCGAGGCTGACGACCTCGTCCAGCGCGCGCTCGATCCGCTCGACGACCGCCTGCTCCTCGTGCTCGCGGGTCTCGTCGGACCGCGCCGGGTCGAAGCGGGTCTCGAAGAGCCGCACCAGGAGCCGGGCGAGGTCGACGTTCTCGGCCAGCGCCACCTCGATCGACTCGGTGGTGAACGGGCTGCTGCCCTGGCGCAGGTACGCCGCGTAGGCCCGCAGCACCGTCGCCTGCCGCCAGTCCAGGCCCGCCCGCAGCACCAGCCTGTTGAAGCCGTCGGTCTCGGCGCGACCGTCCCACATGGCCCGCAGCGCATCGGTGAACGCCGCACGTGCCTCGTCGGAGAGGCCGCCCTGGGTGCGCAGGCCGAAGTCGTAGATGAACGTGCGGTTCGCCAGCCCGCCGAGCTCGTGCGGTCGCTCGTCGAGGACCTCGACCCCGAGGGAGGTCAGCATCGGCAGGACGCCCGACAGGGAGATCGGGCCGCCGACCCGGAACACCTTGAGCCGCACCTCGTCGGCGGCGTCCACGTCGGCGTACACGGCGAGGTCGATGCCCTCGGTGGCGCCGATGTCCTCGATCCGGCCGATGTCGGCCGCGGCCGCCCGCGGGTCGAAGTCCTCCTTGTACGACTCGGGGAAGGCATCGGCGTACCGGCGCACCAGGGTGGCGCCGGCCTGCTCGCCGTACGCCGCGTCGACAGCCTCCGCGAAGCCGTCGTGCCACGAGCGGCTGGCCTCGAGCAGCGAGCGCTCGAGGTCGGCGGTGTCGACGTCGTCGGGCAGCAGCCGGCCGGTGGGCATCCGCACCACGAAGTAGACGCGTGCGGTCGCGGACTCGCTGATCGAGACGTGGAAGTCGACCGACGCCGCGTCGAAGCGCTCCCCCAGGATCCGCTGGAACCGCTCGCGCACCGCGGTGTTGTAGCGGTCGCGCGGGAGGTAGGCGAGCACCGACAGGTAGCGGCCGTAGGTGTCGCGCCGGATCAGGACCCGCACCGCGCGCCGCTCCCGCGCCTGCATGGCCGCCTCGAGCAGCGTGCTGAGCTCGGAGGCGGGCGTGTGGAAGAGCTCCTCGCGCGGATAGCCCTCGATCGTGTCGATGAGGGCGCTGCCGTCGTGGCTGCGCGGGTCGAGGCCGCTGCGCCGGATGACCTCGTCGACCTTGGCCCGCACGACCGGGGTCTCGAGCACCGACTCGGTGTAGGCCGAGCTGGTGAACAGCCCGAGGATGCGTCGCTCGCCGATGACCCTGCCGTCGGCGTTGAACAGCTTCACGCCGATGTAGTCGAGGTAGCCGGAGCGGTGCACGGTCGCCCGCGCGTTGGCCTTGGCGAGCACGAGCAACGTCTTCTCGGTCGCCTTGGCCCGCACGGCGTCCGGCATGCGTACGGCGACGCCCGGGTGGTCCGCGTCGCGCAGGATGCCGAGGCCGCTGCCGATCACCGGCTGCAGGCAGGTGTCCTCGTCGGTGAGCATGTACTCGCGGTAGCCGAGGAAGGTGAAGTGCTCGTCGATCAGCCAGCCGAGCAGCTCGGTGGCCTCGTGCAGCTCCTCCTCGGTGACGGGCGGCGGGTTCTCGGCGAACTCCTCGACCACGGCGCCGACCTTGGCCAGCATCAGCGGCCAGTCCTCGACGGCGGCGCGGACGTCCTGCAGCACCCGGGTCAGCGCCTCGGTCAGCCGGGCCGCCTCGTCGGCGTCGACCCGGCCGATCTCCAGGTGCATCCAGGACTCCCGTTTGCCGTCCCGGTCGAAGGTGGGGTGCAGCAGCAGCGGTAGGGAGTGGCGGTTCTCGGTCAGGTGCAGCGCGACGGAGTCGACCAGGAACGGCATGTCGTCGGTGACGATCTCGACCACGCTGTGCCCGTCGGCCGACCAGCCGTTCTGGGCGACGGTCGGGGTGAAGACCCGCACCTTCGCCTCGTTGGGCTTGCGGTCGGCCGCCCAGTGCCAGTGCGAGGCGAAGGCGTCGTACAGGTCGACCGGCGTACGCCGCGCCAGCTCGTCGGTCGAGGCGTGGTGGAAGTAGTCGCGCAGCAGGTCGATCAGCTGGTCGCGGGGTGGACCTCCACTCCCGCCCGCCCGTCCGGGTCGTGCTGCTTCGGCTGCATCGGTCAGGATCCGGCCGCGTTCCCCGAGGGTCGCCTGGCTCGCCTGCGTCGTCGTTGACACCCCCCTGACGCTACCCGCCACGCGGTGCCGGTTCCATGAACACCGCGACCCGATTCGATCTCGGCCGGATCACGGTTCGGCGCTACTGGGAGGTCACTTCCAGGGCGGCCGCGGATGCCTGCCGGAAGCCGGTGTGGCGGGGCCGTGGGCGGGGTAGGTTCCGTGACATCCAGTCGGACGCCGTCCCGTGTGCCCGCCGGGACGGAGGAGTTCCCGATGTTCTGGAGCATCGTCATCGCCACGGTCGTCGTGGTCCTCGTGATCGCGTGGCGCTTCGACCGCAAGCACCCCGGCACCCGGGTCTCGCGCCGCGTCGGCGCGGCGGAGACGGACTTCGCCCGCGGCGCCGCGACCAGCGGCCAGTGGACCAGGACCATGCCGCCGGTCGACAACGGCGACAACCCGCCCGGTCACTGAGCCGCTACGGCCCGGCCACCTCCGCGTAGTCCGGGAAGGGTGCCGTCGCCGCCAGGCCCACGTGCACCGGGGTCACCGGGAACGAGAACTGGTAGCAGGCCCAACTGGCGAACGGGATCGTGTCGCCGTCAGCCCTCCGACGAACGCTGCGGAATCGCTGCGATGATGGCGCCATGGCGACCCGACTGCTGCACGAGATGGTCTACGACGCTCCGGCCGAGGAGGTCGCGGCGATGCTGTCCGACCCGGCGTTCCGCGAGGAGGTGTGCCTCGCGCAGAAGGCCGTCACCCACAGCGTCA
>DATFHM010000030.1:0-5989 GCA_035248385.1 Nocardioides sp. | reverse complement strand
GCTACCCGGCGTTCCCGATCCTGCTCGAGACCGTGCGCGAGTGCCTCAACGACGTCTACGACCTGCCGGGGCTGACCACCCTGCTGCGCCGGATCGAGTCGCGCGAGATCAGCGTGGCCGAGGTCGAGACGGTGCAGCCGTCGCCGTACGCACGGACCCTGCTGTTCGGGTACGTCGCCCAGTACCTCTACGAGGGCGACTCCCCCATCGCCGAGCGCCGGGCCGCCGCGCTCACGCTCGACCAGGGCCTGCTGGCCGAGCTGCTGGGGCGCGCCGAGCTGCGCGAGCTGCTCGACCCCGCGGTGCTCGACGAGGTCGAGGCCGAGCTGCAGCGGACCGCGCCCGACCGGCGGGCGCGCGACGCCGAGGGCGTGGTCGACCTGCTCCGGCTGCTCGGGCCGCTGACCACCGCGGAGATCGCGGCCCGTGCGGTCGACGGGCTGGACCTCGAGCTGCTCGACGGGCTCTCCTCGGCGCGACGCGTGGTGCCCGTGCGGATGCCGTACGGCGAGGCCTGGGCCGTCGTCGAGGACGTCGCCCGGCTGCGGGACGGTCTCGGCGTGCCGGTGCCGCCCGGCGTGCCGGCTGCCTTCACCGAGCCCGTCGACGACCCGCTGACGGACCTGATCGGCCGCTACGCCCGCACCCACGGCCCGTTCCTGGTCGGCGAGGTCGCCGCTCGGCTCGGTTTGGGTGTCGCGGTCGTGCGGCACACCCTGCAGCGGCTGGAGGGGCAGGGCCGGGTCGTGTCCGGCGAGTTCCGGCCGACCGCGTCGTCCGACAGCCTGGAGTGGTGCGACGCCGAGGTGCTGCGCCGGCTGCGACGCCGCTCCTTGGCGCGGCTGCGGCAGGAGATCGAGCCGGTGCCGCCGGCCACGCTCGCCCGGTTCGCGCTCTCCTGGCAGCGGATCTCGACCACGAAGGGTGCGCTGCGGGGCATCGACGGGGTCGTGGCCGCGGTCGAGCAGCTGGCCGGCGTACCGGTGCCGGCGAGTGCGCTGGAGGCGCTGGTGCTGGGTGCGCGGGTGCGCGACTTCGAGCCGGCGTACCTCGACGAGCTGACCGCGACAGGCGAGGTGGTGTGGGCCGGGCACGGTGCCTTGGCCGGTGCCGACGGCTGGGTGTCCCTGCACCTGGCCGACCAGGCGGCCCTGACGCTGCCCGAGCCGGGCCCGGTCGACGGGCCGCTGGAGCAGCGGATCCTCGACGCCCTGGCGCCGGGCGGAGCCTGGTTCTTCCGCCAGCTCAGCGACCAGGTGGCCGTCGCCTCGCGCGCCGCCGGCGACGACCCGCCCGACGACGCCACGCTGAGCGCGGCTCTCTGGTCCCTGGTCTGGGCCGGCCACGTCACCAACGACACGCTCACGCCGCTGCGTGCGCTGACCCGCAACGGGTCGGCGACGCACCGGTCGCGGGCCTCGGCGGGGCGCCCCGGCCGGGTCAGCCGGACCGGGCCGCCCGAGACCGCCGGGCGCTGGTCGCTGCTGCCGGCAGTCGACGCCGACCCGACGCGGCGCGCCCACGCGACGGCCGAGCGGCTGTTGGACCGGCACGGCGTGGTCACCCGGGGTGCGGTGACGAGCGAAGGCGTGGCCGGCGGGTTCGCGGCGGTCTACCGGGTGCTGACCGCCTTCGAGGACTCCGGGCGCTGCCGCCGCGGCTACTTCGTGGAGGGCCTCGGGGCGGCCCAGTTCGCCACGCCCGGCGCCGTCGACCGGCTGCGCACCCACACCGCCGTCGGCGACAAGCCGGTCGCGGTCGCGCTGGCCGCGACGGACCCGGCGAACTCTTACGGCGCTGCCTTGCCGTGGCCGGAGACCGGCGAGGGCGGGCACCGCCCCGGGCGCAAGGCCGGCGCGATCGTCGTCCTCGTCGACGGCGAGCTCGTCCTGTACGTCGAGCGCGGCGGCCGCACCCTGCTCACCTGGTCGGAGGCGCCCGACCAGCTGACCCCGGCGGCGGAGGCCCTGTCCACCGCCGTACGCCGCGGCAACCTGGGCCGGCTCACCGTCGAGAAGGCCGACGGCGCTCCCCTGCTCGGCAGCTCCACCCCGCTGCGCGAGGCGTTGGGGGCTGCGGGCTTCGTCGCAACCCCGCGCGGGCTGCGGCTCCGGAGCTAACGGGCGCGGAGAAATAGCCACTCCTGCGGGGAAGTTTCCCGGTGGAAGTGGCTAATTCACGGGTTAACCCGTGAATTAGCCGCCACTCAGCGCCCCTCCCGCGCCATCCCCTCCAACCGCGCGATCCGGTCCTCGGTCGGCGGGTGGGTGGAGAACAACCGGGAGACGTCCTGGGCCCGGAACGGGTTCGCGATCATCATGTGGGCGGCGTTCTGCAGCTGCGGGGTCGGGGGCAGCGGCGCGCGGGCGGTGCCGTACTCGAGCTTGCGCAGCGCGGAGGCGAGGGCGAGCGGGTCGCCGGTGAGCTTCGAGCCGTCCTCGTCGGCGTCGTACTCACGGGTCCGGCTGATCGCCATCTGGATCACCGAGGCGGCGATCGGGGCGAGCAGGGACATCAGGATCAGCACGAAGGGATTGGGACGGTCCTCGTCGTTGCTGCTGCCACCGCCGAACATCGAGGCGAACATCATCATCTGCGCGACCGACGTGATCACGCCGGCGACCGCGGCCGCGACCGACGAGGTCAGGATGTCGCGGTTGTAGACATGCATCAGCTCGTGGCCGAGCACGCCACGCAGCTCGCGCTCGTCGAGCAGGCCCAGGATCCCCTCGGTGCAGCACACGGCGGCGTGCTGCGGGTTGCGACCGGTGGCGAACGCGTTGGGCGCCTGGGTCGGCGACACGAACAGCGCCGGCATCGGCTGGCCCGCGGTCGCGGAGAGCTCACGGACGATCCGGTACATCGCGGGCTGCTGCGCCTCGGTGACCGGGTAGGCGCGCATCGCCCGGATCGCGATCTTGTCGGAGTTCCAGTACCCGTACGCCGTGGTGCCGACGCCGATGAGCGCGAAGATCCAGATAAAGGCCGAGTTGCCGGTGGCGCCGGAGATCGCACCACCCACCGCCAGCAGCAGCGCGAAGATGCCGGCGAGCAGGCCGACGGTCTTGAGTCCGTTGAAGTGGCTGTGCATGTCCGGAGAACGTACGACGGCAGGCGGATCGTTCCGAGACGCCGGTCACCCGCCGCCGATCGGGCGTCGATCAGGCCGCGGAGGCCACCACGGCGGCGGGGATCCGCGGGGTGATCGGGGTCGGCGCGGACGCGGCCTCCTCGACGGCCACGGCGTCGGCGACGTCGCGCAGAACGACCGACAGCGGCACGTCCAGGGCGTCGCACAGCGAGGCGAGCAGCTCGGAGCTCGCCTCCTTCTGACCACGCTCGATCTCGGAGATGTAGCCCAGGCTGACCCGTGCGAGAGCGGACAGCTGACGCAGCGTCAGACCGAGCTCGGTGCGACGGCCACGCAGCACGTCACCGAGGCGTTCACGGAACAGCGCCATCGTCGTCTCCCCTCGACCCGATCGGTCCTCCACCGCACCGCGCGCCACGTGCGCACGTGCTGTGGGGTCCAACGCTACCCGAGGCACGGATGTTCCGGCACGGGGCTCACCCGACGTGGTCGGTGGTCGCTGAGATCGCCGCGTCGACGACCTGCCGCTGGATCGAGGATCGGTCGCCCGACAGCGACAGCGGCACGACCTTCGTCCCGGCCTCGGACGCGACCCCGATGAAGACCGTCCCGACCGGCTTGCCCTCCTGGCGCTCGGGCCCGGCCACGCCGGTGGTGCTGAGCCCGACGTCGGACCCGAGCAGCTCGCGCACCGACTCGGCCATGGCCGCGGCGCACTCCGCGGACACCACGCCGTGCTCGGCGACGAGCTCCTCGGGCACGCCGAGGACGTCGATCTTGACCGAGGTGGCGTAGCTGACCACGCCGCCGCCGTACACCTTCGAGGAGCCCGGTACGCCGGTGAGGACCGCGGCCAGCTGCCCTCCCGTGAGCGACTCCGCGGTCGCGAGCGTCAGCCCCGCGTCACCGAGCACCTTGACCAGGTCGTCAGCATTCGTCATGCCGGGACGTTACCCCTTGACCACCTGGAGCATGACGGTCGCGCTGCCGCCGATCAGCAGGCTGCTGCCGGCGTAGCTGATCGTCAGCCGCTTGGTGCCGGTCGTGGCGAAGGGCCTCAGCCGCAGCGTCGCCCGGCCGCCGGCCAGCGTGCCGGTCACCCGGGTCCCCCCGGGCCCGGACACCGACACCGTGCCGGTCGCGACGACACCGTCCGCGTTGACCACCGTCACCGCGATGCCGACCTTCGTCCGCTTGACGACCACGCGGCTGGTCGTGGCGTGCCCGCCGACCTTCACCGCACCCTTGACGACCGTGAGCGGGGCCGAGCCGGTGCCGGCCTGCACGGAGGGGTCGCCGGAGTACGTGATCGTCACCGGGTACGGCGTCGTGCGGGGCGCGAGCGTCTTCGCTGCGACCGTCACGACGACCGTGCCGTCAGCACCGAGCGTGCCGTGGCCGAGCTGCACCGAGCCCGAGCTCAGCGCGACCGTGCCCGTGGGCACGACCCCGTCCGCGGCCACGGTGACCTTCATCGTCGCCGTCTTCCCGTACTTCTGGGTCGTCGGCGTCCCGGTCACGGTGGCGGTCGCCCGGTCGACGGTGAGCGAGGCGGTGCCAGGGGTGGCGGCGTACGTCGCGTCACCGCCGTAGCCGATCGTCACCTGGTACGGCGTGCCGCTGGCGGCGAGACTCTTCGCGGCGATCGGGACCGTGGCGGTGCCGTCGGGGCCGACCGGCGCGCTGCCGAGCTGGACGCCACCGGCGGTGAGGGTGACCGTGCCCGTCGGCGTACCGAGGTTGCCGGTGACGGTCACGCTCATCGAGCCTGCCTGGCCGTACACCTGGACGGCGTCGCCGCCCGTCACGGTCGCCACGGGTGCCACCGGCACCACGTGGATCGGGACCCGCACCGTCGTACCGGTCGTGTCGCCGGTGACGACGAGCGTCGGGTCGGCACCGACGGTAGCCGGGAGCACCACGTCGACCGACGCGGTGCCGGCCTCGTCGTTGCTGTTCGCGCTGCCGTCGGCCGAGCTGCTGACCGTGGTCGTCACCGGGAAGCTGCCCAGCGTCGTACCACCCAGCTTGACCGTCACCGTGGTGTCGGTGGTGTCGATCGGCCCGCCCGCGGCCGCCCCCGTCATCGAGAGCGAGGACAGGTCGAACCTGACGTGGTCGAGCGGTCCGTACTGGCTCGGCGCGTCCGCGGGGAACGCGACGCCGACGCCCTGCTGCTGGAAGCCCACCGGCAGCGCCGCCCCGTTCCGGGCGGCCAGGTAGTCGACCGTCGCCTGCAGGTCGGTGACACCGGTGTCCTTCTTCGCGGTGCCGTTGGCGAGCTCGCGGAAGTTATCGCCGCCGGAGGCCAGGAAGGAGTTCACCGTGACCGAGTACGTCGTGCTCGGGTCGATCGCGACGCCGTCGAGCCACATGCCGGTGACGGTGCCCTTCAGGACGCCCGCCGCCTGCGCGGGGTCCTGGGCCTGCGTGTAGGTGTAGCTGAAGCCCTTCGAGATGCCGAGCTTCAGGAACGCCCGCGTCGGTACGCCGCCCACAGCCGTGCGCTGCCACTGCTGCTCGAGCACCGTCCTGAGCTGCGCCCCGGTCAGGTGCAGGTTCACCAGGGTGTTGGCGAACGGCTGCACCGTCGCGGCCTGCTTGTAGGTGACGATCCGGTCACCGATGGCAGCCGTGGAGCCGGGGTGCGCGTCGAGGTAGGCCTGGTCCACGACCGTGCCGACCAGGTCGGCGCGGAGACCACCCGGGTTCATGAACGCGATCTGCGCGGGACCACCGACGTTGTCGGGGGTCTGCGCCCGCTGGACCTCGGCCACCATGTTGCCGAGCGTCGACTCGCCGCCCCGGTTCTCCGAGCCGCCGGCGAACTTCGCCCGGTCGAACGCGCCGCCGAGCTTGCCGAGCTCCTGGGCTCCCAGCACGGCGGCCTGCTGCTTC
>DATFHM010000029.1:0-2900 GCA_035248385.1 Nocardioides sp. | reverse complement strand
GTCGGGCCGGCGATGTCGAGGTGCGCCCACGGCAGGCCGCCGGTGAACTCCCGCAGGAACGCGGCGGCGAACAGGCCGCCGCCCCAGCGGATCCAGTCGTACTGCGCGATGTCGGCGATCCGGCTGGTGTGGATCCGCTCGGTCATGAAGTCGGGGATCGGCATCGGCCAGGCGTCCTCGCCCGCGGCCGCTGCCGCCGCCAGCACGGCTGCGACGGTCTCGTCGTCGCCCATCACGCCGGCGATCCGGTCGCCCAGCGCCTGCACCATGTGTCCGGTCAGGGTGGCGATGTCGACGACCAGGTCCGGCTTGCGCTCGACGGCGAGCCCGAGGCAGTCGGCGAGGACCAGACGCCCCTCGGCGTCGGCGTTCTGCATCTCGACGGTGGTGCCGCCGAAGATCGTGAGCACGTCGCCCGGGCGCATCGACGCGCCACCGACCATGTTCTCGGCCAGCCCGACGAAGGCGGAGACCTGGACCGGGAGGCCGAGCCGCGCGATCGCGAGCGTCGCCTGGACGACCGCGGCCGCACCGGCCATGTCCTCCTTCATCGTCCCCATGCTCGTGCCCGGCTTGATGGTGAGGCCGCCGGAGTCGAAGGTGACGCCCTTCCCGACCAGGGCGAGGTGGACGACCGCGTCCTTCGGGCGGTAGCGCAGCTCGGTGATCCGGGGCGGGGCGGAGGACCCGGCACCGACCGCGAGCGTGCCGCCGCAGCCGAGCTCGGCCAGCCGCTCCTCGTCGTACACGTCGACCTTGAGCTTGGTGGTCAGGTCCTTGTTGGCGGCCTTGACCGCGGCCACGATCGCGTCGGCGAACGCCGGTGGCGTGAGATCGGCGGCGGGGGTGTTCACCCAGTCGCGCATCACGCCGGTGGCGTCCGCGATCACCTGCGCGTCCTCGACGGCCCGCACGATCTCGGCGCGCCGGGCGGCGGGGGAGAGGAGCACGACCTCGGCGGGTGCGGTCGTCTCCGCCCCGGTCTTGTACGCCGTGAACGCGTAGCCGCCGAGCCGGAAGCCCTCGACCACGGCGCGGGCGAGCTCGGGGGTGTCCGCCGGCAGGGCCAGCGCGATCGTCGCGGCGGTGCCGGTGGCGCGTGCGGCGTTGCCCGCGGCGCGTCGTACGGCCTGCGGGTCGGAGGCGTCGCCGAGGCCCACCAGGACTAGCAGCGGCGACCCGATGACGCCGTTCGTCGGCACCTTCGCGACCTCGCCGGGGCGGCCGGTCAGCGACAGCGTGGCCAGCAGGCCCTTGAGCTTGCGGCCGTACGCCGCCGCCACGTCCTCGCCGCCCGGCGCGAGGGCCGGGCCGGGCACGACCCCGACCACCACGGCCTCGGCCTTGGTCTTGGCGGGGCTCGCGGTGCGCAGGGCGTAGGTCGTCACGTCTCGCACGATATCTTCCGGCTATGGCCGACGACCTCCTCCAGTCCCCGCTGCACGACCGCCACGTCGCCCTCGGCGCGAAGTTCGCCGAGTTCGGCGGCTGGTCGATGCCGCTGCAGTACGCCGGCGTCGTGCCCGAGCACACGGCGGTGCGCACCAGCGTGGGCATCTTCGACGTCAGCCACCTGGGCAAGGTCGTGGTCCGCGGGCCGGGCGCGGCGGCGTACGTCAACGCGACGCTGAGCAACGACCTGGGCCGGATCGGCCCCGGTCAGGCGCAGTACACGCTGTGCCTGGACGACGCGACCGGCGGCATCGTCGACGACATCTTCAGCTACTACAAGGACGACGACCACGTCTTCCTGGTGCCGAACGCGGCCAACAACACCGAGGTGCACCGCCGCCTCGCCGAGGGTGCCCCGGAAGGGATCGAGGTCGTCAACCACCACGGCGACTACGTGGTGATCGCGGTCCAGGGCACGAAGTCCGACGACACCCTCGAGGCGGCCGGCCTGCCGGTCGGCCACGAGTACCTCACCTTCATCGAGGCCGACTACGCCGGCGAGCCGGTCATCGTGTGCCGCACCGGCTACACCGGCGAGCGCGGCTACGAGCTGATCGCCCCCAACGCCGTCGCCGGCGAGCTGTGGGACGCGCTGATGAAGGCCGGCGAGCAGTTCGACATCGCGGCCTGCGGCCTCGGCGCGCGCGACACGCTGCGCACCGAGATGGGCTACCCGCTGCACGGCCAGGACATCTCGCCGTCCGTGACGCCGAACGAGGCGCGGCTCGGCTGGGCGGTCGGCTGGAAGAAGGACGCGTTCTGGGGCCGCGACGCGGTGGTCGCGGAGAAGGCGGTGGGCGCGAAGCGCAAGCTGATCGGCCTGAAGTCCACCGGCCGCGCCATCCCGCGCCCGCACATGGGCGTCTCCATCGGCGCCGACTTCCGGGTCGGCGAGATCACCTCCGGCACGTTCTCCCCGACGCTCAAGCAGGGCATCGCCCTGGCGCTCGTGGGCTCGAACGTCGCCGACGACGCCGAGGTCCTCGTCGACGTACGGGGCAAGCAGGAGGTCTTCGTGATCCACAAGCCGCCGTTCGTCGACCCGTCGGTGAGGGAGTCCTGATGGCCGCCCTGCCCGAGGACCCGCCCACCTTCCGCGCACCGACGCCGGCCGACCGGCCCTGGTGGTGGCGGCTCGAGGACGGCTCCGGTGCCGTCGTCGCCGTCGAGGAGCACTCCGAGCAGCGGTTCCCGAGCCAGGCGGACGCCGAGTCCTGGATCGGAGAGACCTACGCCGAGCTCGCCGACGCCGGCGTCGCCCAGGTGACACTCTTCGAGAACGACCGCGAGGTCTACGGACCGATGTCGCTCTCGGCATAGGCTCGGCGCGTGCGGCAATATCTCGACCTGGTGCAGCGTGTCCTCGACGAGGGGGCCTCGAAGGGTGACCGCACCGGCACCGGCACGCTGAGCGTGTTCGGCCACCAGATGCGCTTCGACCTGTCCGC